>NUMR01000007.1 GCA_002578045.1 Bacillus cereus
TCCCTAATTTATAAGACATTCCCCAGTGTCTTTGAATGGCTTCCATCCCTAATTATCGTCCCCTTCCCTTGACCATCTTTTATATGATGGTCTTATTTTTTGTTCTCTTTTTCTTTTTCTTTTTCTTAAAANNCTTTTATAGTATACGTATCGAAGCTGTTCCCTCCCTAATTTATAAGACATTCCCCAGTGTCTTTGAATAGCTTCCATCCCTAATTAAATTGACATAAATTGTCCCTTCCCTTGACCATCCTATGTGATGGTCTATTTTTTTTCAACTACATAAATTCTCTCTACCTAGTTTCAGCAAAATCAGTCTATTATATGAAAACAGATGTTTTTATACATAATATTCAGAAAACATTGTCAAAATAGGTCTTTTTTCAGTACAATTAATTTAGAAAGTATTTGTACAAAAACAAGGGGGAATTTTATTGAAACAAACTAAAGCAATCTTAATTGCATTATTTCTCGGTCTAGTTGTTGGACTCACTTTAAATTTAGCTGCTCCATCTATTTTTGAGTCATTAAATCAATATGTGTTCAACCCACTTGGTCAATTGTTTATTCGACTTATTAAAATGCTAGTTGTTCCTGTTGTGTTCATTTCTATCGTACTTGGTGCTGCCGGCCTTGGAGATCCGAAACAACTTGGAAGAATCGGTTTAAAATCAATTTCATTCTTTCTTACAACAACCGCGATTGCAATTTCGATTGCAATTATACTTGCACTTATCATTAAACCTGGTGCTGGGGGTAATTTTAAAACTGAAGGTCTTACTTATGAAGGTGCAAAACCTGAAACATCTTTCGTCGACACACTACTTAACATCGTGCCAGACAACCCAGCAGAAGCGATGGCTGATGGTAACATGTTACAAATTATTGCCTTTGCTGCATTGATTGGACTCGGTTTAGCTGTTTTAGGAAAACGAGTTCAAGGTATCCATTCATTGCTTGAACAGGGCAACGAATTAATGATGTATCTTGTTAATCTCGTTATGAAATTAGCTCCAATTGGGACATTCGGATTGCTCGCTTCATCCGTTGGTAAAATGGGTCTTGCAGGCGTCGCTGCGATGTTCAAGTATATGATTGTCGTTATGTTGGTACTCATGATTCATGGTATTTTCATATATGGTGGCTTATTAAAGATATTAGCAAAAGAAAGTATTGTCCGTTTCTTTAAACATTTCGGACCAGTAATGGCGATTGGATTTAGTACATCTAGCTCTAATGCATCTCTTCCATTTGCAATGAAAACGACACAAGAGAAGCTTGGAGTTCCAAAAGCGATTAGTTCTTTTGTGCAACCACTAGGTGCAACGATTAATATGGATGGAACTGCCATTATGCAAGGGGTAGCAACTGTTTTTATCGCTCAAGTATACGGCGTTGAACTTACATTAGCACAATTAGCTATGGTCGTATTCACTGCTGTACTAGCTAGTATCGGTACTGCGGGTGTACCAGGTGTTGGACTTGTAATGCTTACGATGGTTTTAAACCAAGTAAATCTACCAGTAGAAGGTATCGCTTTAATTATCGGTATTGACCGCATTCTAGATATGTCTAGGACTGCTGTCAATATTTCCGGTGATGCAATTTGCGCAATGATTGTTGCAAAATCAGAAGAAAAATATAATACTGATCAATCTGCAGCATCTTAAATCAAAAAAGGGGTGAATCATTTCACTCCTTTTTTGATTTACTTCCTTTTTTCGAACGATATTCTTTTCCTTTATTATCGTTACCAGTTTCAAATTCAGTACTAAACTCTTGATTAAACTGTCCTGACTTTGGTGAACCTTGATTCTCGCTTCCTTGACTGCCATTACGATTCGTCATATTTCCCCCTCCTTCCTTTATTAGTAGTATGGCGCTCCATCTTTTTTCATACACAATTTATTTTTTATCATCTATTACATGTGAAAGAAGACCTTCTACATATAAGAAAGGTCTTCTCTTTCATTGCGTAAGCGTTTTCTTGTTTATAATTACTTAAATAAGTTTTTTTGAAATAGAAATCATTATATTCATTTCATTTTCTGAAAGCGCAGAAAATCTTTCTTGTAAATATTGTTTTTTCGCACCTTCCATTTTCGCAACTAAATCTTTTCCTTGTTCTGTAATCTCTAAATACACAACTCGACGATCTGATGTAGAACGTGAACGAGTTACAAAACCTTTATTAATTAATTTTTCTGTAACAGCTGTAATATGACTATTCGACACATTTAACTCATTCGCTACACGTGATACCATTTCTTTATTCGCACGGTTTAATATTCTAAGAACAATGAATTCATTCCACGGTATGTAACCACCAAATATTTTTCCAATATCATTACGTAACGTGCGAAACATAGCAAACACATTTGTCGATAGTTCTTCCATTAATTGCTCTCGATTTTGAGACAACTTTGACAGCTCCTTTTATTTCATTTAGTTAAATAAAAACCTTATTAATAATTTTACATGAATTCTTACTTTTTGTCACCTTGTTTCCCTATAATCCGTAGTTTTTTAATACATATTTCATGATACAATGAAAGCAAATCATACTAAAGAGGTGTTATTGATGAACTTACAACAATGGGCTGATAAAGGTATGTCCTTTGATACATATGTGAATGAAATGAAAGTAAACCAATACGAGTTACTACACATTTACAATAACTTTTTAATTCCAAATGAATTACTTCCTGTATTAGAAGAGCGTCAAAATGATGGCTGGCGTGTTATCGTATTAACAGCTGATTGGTGTGGTGACGCCCTTTTATGCGTACCTGTTATGAAACGAATTTCTGAAGTTGCAAATATTAATATGAGATTATTAATTCGTGATGAAAACTTAGAATTAATGGATCAATATTTAACAAATGGAACAGCACGTGCGATTCCAATCTTCATTTTCATTGATAAAGACGGAAAGGAACAAGCTGTTTGGGGACCACGAACTCCAAAAGTACAAAAATTAGTAACTTCAATGCGCGCTACATTACCTGAAAAAGAAGATCCAACATTCGAAGAAAAACAAAAAGAAATGTATGCGAATTTCCGTTCTACATTAGCTGATGATACGTCTCTTTGGGAACATGTAATGGAAAGCATGATTGAAAAAATAGTAAAATAAAAACCTGCCGAAATCGGCAGGTTTTTATTTTACATAATGAAGAAATAGAATACCGCGGCTAAAATGAAACGGTAATAAGCAAACGGCGTTAGTTTGACACGAGCTAATAATTTTAAGAATGAAACAATTGCAAGCATCGCAACAACGAATGCAGTTACAAATCCTGTTACAAATAACGTTACATCTGCTGAGCTTAATACATCCCAGCTTTTAATTACATCTAAGCCACTTGCAGCTACCATCATCGGTACTGCTAAAATAAACGTATATTCAGCTGCCGCTGTATGCGACACGCGAGCTAATAAACCACCACTTATTGTAGAACCAGAACGAGAGAATCCTGGCCAAAGTGCTAAACATTGGAACATACCAATTGTAAATGCCTGTTTATATGTAATTTCATCTAACGTTCTTGCTGTACTTGGTTTTGAAAACTTCTCAGCAACAATCATTAAAATACCGCCAGCAACTAAACTAATAACAACCGGTCCGGCTCCAAATAAAACGTCTTTAATAGCACTATGGAATAATACGCCAAGTACACCAGCAGGAATCATCCCAATAATAATATGTAATAAATTTAACGATGGCCCTGTTTTTACTTTTCCAATTCCAACTAACGACCATAAGCGTTTCCAAAATACAACTACAACCGCTAAAATCGATCCCAATTGAATTACAACTTCAAAAACTTTCGCTCTCTCGCCTTCAAATCCAATTAAGTGTCCTGTTAAAATCATATGTCCTGTTGATGATACTGGTATAAACTCTGTTAACCCTTCAACAGCACCCATGATTAAACCAATTAACCAATCAGCCACAAATAGTGCCTCCTTAATAACAAATAATATGTAATTTTTTCACACCTTATCATAATACATTATCCCTTTTCAAAGTGCATCCTTTTTTTATTGATTCCATATGTTGTAGGAGCGTATTTCTTTTCTATTTTTTGATTAAATTGTATGATAGTAAGAGTTTGTTTTTTATGCGGAAAGGGGATTTTATGAACGAAACCAGTACATTCTCACAAAAGTTAAAGCAATTTGTATTACTATTTTTTCCGATTTTTGTAACGCAAATGTCATTATTTGCAATGAGTTTTTTCGATACAACAATGTCAGGACGTGCAAGTCCTATTGATTTAGCAGGTGTCGCGATTGGAACAAGTATATGGATTCCAGTTAGTACGGGATTAACAGGAATTTTAATGGCTACTACTCCAATTGTTGCACAGCTCGTTGGATCCAAGAAAAAAGAGGACGTTCCTCACGTTGTCATACAAGCAGTTTATTTAGCAGTTTGTGCTAGCTTCGTTGTTATCCTTATCGGTTTCTTCGCTGTTTCACCTATTTTAAACGGCATGCGTTTAGAAGAACCTGTAGAACGTATTGCAGCACAATTTTTAAGTATTATCGCGATTGGAATTATCCCTTTATTCACTTACACTGTTTTGCGTGGATTTATTGATGCATTAGGAAAAACTCGCACAACGATGATCATTACGTTACTATCATTACCAATTAACGTAATATTAAATTACTTATTAATTTTTGGTAACTTCGGTTTTCCAAAACTCGGTGGTGTCGGAGCGGCAATTGCTTCCACTGCAACATATTGGTGCATTTTAATTATTACAGTCATTATTATTCGTACGAAAGAGCCTTTTGCTTCTTTCAATATTTTTAAGCAATTATACCACCCTTCTCTTTCGAGTTGGAAAGCATTCTTAAAGCTTGGCGTCCCTATCGGATTTGCTATCTTTTTTGAAACGAGTATTTTCGCTGCTGTAACACTTATGATGAGTAATTTTAGTACGACGACTATCGCAGCACATCAAGCCGCTATGAACTTTGCTTCCTTGTTATATATGACTCCGCTAAGTTTAGCAATGGCGATGACAATAGCAGTTGGATTTGAAGTTGGAGCAAAACGTTACAATAATGCAAAACAATATGGATTTATCGGGATTGGGTTAGCACTTGCATTCGCCCTATTGTATTCAATTCTTCTCTACTTCTTTGATGATGAAATTGCTTCAATTTATACGACAGATGCAAAAGTTCATCATTTCGCAAAGGAATTCCTTATATTTGCGATTTTATTTCAAATTTCAGATGCAATTGCAACTCCCGTACAAGGCGCACTGCGTGGTTATAAAGACGTAAATGTTGCCTTACTTATGACATTAATCGCTTATTGGGTAATAGGCCTACCTCTTGGATACGTATTAGCAACGTATACTGACTGGGCAGCGAAAGGGTATTGGATCGGTCTTATTGCCGGTCTAGCATTTGGCGCTAGCTTCCTACTTATCCGTCTCTTTCAAGTACAACGAAAATATACAACGCAAAACAGCCGCTAACGATAGAGCGGCTGTTTTCTTTATGCATATTTTTTCTTCTAACGTGTAACATAATGAAAAAGAAAGGTAGATACATATGGACAAAAAAGAAAAAAAGCAAGCAATCGATGAAGAATTCGCCCCTGAAATTTCACCTGGATACCGGCAAGATGTACATAAGCCACCTAAATATAAAAACACTTCGTTTTTAATAGGCATTACCATTTTCGCTGCTGTATTACTCGTCCTCATCATTTTCGTCTATTTTTAAGGAAAGGTGATATATTATATGAAAAAACAAGATTCCACTCGTTCAAAAAGGACTGTAAAAACAGAAAAAGGATATGCAGGTGATTCTGTTCATACACAGAAACAAGTCGAGCAAGGAAATTTATACATTGCTCAAAAAGAACTTGGTCAACAAAATGAAAACCTTTAAATAAGAAAAAAGGATGCAAAATGCATCCTTTAATGTACAATATTTTTCTTCTGCTTCGCTTCTTTTTTTACTTCTTCCCCTTGGCATTCCCTACGAAACGCACAACTCATACACTCAGAACGAAAATGACGCTCTGTATAGTGCTCAGGTTGTTGCAACATTTCTTTCATTCTAGATAAATCAGCCATTCCAGTTGTAATATCTTCCTGTTTCGGAATGTACTCATACTTAGTTCCTTCTATTAAATTAATAACTTCAATTTTGCCTGGAAGAATGCCGAAAGCTTTATAACTGAATACTGTCATTAACTTTTGACAAAGAGCAAGCATTTCCTCATCCGCATCGACAACATACTTTTTAATTACAAACGACTCAGTACTCCACTCACCTACTTCTAATGTCAATGACATGTGGACACCTAACTCTTCCGTATATGTTTGAAATTTTTCATACAAAAATAACGGTGGTGTCTGACTATCATCTCTTTCAACAAACTGTAACAAGTGATCCGTTAGCTTCGCTAACACAATATAATACTCCGTCTTCGAAGCAAACATATTAATCCTTACTTTTTTCCAATACTTTTCTATTAATATTAAAAGTACGATTTTCGTTTGTTGACCCGCGGGTAGCGTGTAGTATTCATTAATAATTCGATTCACAATCATTTGTGCGATTTGTTGCCATTCAAACGAAGAAGGTTCTCTTCTTTTTATATGACGAAAATAAAATTTATGTGGACAACGCATAAAATCATACAAATGATAATCTGTCATCGTTTTGATTGCGATTTTCTCATGCACTTACTCTTCATCTCCCTTCTGTCATTAAGAAAGGTGTTTTACAAATTCAACTCCGAACTGTAAACATTTTTCTACATCTTCATCTTCTGGCGTTAATTCTACTTTTAGTCCTTCTAACACAACTGCCGCTCCGCGCTCCTGCAGCTTTTCTATTAAAATATCAACCGCTACACCGTATTTCGGATAAGCCGAATCACAAGAACCGAATGCCGCTGCTTTTTTACCCGCTAAATCAATGGAATCCATTGCATCATAGAAATCTAAGAAATCATCAGGAAGATCACCATCTCCCCATGTGTAAGCGCCTAAAATAATTCCATCGTACTGTTCTAACATAGAAGCTTCTGGTGAATCCATAATATCAATGACTTCAATTTCATTTCCTGTTTCACGAATTGCACCTGCAATATGATCAGCCATTTCCTCGGTATTTCCACTCATACTAGCATAAATCATTACTAACTTGCTCAACTGAACCTCTCCCTTTACTATGTATCACTTTATCTGTTTGTATTGTATTCTTCTCGCCTACATATTGAAAACGTATTACACTTCGTTACCATTCAATATGCCGATCAAGATTTTTATTTTTATCCCGCTATTTGTGTGAAGTAAGACTCCCACATCAAAATTCGGCGAATGCGANNGGCTCATAATCAGTGGGGAATGGGCAAAACCCCCACTAATTAAAGTTTCACTGTATCTTTTAATCCTCTCCGTAGAAGGTGAAATTTTTTTCTCATTAACATTTCTCATCTATCCCATTGATAATGATTATCAACACCAACTACACCATTAGATTAATTGAAATTGATTATCAAAGTCAATAACTTTTTTAAAAAAAATAGTTAAAATGTACAAGCTTCTCCGCCAGCTATTCATATGCTATAAATGAGCATAGTTCTTTCTCAGCCCTCTCTGACGGAAAGAAATGAAGGCAACTGCATAGAATGCAGTTGCCTTTTTTGTCCTGCTATTTGTGGGCTCATAATCAGTGGGGGATAGGCAAAACCCTCACTGATTAAAGTTTCACTTTATATTTTTCTATGATTTTAGTAATCTTATGGCTGTCTCTAAAAATAGTTCCACTCCATAAATTAATGCCGATTCGTCCACATCAAACTTTGGATGATGGTGTGGATAACAAGTATCTATATTTTTATTACCCGTTCCTAATTTAATAAAACAACCTGGTGCTTTTCTTAAATATGCTGAAAAATCTTCTCCACCCATAGAAGGTTCAAGTCTCACAACACGCTCATTCCCGAATAAATGTAGTGCGCTTTCTTCTACCACTTTTGTAATATATTCATTATTAATAACCGGATCATATCCGTAACGATACGTATATGTATAATCTCCTCCATGTGCTTTTGTAATTCCTTTCACGATTTGCTCAATTTTCGCTTCTGCTTCTATTCTTAATGTTTGATTAAAAGAACGCACAGTTCCCATCAAAATTGCTGTATTCGGAATAATATTATCTGCCATTCCTCCATGAAATTGCGTAACAGAAACTACCCTTTGCATAAAAGCATTTGTATTTCTTGATACAATATGTTGTAAATTTGTAATGATCTGTGCTCCGATAGCAATAGGATCTATCGTTTCTTCTGGCCGCGCTGCATGCCCTCCTTTGCCTTGAATTTCAACTGTAAATACGTCTGGTGCTGCCATCATCGGCCCATATACAATTCCTATCTTTCCGCTTTCCAAACCAGACATAACATGTAAACCTATTACATAATCGACCCCTTCCATAACACCAGCCCCAACCATATCCTGCCCACCGCCAGGATATACTTCTTCTGCATGCTGAAAGAATAGACGAATTTCTCCTACAAACTCTTCCTTCATATTTGACAGCGCCTCTGCTGCACTTAACAAAATGGCTGTATGTGCATCATGTCCACATGCATGCATAATCCCTTTATTCACAGACGTATAAGATTTACTTGTCTCCTCTTGAATTGGCAACGCATCTATATCCGCTCGAATCGCAACTACTTTCCCTTGTTCCACGCCCCTCTTAATTGCTAGTACACTATACTTCGTGGGCCTCATTACTTCAAAAGAAGAAAATGAACATAACGTATCATATATAAATTGCGAAGTTTCTTTTTCATGAAACGATAATTCCGGATACTTATGGAAATGTCGTCTCCATTTCATAATATTTTCTTCTGAAATAAGATCCTTCCACACGCTCTTCATCAGAAATCCCTCCTTTTAAGAAACTTTAGCACTTCATAAATTAACTATGAAGGATTGAAAGATACAAACATTGCATTTCTATACATTCTTCCAGGCCACTTTTATACATTCACACAATCTACTGTCTATTTACATGTCAACCCCATTACAAATTCATGCCAAATGTAATATAATTGCTAAGTTAGGGATTTTCTTTTTTAGTATTTAATGCTAATATCAGAACAGAGCCTTTTGTCTTATTTTTACCTAAAATGTGGAATTTTGTTTTTTTCACAATAATGTAGGACATGATACCTACAAAGAACTATTATTTCATTAAGAGAGGGAAAGACATGGAAAGATTAAAAGAGATATGGTCTCGACCACTCACACAATGGGTTGCAAAGACGGTTTATTATCTTGCAATTTTATTTGCATTACTTTGGTTGTATGGATTCCATGATACAAACACAAGTACATTTATTTACAATGAATTCTAGGGTGGGAACGTTATGAAGTTATTAGAACAAATTGAAAAGTGGGCTGCAGAAACGCCAAATCAAACCGCTTTTGTTTGGCGAGATGCGAAAATTACGTATAAACAATTAAAGGAAGATTCTGATGCGTTAGCACATTGGATTTCTTCTGAGTATCCAGATGATCGTTCACCAATTATGGTGTATGGCCATATGCAACCTGAAATGATTATTAACTTTTTAGGATGTGTGAAAGCTGGACATGCTTACATTCCTGTAGATTTATCTATCCCAACTGAGCGTGTACAACGTATCGCTGAAAATTCTGGTGCGAAATTACTTTTATCAGGGACAGAAGTAACTGTAACTGATTTACCCGTTCGCATTGTAAGTGAAGACAACTTAAAAGATATTTTCTTTACTCATAAAGGGGAAACTCCAAATCCTGAACATGCGGTAAAAGGTGATGAGAACTTCTACATTATTTACACATCAGGAAGCACAGGTAATCCGAAAGGGGTTCAGATTACTTATAACTGCCTTGTAAGCTTTACAAAATGGGCTGTTGAAGATTTCAACTTACAAACAGGGCAAGTATTCTTAAACCAAGCACCTTTCTCATTCGATTTATCTGTAATGGATATTTACCCATCATTAGTAACAGGTGGTACACTTTGTGCAATCGATAAAGATATGATTGCACGTCCAAAAGACTTGTTTGCTTCTTTAGAACAATCGGATATTCAAGTATGGACTTCAACACCATCTTTCGCTGAAATGTGTGTAATGGAAGCATCTTTCTCTGAGAGTATGCTACCAAACATGAAAACATTCTTATTCTGCGGTGAAGTGTTGCCAAATGAAGTAGCTAGAAAATTAATTGAGCGTTTCCCGAAAGCCACAATTATGAATACGTACGGTCCAACAGAAGCTACAGTTGCTGTAACAGGTATTCACGTTACAGCAGAAGTTCTTGATCAATACAAATCACTTCCAGTTGGCTACTGTAAATCAGACTGTCGCCTTCTTATTATGAAGGAAGATGGCACGCTTGCATCTGATGGTGAAAAAGGTGAAATCGTAATTGTCGGTCCAAGCGTAAGCGTTGGTTATTTAGGAAGCCCTGCATTAACAGAAAAAGCATTTACTATGATTGACGGTGAGCGCGCCTATAAAACAGGCGATGCTGGCTATGTTGAAAATGGGCTTCTATTCTATAATGGTCGTCTTGATTTCCAAATTAAGCTTCATGGCTATCGAATGGAATTAGAAGAAATTGAGCATCATCTTCGTGCATGTTCTTACGTAGAAGGAGCAGTTATTGTTCCAATTAAAAAAGGTGAAAAATACGATTATTTATTAGCGGTTGTTGTTCCTGGAAAGCATTCGTTTGAAAAAGAATTCAAATTAACATCTGCAATCAAAAAAGAACTCAATGAGCGATTACCAAATTACATGATTCCACGTAAATTCATGTATCAATCTTCTATTCCAATGACACCAAATGGAAAGGTAGATCGCAAAAAATTATTGAGTGAGGTTACAGCATGACCGCATATGGATCATTTTATTTTTTCGCTGTAGTGGGCATTTTATTAATACCTACTATCATTGCTGGATTAAAAGGTAAAATGTTGCGTAAATATAATGCCGTTTTAACATTAGTCATGATTGCTATTATCTTCTCGGATAAACCGAAGCAAGCGATTATGTTAGCCGCATTTATTATTTGGCAATATGCCCTTATTAAAGGCTATTTACTCTTAAGAAAACAAAATAATAGTACATTCACATTTTGTATAGCCGTTATTTTATCAATTTTGCCACTTATTTTGGCAAAAATCGCACCGTTTGTACCTGAATTAAAGTTTGTAGTATTTTTAGGAATGTCCTATGTAACATTTAGAGCAGTACAAATGGTATTCGAAGTTCGCGATGGCTTAATTAAAGAACTTTCCTTCTTTAATTTTTGGGAATTTGTTTTATTTTTCCCAGCTATCTCAACAGGACCTATTGATCGTTACCGAAGATTCCAAAAAGATATTCAAAAACCACCTAGCGCGGAAGAATATGAGAACTTACTATATACAGGCCTAAACCGTATTTTCCAAGGTTTCTTGTATAAATTTATTATCGCTTACTTAATAAAGCAATATTTCATGGATCCGGCATTCGCCCAGCAAGATACAATCCTTTCAAATATGATTTACATGTATAGCTATAGCTTATATTTATTCTTCGACTTTGCTGGTTATAGCTCATTTGTAATTGGCGTAAGTTATATGATGGGGATTAAAACGCCAGAAAACTTTAATAAGCCATTCATTAGCCGCAACATTAAAGACTTCTGGAACCGCTGGCACATGAGTTTATCATTCTGGTTCCGTGACTTTATTTACATGCGCTTCGTCTTTTTTGCAACGAAGAAAAAGTTAATTAAAAATCGGTACACAATTTCGTATATCGGTGCATTTTTAAACTTTTTCATTATGGGAATATGGCATATTACTGGTGAGCATGTGTACCAATACATTATTTATGGTCTTTATCACGCTGCTTTGTTTATCTTATTCGATATTTTCGAACGAAAAAACAAGAAGCAGAAGTTTTGGCCAAATAATAAATTTACACACGTCCTTGCGATTGTAATTACGTTCCACGTCGTATGTTTCGGTTTCCTAATTTTCTCTGGACACCTTAACAGATACTTTTAATGCACCCTTCTTATTCCATTAAGAAGTTGCACATATAATATATTTCGGATATAAAGGAGATTTTTTAAATGGCAGAATTCAAAGAGCAAGTATTAGATATTTTAGAAGAAGTATGTGAAAACGATATTGTGAAAGAAAACTTAGATGTTCAATTATTTGAAGAAGGTATTCTTGATTCTTTCGCTGTAGTATCTTTATTAGTTGAATTTCAAGAGCGTTTAAATATTGAAGTTTCTATTTCTGATTTTGACCGTGACGAGTGGGCTACACCAAACATGGTTATTAAGAAGTTGGAAGAAATCCGATGAGCAAAGCAAAATTTGGTCCGATGCTTTTAGCATTGGCCCTTTTTGCTGTATTCTTACTTATTCCAACGCGCTTCCTACTTCCACTTGTAAGTGATGAAAAAGTAGAAGAAGCTGCTACTTCTTTAAGAGAAGAAAAGATTCAAAGTATGATTTTACAGCAAAAGATGTTAGCAAATCCAAAATATCTGCCGATGTACGGTTCATCGGAATTCGCACGTATGGATGCTTTCCATCCATCGAATTATTTCAAAGTAAAGCCTGAAGGGTTCACACCATTCCTTCTTGGACGCGGCGGGACACAAGACCTTGTACATGTGTTAAACTTTGCATCTACAATGAATCAATTAAAAGATAAGAAAATAGTATTCGTTCTTTCTCCGCAATGGTTTGTACCACAAGGTATTGATGAAACACACTTTGCACCTAACTTTTCAAAACAACAAGCTTACCACTTCATTTTCAACGGTGATTTAAAACCTGCAATGAAAAAACAAATTGCAAAGCGCTTATTAAACTTTGAGATTGTTAAGAAAGAAACTTTACTTAACATCTCGCTTGAAGGTATCGCTTATGATGATACGAAGCATAAAGTAAAAGCACTTGCTGCTAAACCTTTCACTTATATTTATCGTAACATTTTAGATCGTAAAGATTTATTTACAGCAATGTTTGATATTAAACCGCATAAAGTAAAACTTGACCCTTCATTAAAACAAATGGACTGGGCAGAAGCTCGTAAACATGCAGATCAAACAGGTGCAGCAGAATCAGGGTCTAACGAATACGGTATCGAAGATGGTTACTTCAATAGAAAAATTAAGAAAAAATTAAAGCAACGTGAAGGATACTTGAAAAATGATACTTATGACCAATCGCCAGAATATGAAGATTTGCAAATTGTACTTGATTTATTAAAACAATCTGGGGCAAAACCACTCTTCATTTCTGTTCCTGTAAAAGGTCCTTGGTATGATTACGCTGGATTCCCGAAAGAACGACGCGAAGCGTACTATAAGAAAGTTCATGAACAAATTGAGAAAGCTGGTTTTCCAATTGCCGACTTCTCCAATCATGAGTATGATAAATACTTCTTAAAAGATCATATGCACTTAGGTTGGAAAGGCTGGGTCTACATCGACGAAGCGATTCAACAATTTTATAAAGCAAACTAATGAAAAGACCGCTTGAATTACTCAAGTGGTCTTTTTACATATACATTTTGTAATTGTTCCATTACGTTCTCCGCTTCTTTCATGACCCGCTCCACTACGTGCTGAGCTGGCTCTATTTGCGCTAATGATGATGCTTGTCCCGCCCAAAGCGACATATATTCTTCCTTATTTTGCTTCGCTGCTTCTTGGCGTATTTTAGCGGTTAATACATTTTGCACTGGATACATCGGAAACCCTTCTTCTTTTCCTTTATGTTTCTCTATAAATTCATTACGAATGCCCCGTGCATATTTCCCAGAAAACGCACGGGTTACAGTTGTACTCGTATCTGTACTTTGTAATATGGCCTCTTTATACACATCATGTGTAATACTTTCTTCACTCGTTAAAAAGGCGGATCCCATTTGAACAGCTTCCGCTCCTAACGCAAATGCCGCAACAACCCCTTGTCCATTCATCACACCACCTGCTGCAACAATTGGAATATGAGGTACTGCTGCTACTAATTGCGGGATTAATGCAAACGTACCAATCATAGCATCTTGTTCTTTCCCGATAAACGTTCCTCTATGCCCTCCTGCCTCACTACCTTGACCGACGATTATATCTACCTCTAGCTCGGCAAGTGCTTTCGCTTCTGCTACATGGGTAGCTGTTCCGATGACTTTTATTCCACTTCTTTTTAAGTCATTTATTTCTCCTTTTTCTAACATTTGGAATGCAAAGCTAACGACCGGTACCTTTTCTTCTAATAGTACTTGTAATTGTTCTTTATAGCTTTTGGGAAGCTTTAATACATCTTCTTCCTTTATACCTAATTCTCTATTTACTTCACTAAGTAAAGCTTTCGCCTCGTTTACCTTCTCTTTTTCTATCTGTATCTCTTTCGTTAAAAGTAAATTAACACCGAAAGGCTGATTCGTTAATTTCCTTATTTTGTGAATCGCTTCACGAATTTGTTCCGGGCTCATATAGCCTGCTCCAAGTGTTCCTAATCCTCCGCTATTACTTACAGCTGCAACAAGTTCTGGCGTTGTAATCGCACCTGCCATACCTGCTTGAATGATGGGATACTTCATTTGCAATATGTCTATTACTCGACTTGTCAACATCATCTTCCCTCCTATCTCCTTCTATCTTCTTTATTTGACAAGCTTTCCCCTTCTTTTACAAGGGTTGAACTTCATATAAAGCGAATATATTGAAAGAAAAGGAGGATGAGAACAATGATTTATCCAAATGCGTTAAAACAAGATGATACAGTAATGATTATTGCACCATCTGGTCCACCTACAATTGAAAATGTATTAAAAGGGGCGGATGTGTTACAAGAGATGGGGTTATCCGTCATAATTGGGAATAGTGTTTATGAGAAGTATGGATATTTAGCTGGACGTGACCAAATTCGTCTTGATGATATACATGAAGCTTTTATAAATAATGAAGTAAGGGCAATCTTTTGTGCACGAGGTGGTTATGGAAGTGCTCGTCTCCTCCCTCACATTCAATATGAAATCATTCAACAAAATCCAAAAATCTTTTGGGGATATAGCGATATTACAGCTTTACATACTGCTTTTTCACGCTATGCAAAGCTTGTTACGTTTCATGGTCCAATGATTGAAGAAATAGGAAAAGGTATAGATTCTCTCTCTTTATCTTCTTTCAATCAGCTTTTCCACCCGTATTCATCTATCTTATCTGCATCAGAATGTATCGTACCTAGCTCACCATGTACAGTTACAGGCACATTAGTCGGAGGGAATTTAGCTGTTTTAACGAGTATAATCGGTTCGCCCTATGAAATAAATACAACTAATAAACTTCTATTGCTTGAAGATATAGGAGAAGAACCTTATTGCATTGATCGTATGTTAAATCAACTACTTTTATCTGGAAAGTTTAATGAATGCAATGGCGTTATTTTTTCAAGTTGTCATGACTGCACTCCTTCTAAACCATCCCAATCATTGCAAACAATATTATATGAATATTTCACACCATATCATATACCTGTACTATTCGGTTTACCGATTGGGCATATAAGTCCAAACATCGGTATTCCCCTTGGAGCTACAGCAACAATACATACAACTAGTAAAACACTCTCTATTTCTTCCGGTGTAGCCACTCCATGTTCAAATTAAAAAGGAAGAGCAATTAAGCTTTTCCTTTTACTTATAATAATTAAAGATCCGTCCTGATGCGATATCTGCAATTTCTTCTGGAATAAATGTTTTACTTATATCAGTACCAACATTTAATACAGCTGTAGCATCTTTCTCGATGCTACCAAATAATTCTTTTCCACGTATCTTAACAAGGGGTGTCCCTTCTGGTAACACATCTTTTACAAATTCCAATTGTGTAAAAAACGGAACAATCCATCGTCCTTCCCCTTGGAAATGGCGTAATCGAAGCGTCCCTTCTGTAGCTCCATCCTCTGCTTCTACAGAGCCAGCAACATAAAATTCCGTTGTTAAAAGCAATTCATAAAACTCTCTTTGCTTTTGTTTATCATCTCCTGCTAAAACAAGTACTTCTTCTATTCTCTTTACTGGAATTCGCTTCATATGATGACACCCCTATTTTCAAAATAATTATACTTAAATTATACGAAATATTCTTATTTTTTTCCACATAATTCAGAAATTATTTTCTTAAAATAATTTTAATGTTTCTTTGGTCGTAACAATCGTAGCAAATTCATCATGTAAGTTTACAAGCGTCATATTGTGAATGTCCTCTGCACTATACTCTGTCCCGTCCGGATTATGACCTAATAACTTTTGAAACTTTGTACCTCCTACATTTGATAATGAAATTCTCTCCATCATTTCCCCTCCTATTTCTTTCTATTTTATTGTAAAATAAACGAAGTTCTCTTTACATTTCATATGAATCTTAATTTATATTTTTCCTTTACAAAAAAAATCATTTCAATGGAGGTATATTTACAAATGCAACTAGACCGTGTTGATCGAAAAATTTTAAACGAATTATACCATGATAGTCGCCTTTCGATGCGCGAATTGGCAAAACGAGTAAATTTATCTGCTCCGTCTACTACAGAACGTGTTCGCAAGCTCGAAAGCGAAGGAATTATTCAAAAATATACAATCGATATTGATTATAAAAAAGCAGGACTTGTTTTAGATTGTATTTTAGAAATCACTTTAAAAAATGGCGATACAACACGTATGCAACAGTTTATCCAGTCTTATCCATCTGCAAGTTTTTGTTACCGAGTAACAGGAAGCTTATGCTACATTGTAAAAATTTCTGTTCCTTCACTCGTTGAACTTGAAGAATTTATTAATGATGTTTCTTCATATGCAACGACAGTTTCTCATATCGTATTATCAGAAGTATCTCTTACTCCGGACATTGAACATATCTTCCCAGAAGATTAATATATTTTTATCCCGCTATTTGCGGGCAGTAAGACTCCTACCTCAAAATTCGGCTGGAGCAAAAAAATTAGGTGGGAGTCAGGCTGCTCGTAATAGCCCGATTGGTGAAGGCTAATAATCAGCGGGGGGATGCCCCCAACTAATTAAAGTGAAAATTTATTCACAAAAATAAAAAAACCCCTTACAATAAGCATAAAAATAATATATTATGTATTAAAATACATAAAGTTCGAGAAAGGGGCTTTACATTGAAAATCTGGTTTTATGAAAAAACGGCACATTTAGATGACTTGCTTGGTATTTGGGACAATGTTCCGACCATCCCTCGAATTGGTGAAAAAGTGGAGCTTTTAAAAACAGTCCGTATCGTTACAGATATTAAATATGTGAAAAATGGTAATAATTTCCGTGTAGAAATTATTACCAATTAAAAAACATCTCTCCTTTTATACAGGAGAGATGTTTTTTAATTATTTATCATGCGCCTTTTTTATAACAATTTTATCTTCTTCTACAGATACTGTTACATAATCATTTTCCTCTAACTGGAGCTTATTTACTACTTCATCTGGTAATTCTACAGCCATCAATCTATCCGTTATGATCATTTGGCTATATATTTCATTTTCTTCTGATGCATTCACTACTTTTTCTTCATTTATGAAGCGAATCGGTGGCACACCAACTTCTTTTACTATAAGCCATTGTTTCCAAATGTAAGGGATTAACCAAAGTAACCCGACAATCGCAAGGCCAATGCCGATCCATAAATTACTTTGTGCCTGCAATTCCGTAATCGAGATTGCATCACTTCCCTCTTTACCTACAAATTGCATACTTGTTGCAATCAAATTATTTAAAGCATGCACAGCAATATTCGTCCATATATTTTTCGTCTTTATGTATAATAGGCACATAACAACACCAAACATGAAAGCACCGATAACATCAAAATGTCCTAGACCAAAAATAAGTGAAGATATAATTACAGCTCGTTTAATCCCCCATTTATAAGCCATTCGCTGTAAAAAGAACCCCCTAAAAATAACTTCTTCCATAATGGGCGCTAATACACATGCTGAAATGAAAGTAAATATTGTCATATATATGTTACTCGTATTAATAACATTTCCGTCTTCTAACATACTCACTAAGAAATTAGGTAACGTATGTGCTAATATGTAAAATTGAATATGGGATATACCAACTGAAAAAATCATTCCCATTACCGCCGCTAATAAAATTAATCCCCACGGTAAACGACTTGGCTTATCAAAAAAACTTGTAAATACAACATTATTTTTATTTGTTTTAACATATAACCAAAATAACGGAAATACAAAAAATACAGTTATTTGTGAAATAACCTCAAACGTATTTTCAGAAACATTTGATAGACCTAATGGGATCATCGTAAGGAACAAACCTATAATCATCCATCCAAAAAAGCTACGTAGCCTTATGTGTGAAAATGCATATTGCAATATTGAACACCTCCAAAGATAGTTAAAATAAAACTGTAATTAATGTTTTATAGAAAACCGCTCTCCTACAAATGGCAGGATAACTAAATTATAATATGAATATAGTTGAAAATCTTCCTATTTTTATCAATCACTTTCAAACAACATATCTCTTAAAATATATAGTAATCATTTTATTTAAAATACCGTATCACTGTTCTTCACGTTGCAATCTAGTAGAAAGTTATGTAATAAAAATCCCCGTTTTTACAAGCGGGGATTTCTTTTATTATAATACGTCACGTTTTTGGAATAATGCGCTTGATGCTACAAATAATACAACGATATACGCGATCACAAGTAATAATGAAGTTGTAAACGTAAATTCTGTAAATGGTGGTTCTGCACCACGATTAATTAATTTATTGCCATCGTAAACATTTAAATTTAAATGGAAAAGCACAACAAATTTTGCGGAGCCTTTTGCAAGCATCATAAGCATCATCTTAATTGGCTGTTGTAGGAAAAAGAAGAACAACGTAATAATTAATGGCAATACAGATTTTCTAAATACATTTGCTAGGAAAAAGGCAAGCGTAGCAAAGAAAAATGGTGATACAAGTTGATATACAATTGTTTTTAATACAATTGCTAACGTTAACTCTGTTTTACTACCGTCCATTATAATCCCGCCAATAATCATTGCAATTAACGTACTAACAAATATGATAAATACTATCGTTAATAAAACCGAAATATATTTAGAAAATAAAACTGTAATTCGTTTTCTTGGACGAATTAATAATTGCTTAATTGTTCCTTTTTGGAATTCATCTGTGATTGTACGAGAGGCTGTTGCGATACCAAAAATCGTTGCAAACAATATAATTAGGCCAATATCTGAATTTACAAAATCTAAGTAAGATCCATTTAAACTACCAGCTTCTCCCCATTTCGCCATTACTACTGCTCCTAAAATCTCCAATAAAGCAATTACACCGATTAATATATACATACCTTTTTTCGCATGTAACTTTAAAAATTCATTTTGAATTAATTTAAACATTACGCTTTCACTCCCCCAGTAATCGCTAAGAACTCATCCTCTAACGTTTTATTTTGAACAGTAACACCATATACAAGCACATCAGCATGCACAAGTTTTTTTACAAGCTGTGGAATATTCTCTTTTGTTACAGATGCCACGATTACATTCCCTTGCGCTTTACCTTTAATGATTTCATTCGCTTTCTGAACTTCATCTACTTCAAAAGCTACAACTACCGTCTCATCATGTTTCGCTTGTTCATGTAAATTGTACTCTTGTACAAACTCACCTTGTTTAATAATAACGACACGGTCACACATTAATTCGATTTCACTTAATAAGTGGCTTGATACGATTACTGCAATATTTTCTTCTTTCGCTAATCGCTGCAAATAATCACGAATTTGGCGAATACCAGCTGGATCTAATCCATTTGTCGGCTCATCTAAAATTAAAATTTTTGGTTGATGAAGTAACGCCTGTGCGATTCCTAAACGTTGTTTCATACCAAGTGAGTATGTTTTCACCTTTTTATGAATTGCGTGCTCTAATTCCACCAATTTCACAATCTCATTAATGCGCCCTTTACTAATTGGTGTAACAGCCATATTCGCAAAATGTTTTAAGTTTTGCATACCTGTCATATAATCATATAGCTCAGGATTTTCTACAATCGCTCCAATTTGCTCTAATGCTTTTTCACACTCTGTACGAATACTATGACCACAAATTGTGATATCCCCTTCTGTCATTGAAATAAGACCTGTCATCATACGGATTGTTGTCGTCTTACCGCTACCGTTTGGTCCAAGGAATCCGTAAACTTCTCCTTCACGAACCTCAAATGATAAACCGCGAATAATTTCCGTTCCACCAATCCTTTTTCGAACATTTTCTAGTTTTACTACTACGTTTCCCAATGCTGATTCCTCCTTTAAACTTCTAGCTTTTTGTCGATGATGCGACCTGTTATATAAACAAGTAGAATAAATATTCCCATAGAAAAACTAAAACTATATAAATTCATAAATTTTTCGGGATATAAATAACTCCCGTCATAAAACAATCCATCTTTATATAATAATTTATCTATAAAATAACCTCTAGGTACGAGTTTACCTAATGTCGCGTATATCATGCGCATTACTTTACTTAATGTAAAAAAACAAAGCATCTTTTACAGTCATCCATTCTTCAAATATCGGCTTATCTGGCAAAAATGAAACGATTTCTTTCGTCTCTAATCCAACTTTTTTACCGTTAATGGTAATGCTCCCTTCAGAAGGATGTTGTAAGCCCGCAATCATTTTCAATAACGTCGTTTTTCCGCTCCCGTTATCTCCAACGAGCCCTATAATCTTTCCTTCTGTAATTTCTATATTTAATTCACGAATTACAGCTTTCAATTCATATCTCTTCCATAAATTTTCTATTTTTAATAAATTTGTAATTCTTCCTCCTCCTTTTTCTCTTCTAATGAAGAACGAAGAATAGAGAGAATCTCTTCTTCTGAAAAACCTAAATTGTCCATTCCATCTATAAAAGAATGAAGTAATTCTTTCGACATATCTTTGCGCAGCTCCATAATTTTCTCCCCTTCAATCGTTACATATCGTCCCATTCCTCTACGTGTTACAACAACAGCATCCCGTTCTAGTTCTTGAAATGTTCGCTGAATCGTATTTGGATTTATTTGTAATTCACTCGCTAATTCGCGTACAGAGGGAATTTTATCGCCAGGCAATAAATGGCCTGTTACAATTTCTTTCTTTATGTATTCCATTACCTGAATATAAATTGGTATATTTGGAGAAAATTCGATTTTCATTTCTTCCCTCCTTCTGCCTTAGTGTACTAGATAAATAGTACACTAAGGCAGGGTATATGTAAATACTTACAAATAAAATGTAATAAAAACGAGTAACCCCATTACACGTAGCAACATGATGGTTTTACTCGTTTACATTCACATATAGTCCTACATAAAAATTATTTTACTTTTACCTGCGCTAGTACAGATTTAAACGTATTAATGACTGTATCTACCTCTTCATAACTAATTGTAAGAGATGGTTCAATACGAATTGTTTTTGAGTTAATCAATGTTCCTGCAACAAGAATACCTTGATCGAACATTGCCTTTGACACTTCATAACCAATCTCGTCTTTATGGAATTCAATACCAATCATTAAACCTTGACCACGAATTTCAAAAATTTTATCTTCGTGTCCTTCTGCTGCTTGTTTCAATCCCTTTAAGAAATACTCCCCAACTTCCGCAGCACGTTCCGGTAATTTCTCTTCCAATAATACATGAATTGTTGCAATTGCAGCAGCACATGCAAGAGGATTTCCTCCAAACGTTGTTGTATGCATAAATGGATTTTCAAACCAACTTTTGAATACTTTTTCTTTCGCAACAATGGCTCCTGCTGGCATGACGCCTCCACCAAAGGCCTTCGCAAGACAAATAATATCCGGCACAACATCATATAATTGTGCGGCAAACATTTTTCCTGTACGTCCCATTCCAGTTTGCACTTCATCAAAAATAAGGAGCGATCCAAACTCATCACAAAGTTCTCGTACTTGTTTCAAATAATTTTCTGGCGGTAAAATAATTCCCCCTTCCCCTTGAATTGGCTCTAAAATAACTGCTGCAACATCTTCTCCCACTAATGCACATGTCTCAAATGTTTTTCTCATCATCTCAATATCACCAAACGGAACGTGACGGAAACCTGGAATTAATGGCAAAAATGGCTTACGGAACATTCCTTTTGCCGTTCCGGATAAAGAACCAAGGCTCTTACCATGAAAAGCACGAGTTGTAGAAATGAAAGTTGTTCGTTCACTGTACATTTTTGCTAGTTTTAATGCTGCCTCTACACTTTCTGTTCCACTATTTGTAAAGAAGGCGTATTTCAAATCACCAGGTGTAATGTCCGCTAAAATCTTTGCAAGAATTGCTCGAAGTGGATCTAGTAAATCTTGACTGTGCAATGCTTGACGCTTCAATTGATCTGTTACAGCTTTTACTACTTTTGGATTACGGTGACCAACATTGTAAATTCCGAATCCACCTAAACAGTCAATATACTTTTTACCATTAATATCCATAAAGCAAGATCCTTCATCAGACCATTCTACTGCTGCAAATTGTCCATCCTTTGTTACCGTTTTTCTATAGGCAAGGAAACCAGGGTTCACATGCTCTCTAAATCCATCTACTGTTTCTTTTTGAATCCAATTTGCCTCTTCTTCAGAGACCTTTTCTTTTCCAATTAACTGTAGTGTTTTCGCAATATACTCATTTACATTTGAATCTTTTACATCCTGCTCATTCAATTTATTTTTTACATTCGTTCCCATTTATTTCACTCCTACATTCTTTTTATTTGCAAACCAACCAATAGGCTCTACTTCTAGATTTATATTAATCTGCTTAATTTCTTGAAATTCTTCTAAACCAAACGTTCCTAGGCTACGACCTATACCACTTTGCTTATATCCGCCCCAAGGCGCCTCATTGTATGTTGGATGATAACTATTAATCCACGTAATTCCTGCGCGAAGCTTGCGAATCACGCGCATTGCTTTTGCGCCATCAACCGTAAATACGCCTCCAGCTAATCCATAATCTGTACCGTTTGCTAACTCAATTGCTTCCTGTTCATTTTTAAACTTTTGAATTACTGCAACAGGCCCAAAAATTTCTTCCTGTACAATGCGCATATCGGGTTTTACATTGACAAAGACCGTTGGTTCGATAAAGAAACCGTCGCCTTTTCCATCCGCCAGTATTCGCTTACCTCCACAAGCGATGTCTGCGCCTTCGTCTTTCCCAATTTCAATGTAGCGTAATACTTTTTCCATATGTTCTTGACTTACAAGTGGCCCCATTTCTGATTCTGGATTATCACCAGGCCCAACATTAATTTGCTGCGCTCTCTCTACAAAATTATTAACAAATTTATCGTAAACGCTTTCTTCAACAAGGATTCTCGATCCTGCTGAACATACCTGTCCGCTACCTGCATAAATACCAAATAGAGCATAATCAATGGCTGTTTCTAAATCTGCATCTGCAAAAATAATATTTGGAGATTTCCCTCCAAGTTCTAGAGAAATCTTTTTCATATTATCTGCTGCTGTTCTCATAATGTGCTTACCTGTTTTGGTTCCACCCGTAAAAGAAATCATATCCACTTTATTACTTGCTGCAATTTCATTCCCTACTGTTGGCCCTGCCCCCATCACCATATTGGCAACACCTTGTGGTAACTCTACTTTCTCAAGGATTTCGAATAACTTCGTTGCAGTAATCGGTGTCACTTCAGAAGGTTTAAACACAATTGTATTTCCAGCTGCTAAAGCAGGTGCAAGTTTCCATACACTCATCAGTAACGGATAATTCCATGGAACAATTAATCCACAAACACCAACTGGTTCTCTTACAACCATTGCTTGCATCGGATCGGCTACATGATATGTTTGTCCATCTGGCTTTGTAATCATCCCCGCGTAATAGCGAAAACAAGCCGCTGCATCTCCAATATCTCCTTCTGCCTCACGGTGTGTTTTTCCATTATCCATTGTTTCAAGACACACTAACTCTTCCATATTTTTATCAATCTCATCTGCTATTTTAAATAAATAAGATGCCCTTTCAGTAGCAGATGTTTCTGACCAAATTCCGCTATCAAAAGTCGCTCTTGCCACTTCAATCGCGTATTTTGCATCCTTAACTGTTCCTTCCGGTGCATATGCTATAACCTTACCATTCGCAGGGTTAATAATGGTTCTTTTTTCTTGATTACTAGACTCTCTCCATTCGCCGTTTACATACATTTTTAAATCTAGCACTATATTAAATCCCCCTTTGTCAATCGTTCATCTATTACATAAGCAATTTTCATGCCAATATTTAAAATACAAAGGAATCCTATACAAACTAACTATATTCTTACATGTAACAAAAAAGAATTATGCATTTTTGCATACGCTATTCCATTTTGCATAAGACAGAACAGCAATTAGTGCCATTACCCACGAATAGCGGAAAACTTTGGAAACGAACAAAAAAGAGAAGTCTATATGACGTTCTCCTTTTTTAGGAATAAGAAATTATATCAGCTGGTATCCCTTTTTCACTAACAATTTTTTGATATTTTCGACTCACTGAAGATTGGCTGATGCCAAGAGCTTTTGCAGCCTTAGTCGTTGTTTTATACTGCTTCATTGCAAGTAAAATCAATTGTTCTTCTACCGAATGTAGTGCTTCTTGTAACGGTAATACTCTTGTAATAACTGGTTTTGATTTTTTAAAGTCATAACCTGGTGTTAAAAACTTACTAACAAACTCAGCTTCAATTACTGGATCGTCTGCTGATACTACTAAACGTTCAATCATATTTTGTAATTCGCGTACATTTCCTGGCCATGAATAAAACTCTAGTAAGTTAAGTGCATCCGGAGTTAAATGATAATTTTTATTATATTTTTCATTTAACTGTTGTAAGAAATGAAAGGCAAGTACTGGAACATCTTCCATTCGCTCTCGTAGAGGAGGAACTTGCAATGGAATTACATTTAAGCGATAAAATAAATCTTCACGGAACGTTCCTGCCTCTACCATCTTTTCAAGACTTTTATTTGTAGCGGCAATGATTTGCACATTTATTTTCGTAGGTATTGTACTTCCTATAGGAATTACCTCTTGTTCCTGTAGAACTCTAAGTAATTTTACTTGCAAATGTAAGGGCATTTCTCCAATTTCATCTAAAAACAAAATACCTTGATCAGCCCGCTTAAAATAACCTTCTTTTCCATTTTTATCAGCTCCTGTAAAGGCACCTTTTGTATAACCAAATAGTTCACTTTCTAACAAAGATTCTGGAATTGCACCACAATTTAATTTTAAAAATGGCTTTGAAGATCGATTTCCAAGTTGATGAATTGCTTGAGCAATTACTTCTTTCCCGACGCCCGATTCTCCAGAAATAAGAACATTGGAAGAAAAATCTGCTATTTTTTTAGCTTGGTTAATAATTTGCTCCATTTTCGGACTACAATAAATAAGTTTCTTACGAAAACGATCTTTATTTTTAAAATTATCCAATTCCTTCTTATATTGCTCTGATATCTTCTTTATCTCATGTAATTCCGTCTTCAACCGCGTTGCTTCTGTAATATCTCTTGAGGCAATAATAATACGATGAAGCTCTCCACTTTCATTAAATACAGGATTTCCAACCGCTAATATTTTCCTTCCGTTTTTTGTTTCTTGTACAACGGATACCTTTTTTTGTTGTTCCAGCACTAATCGCGTAACAGATGGACTAAATAACCCCTTTTTTTCTAGATCTAAAAGATTTTTTCCTAAAAGATCTTTTAAATTACTTCCCCAGAAATCGTTGATAATGGTCTCACTATAACGGATTAATTCCCCTTTATGATTAACAACTAATATTTCATCATAAATACTAGACAAGATTGCATGTAAATCTTTATTTAAATCCTTTATATATTCAATTTCCATTGCCATTTCTTCAACCATCGGCAAATCTTGTACGATAATAACCATTCCTTCAATGCATTGATCGAAGTTTGGGATGGGACTGTAGTCAACCAATACCCCCATCTCATTTGTGATTTGTAATTGATTCAAAATTGTCTTTCCCGTTGCAAATACGTTATGAATATGTTCTTCGTTAAAAATCTGTTCTGCTGGTACATTCATCACTTTTTCAGGTGTAGATTTAATCATCTTCAAACCAGATTCATTGCAATTAACAATTTTCTTTTCACGGTCCACTACAAAAATCCCCATTGGAATAGACGTTAAAATAATCTTCAGTATATCAACACTCTTATTCTCTTGTTTAAATAGTTCTGCAAAAACATCCTCTCTTCTTATATATCCTATTAACTCATCCATTTCATTTTTTACTATGGCAATCGGTGCTCCAATAATTTGAAAAAGGGCTGTTAAAGAAATATTTTTACTAAGATGACATATTGTATCTAGCGAAACTGCATTTGAAAGCAACACCTTGGAATTGAATCCCTTACTGTTTGATAGCAGATCCTTGACATGAACGTATGCAAATAATTTCTCTCCTCTTTTTAAAAATAGAAAAGGTTCTTTTATATGTTCAACATCTATATTCCACCCCTTTTCGGATTGATCAATAGGTAGAGAAACAATAGGTCTAATTTTATTCCGAGCAATGGAAAACATTCTGCTATTCCCCCTTTGAACTATTTAATTTGTATTGTATCATTAAATACAGACTTTTTTAATTAGTCTGACAATAAACTTTTCCTTTATCCCGCTATTTGCGGGCAGTATCAAAATTCGGCAAATGCGANNATTGGTGTGGGCTCATAATCCGTGGGGGATGGACAAAACCCACACTGATTAAAGTTTCACTTTATTTAATAAAAAAAAGAAGATGAGCGCCTCCATCTTCCTGATAGTTCTATCATTAATCACTACCACTAACGAAAAGATCTTCTTGAATATACGCTAATACCATACCTGGAATTACTTTATCCCCTTCCTCTACTTCTAAAGATTGAACTTCTCCGCTACATCCCGTCTTAATTACTTCCAGCTTACCATTCATACCTTTAATAGAAAATAATGGCTCCCATTCATAAATTCGAGAATCCTTATCAATAGACACTTTTTCAATTGTTCCATAGCATGGACTCATAACGATTTCATAATACAAAATCACTCATCCCCTTCTTTTATTCTATTAATATTGCTCCCCTAACCTTTGCGACTGAAGAATCATATGGAAAAAACTTTGAAACTCTTCTACATCTTCTATTTCAATTCCTAACCTCGGTACCCAATATTGTTCCTCTACAATATCTTCTTGACTTAATAAAATCATTCTCCCATTTTGAATAGAGGTAACCATTGCTTTTCCAAGAAACTGTTGTGAATATGTAACAGCTATATCATAACGATGACTATTTGACAAAATGCAATAATAACCGATTTGTTGTCTCTCCACTTCTTCTAATAAAATATCCAATTTCATATGAACCCTCCTTTAGGTTAAATATGCAACCAACCTCTTAGGCGCGATACCCTTGAAATACCTTTGTTGTTCCATCATCCATTCGAACAGAGATACTTACTTCTAAAAAACGCATTTGTTTTTTCAAAAATTCAAATACTTCGTCTGGATAACGTAAAAAATGAAGCACCCCTTTTAATATATCCTGAAATTCCTCTAAAGAATTTTCAAGCTCAACTGTATTTGTATATTTTTCTGATTAAATTGGCACGATAACACCCCTCTTTATATTTTTACTAATTGTACAAAGCAATAATCGTGCCAAGTGAAAATACAATGTTAATCCTATCGTGTTATACTCCTACTTATGAATCTTTGAATGACGTTATGCAATACTGCATGATTACACTTCCTGTACTTCTTCAAAATGCATTTGCGGAGGAGCTGAACGGAACATATTTGTAATATATAGAAGGTACCCAATTCCAATCACAGCCCAGCAAAGTCCCAAAATAAGTGAATGAATATTGAGGTTAAACCATAGTACTGCTACAGTACCAGCACCTAAAATAGGCATAACTAAGAAATTTAAACGGTCTTTTATCGTTTTATATCTTTTTTGCTTAATTACATAGTAGAAAATTACAGATAAATTAACAAATGTAAACGCAATAAGCGCTCCAAAGTTAATAAGAGATGCTGCCGTTTCTAAATCAATGAATACAGCGGAGAGAGATATAACTCCTACAATAACAATGTTATATACTGGAGTTCGCCAGCGAGGATGAATATATCCGAATATTTTCTTCGGAATTACATTATCTCGACCCATTACATACAATAATCTGGATACACTTGTATGAGAAGCTAAACCAGACGCAAGTGTCCCCATAAGCGTTCCTACTAAAAAGAAAGCTTGAAATAGTTTTCCACCAACATATAGCGCAATTTCTGGAGATGCTGATTCTTGATCTTTAAATACAGATGTATCCGGAAAAAAAGATTGTGTAAAATACGTAGTAGTAATGAATAAAATTCCACCGATTAAAGCAGTAAGAAAAATAGCTCGAGGAATTGTCTTCTTCGCGTTTGGTGTCTCTTCCGAAAATGTAGTTACTGCATCAAAACCTAAAAATGAAAAGCAAAGAATTGTCGCACCTGCAACTAACGGTGATATTTGTATATCTGATTGAAAAAACGGCTGAATGGAAAAAACTTCTCCTGTTCCCTCTCCCGCTAATAAACCTTTTATAACTAAATAAACAAACACGGCCATTACTAGCACTTGAAATATGACTAAAAATGTATTGAAGTTAGCAGTAACATTTACGCTAATAATATTTATAAGTGTAATCAGTAGAACAAAACTAATGACCCATATCCAATTAGGAACACTTGGAAAAAATGCTGACAAATAAATTCTCGTTAATAGTGCGTTCACCATCGGTAGAAACAAATAATCCAATAACGCGGACCATCCAACAAGAAATCCAAGCCTTGCACTAATTGTCTTCTGTGTATACGTATAAGCTGATCCTGCGGTAGGAAAAACCTTTACCATTTTGCCGTAGCTTGCAGCGGTAAACAACATCCCTGCTAATGCAATCAGATAAGCTCCTGGAACATGCCCGTCCGTTTTTTCAGAAACGATTCCAAATGTATCAAACCCAACCATCGGCGTCATATACCCGACCCCTAGCATAACAATTGACCAAAGCCCTAATGAACGTTTTAAACCAACTACTTTTCCCACCTATCATTCCCCCTACTTTCTCTATCTAATTTCCATATAAAAATTGACAGCAAAAAGGAAGCGTTTTCAAAAAAATGTATATACCACACCAAGTATTACAATCTTCCCTTTCTTTTTAAATATCAATGCAATTTTCGAGCCAATATTTCTGTAATTAAAAAATTCAATCCGAAAAAGAACATATAGGTGGGATTAAACCTCTCTTCTTATTATTTTTTATTCATTTTGACATAAGTTATGCAATCTCTCATACTGCTAAATACAAAAAACAAAACTTTAATCCGTGTTTTTTCTTTATTTTCACTGATTATGAGTTCTCAAAAATTGGACTTTTGTAAGATGAAAATATTGCCACGCAATCATTACATTATGTAAACTGTCTATACAAAAAAGCCACCTTTTTTTATAAAGGCAGCTCTTTCAATTTGATTTATTTAAAAATTAAATACAAAATCATCATCTGATAACTTTTCAACGTTTGTTGCTTTTACGTAACCATTTCCTTTTACAGAGAAGAAGTCATGGTTTTTCGTATCTGTACGTAAACCATTTAAAACGATTGGGTTAATTTCTTCTTCTTCAAACTTCGGCTCAAGCCCTAAGTTCATAAGTCCTTTATTCGCATTGTAACGAACAAAACGATTTACATCTTCTACAAGACCGATAGAAGTGTAAATTTCTTCTGTATATGCCATTTCAATTTCATATAGTTCCATTAATAACTCTTGCGTTTCCTTTTGCACTTCTTGTTGATCTTCTGCAGAAAGTTCTGCGAAGATTTGTTGTGCTAAAATACCGACGAATACGCCGTGAATGGACTCGTCACGAATTATTAGGTTAATAATCTCACCACTTGCCGTCAATTTACCTTGACCTGCTAAATAAAGTGGATAGAAGAATCCACTATAGAATAAGTAACTTTCTAAAAACACACTTGCTACCATTGCCATGTATAACTCTTTTTTCATTACTTCAGGCTTTAATAAACGACGATAGTAGTTAGTAATAATACCAGCCTTTTTCTCAAGTAATGGATGATTGTCTACCCACTCAAAAATTTCATCAATTTCTTCTTCAGTAGCTAACGTTGTGAAAATATGACTGTAACTCTTCGCATGTACTTCTTCCATAGCTCCCATGAAAGCTAATACACTTTTTGCTTGTAAATTTTCAAGATGAACAAGTACAAGAGGCATCCCTTCGCCACCTTGTTTCGTATCTAAAAGTGTTAAACCACCTAATACACGCTTATAAGCAATTTGCTCTTCTTTTGATAATTGCACCCAAGTATTTTTGTCAGAAGATACCGCGATTTCTTCTTCTGTCCAAAACTGAGCGATGTTTTGCTTCCAAAACATTAAACTAAAATCATCTTCTTTTTTGTTCCAGTTTACCGCACGCATTAAATCGCCCCTTCTCTAAATAAACATGAAAAATTGATAACTAAGCATGAGCAGGGTTCAGAAAAACCCTGCTCATAGTGTCTCACTTTTTTATATTAAACGGTACAAGCCACACACTCTTCAACGCTTAATTTACGTGTTCTCGTATAATAAAGACTCTTTAAGCCTTTTTTATGTGCATAGATGTAGTAACGTGCTAACTCACGTGTTGAAATATCACTATTTACGTAAAGAATCGTACTAATTCCTTGATCAATATGCTCTTGAATTTCTGCGATTAAATCAATTAATTTAAACTGATTCATGTCATAAGAAGATTTATAGTACCAGAACGTATCTTTTGATAAATATGGCATTGGATAATACGTTGTCGCATTTGCATACGTTCTTGATTCGATTTGACTTACAATCGGCATTACACTTGAAGTTGCATTTTGAACATAGCTGATAGATTGTGTTGGAGCAATGGCAAGACGATATGAGTTATATAATCCATTCTTCTGCACTTGCTCTTTTAAACTTGTCCAATCTTCTTTTGTTGGAATATGAATTCCTTCAAATAGCTGCTGAACTTTTTCAGTTACTGGGCTGTAATCAATTGTTACATACTTTTCAAAGTATGTACCGTTTGCATAATCAGATTTATCAAAGTCTTTAAATGTTTCGCCTTTTTCTTTAGCAATCTCCATACTCTTCTCAATAGAATAGTAATTTAACATCATAAAGAATGTACGAGCGAACTCTTTCGCTTCTACACTTTCATAAGCAATTTTATTTTTTGCTAAATATCCGTGTAAGTTCATTGCTCCAAGTCCAACTGAATGAAGCTCATCATTTGCTTTTTTCACAGTTGGTGCATTCGGAATAATCGTCATATCAGAAACAGCTGTTAAAGCTTCCATCCCCGCATGAACTGCTTCACGAATTTCTTTATTTTCCATTACATTTACGATATTTAACGACCCTAAGTTACAGTTAATATCGCGACGGATAATGTCATCTGTACCGTAATCATTTATTTCAGAAGTTTCTTGAAGCTGGAAGATTTCTGTACACAAGTTCGACATCTTCACAGTTCCAATATCCTTCAGTGGATGTTGATTATTTGCATTTGATTTAAACATTAAGTATGGGTAACCAGACTCAAGCTGAATCATAGCAATTTTAATAAGCATATCACGTGCACTAATATCTAATGGCTTCTTCTTCACTTTCGGATTGCTCATTAATTCATCGTACATTTCATCGATGTCAATATCATCTAAATGCTTTCCATATTCTTTAAACACCGTATAAGGCGCGAAAACATGGAAAGGTTCGTTTTTCTCAGCAAGCTCAAAGAACTTACTTGGAACGATAATTCCGATTGATAGAGACTGAATACGGCTCTTCTCATCGGCATTTATTTTTTTTGTATCAAGGAATTCAATAATGTCCCAATGGAAAATGTTTAAGTATACAGCGCCGGCACCTTTTCGTTGTCCAAGCTGATTCGCATATGAAAACGAATCTTCAAGCAACTTCATAACAGGTACTACCCCACTTGCAGCGTTTTCGATTCCTTTAATTTGCTCACCACGTGCGCGCAGCTTAGATAAGTTTAAAGCTACTCCTCCGCCAATTTTCGATAATTGCATTGCAGTATTAATGTTAAAGCCGATTGAATTTAAGCTATCGTCCATCTCTAACAAGAAACAAGACACCATTTCTCCCCTTCTACTTCTTCCCGCATTTAAAAAGGTAGGTGTCGCTGGTTGGTAGTTTTGTTTTACAATCATGCTTGCGAATTGTTTTGCCTTTGCAACATCACCGCGTCCTAAGTATAATGACACAATTGCTACACGATCTTCATAACTTTCTAAGTATTGTTTTTGATCATTTGTTTTTAACGCATAATCTTTATAGAACTTAGATGCTGCCATATAAGATTGGAACTCGAAGTTTTCACCATAAGCGATGTTATATACTTCTTCTACTTCCTCCAAGCTATACTCGTCCAAAACGTTGTAATAGTAATCATGTTCCTTCATATACTCCATTCGCTCTGCCACGGTATTAAAATGAACGGTATTCGCTCTAGCTTCTTCCATAAAAACTTCTAATGCTTCTTTATCTTTATGTAGCTGATAGAAACCGTCCTGCATTTGCGTGATTTCATTATTCAGTTCAATGTGTCGCAATCTCCCGCACCCTTTCCTTAAAATATTCTACATCGTTATTGGTTCCAGATAACTCAAATTTTGATACAATAGGCACTTCATATTTAGCAGAAATTTTGTCAGCACTTGCACCGAACATGTTTCCCCAATTACGATTGCCGCTTGCAGATACGCCTTTTAATTTTTCATTATTGCGTTCTAAAAAGTCTAAAACACGTTCTGGTACATTGCCAAAACCTGTTGTATACGTAATAAGAATAAATTCTTCATCTAGTACTAGATTTTCATCAATTTGAACGGCCGGCATATTTAATTTGTGGATAAAACGCTTCACGTTTCCTGTCATAGAATCATATGCTACTAACATTTCCGACCCTCCCTTTTCAATCTATACTCTATTTATACTTTTGTTCATCACCCTATATATTGTATTACGTTTCAAAACAGGACACAAGATATATGTATAAATTCTTTTTTTTTAACTTTTACCTTTCGACATGAGCGTCGATTTTTTTCAATACAATGACTATGAAACAACATTCTAAAACTTATGTCAATAAAGTGCTTTTCAAAAAAGTTGTCAACGAATTTAACCTTATTTATAAAAAAGTTAACAATACCTTTTGTCAAAAAACAGTAACTGCTGGAGGAATATATTTCTCCAGCAGCACACAAAAAAGAACAGACTTTAAACGATAATCTGTTCCAAAAAACGATTACATTTATCCTAACTATTTATGAGTAATCAAACTTTAACAACTAGAGAATGCACTATCTATTAGATAACTAATAATCAGAAGGAGATTCTCTCGTTAAAACTTCACTTTATTAATGAATATACATATCTCGTTCCATAATCACTATTATAGAAAAAAATTATTGTTATTATGGCACTTCAATCTATGTGTAAAAAATTATATTCTCATTCACAATGTTCAATACGTACAATATTTTTTACAAATATATGATGTGGATTTTCCTCTTTATCAAGCATAGTACATACAGGAGCTTCCTCATCAAAATATACAATCATTCCTTCTACATATTGATATGTATGTTGAAGTTGTACTGTCACTTTAATTTCTACCGCTTCTTCATAAGCTCTCTTAATTTTTGGGATCATCTTAGCTGAGCATTTTCTTTTTTCCGGATACATAACCATTCCCATGAATCTATTTCCTGATTTATCTTTCCACATGTAGTCCCAATGAGGTAATATACCGTGTTTAAAATTTCCCATATGTCTCCTCCCCCTTATCATCTATTTATGATCGCGGCGTTTCTGAATATGTATAAATTACCTGTCCACCACGCTGTGCATTTCCGATAAAGTGCTTAAAATCTTCTCGATTTACAACAACTTCTCTAAACGTATAAAATACATCTTTCGTTACAACATACTCTTTTATTTCACCGTTTTTCAGCTGATCCAAAATTGTATTTGCTAATTGTTTATCCATGTATTTCACCTCTTTGCAATAATTTATTTTATCGCATCTTCCATAGGTCGACAACGGTAAATTTATCCCGTTACGATTTCATTATGTATTCCAATATTTTAAAGCTATTTCACTTAATTATATTCGTACTAAATATCATATACTAACATAGCTACATCTCTATATCAAACTTTTCATTTCATCTAGCGTATCCAAAATTCAAATGCCTGTTAGAAATTTAGTTTTATGCTACAATATGTACGTAGAACTAGGAGGGATACTATGATTCGGAAAGCAAAAAAGACAGATGCGGCAGCAGTAGCTCCTTTACTGTATAACGCTCTGCACGAAATTGCTGAAAAAATCACTGGTAGCACAGTTGAAGCAAAAGTATTACTAGGACTTGAAACATGGTTCGCAAAAGAAAATAATCGATTGAGCTACGAAAACTGTTTAGTAGCTGAACAAGGTGGAAAAATAGTTGGGGTTATTGTCGTTTATCACGGTAGCGACGCTGAACGACTTGATGCACCAATCGTACACTCCTTAAGGGAGTTACATGAAGATGAATCCATTACGTTAGAAAAAGAAGCAGAACTTGATGAGTATTACATTGACACGTTATCAGTTTCAAGTACACACAGCGGACGCGGCATCGGCTCAAAATTAATTGAAACGGCTGAACTTCATGCAGCTGAAAAAGGTCATGAAAAAATTGCCTTACTTGTTAACTTAGAAAACAAGCGTGCTCTTTCACTGTATGAAAAACTCGGTTACAAAAATGATAAGACCGTGATGCTCGTTGGCGCACCATATGCCCATCTAACAAAACCATTACGTACATTGGTTTCTATATTTTAAAAAAAAGCACACGATTTTGTATAAAATCGTGTGCTTTTAAGTTAATTTTGTATTTAATACACTTCCATTCATCGACTCATGGAATGTATACTTTGTATATCCCCACGGCTTCCGGTGAAAAATAAGAGGTCCAGACCATCCCATCGCCCTCAGTTCCGCACCAATCATCGTATTAAAATAACTATGGCCTACTATCGCGATTTTCCCGTGCACCAGCGCGTAGTGATGTAACATATTAGCAGCTTCTTTCGCCCTTTCTCTTGCTTCTTTATACGACTCAACATCTTTATGATACCCAACCATCCATAAAGCACGTCCAATAAAAAACCACGTCCCTGGTTTACATTTAAACCATTTCGGTGCAAAAAAACTCGACGGTACTTCTACTTCCCTAAAAAGAGAATTTTGCACAAAGGACAAAGAATTCATTAATTCCGCTGCTGACTGTACAGCACGTCTTTGATCACTCGATACAATTAACTTTGCTGATTCAACTGCCTCAATTGTTTCAATCGGTATGTTACATTCCCTACCCACACTATCTACGTCATATCTTTTCAGCCATTCATGAAATGAAGTAATTGTCATCGGTTCTATAGCACTATTCAAGCGACCATGACGAATAAAAGATATCCACATTCTTTTCACTCTCCATTCATCACTTACGAACTATATTATGTACTATTTCTTACATTCATCATAACATGCTGAAAATAAAAGTTACATATCGTTACATATCTCCGCCACTACCGTGAGTAATAGAAGCATCTATTCCATCAAAATATATATTCGTTTCATGTTGACGAATCTTCTTCAACTGTAAATAAGAAAAGAAAATAAGAACAAAACTATAAAACTCCCCATAATTTCAAACATTATTTTACCTCTCCTATTTCCCCCATATTAACAGACCTACATCCATTTCCATTATACTCCAATATAAAGATAGAAACACTTTTTCTCCACTATCATATTAAATCTGGATATTATCTTACAAAAAATAAATATTTTTCGACTTTTTACTTTGAAAACATTTACAAAACAAGAAACATAGTTCAAAATAAAGGAAAATAAAAAATCCCAAATGATTATTCTTTTTGGGGAAAACTGTAACAAGGAGAGTTGCTTATGCAGATCGCAGAAACTGGAGATATCGTCGAATTTAAAGGTGGAATGCAAGGCCGTGTTCAAAAAGTAAATCAAAACTCTGTTATTGTTGATATAACAATTATGGAGAATTTTAGAGAACTAGATATGGAACCTCTTACAGTTGTAAGTCATAAAAACTATACTGTCATTAATCAAAATGCATAATATAATAGAAAGAAAGGATNNATCCTTTCTTTCTATTATATATTAACGATTATCAATTGTTTCTGGATATAGATCATGGTTCATCATGCGATAATCTGCCATTTGTTCATACTTCGTTCCTGGGCGACCGTAGTTGCAGTATGGATCAATTGAAATACCTCCACGTGGTGTGAATTTTCCCCATACTTCAATGTAACGCGGATCCATTAATTTAATTAAATCATTCATAATAACGTTCATGCAATCTTCGTGGAAATCACCGTGATTGCGGAAGCTAAATAAATATAACTTTAAAGATTTACTCTCTACCATTTTTTGCTCTGGAATGTAGCTAATATAAATCGTTGCAAAATCTGGTTGTCCTGTTTTCGGACATAAACTTGTAAATTCAGGACAATTGAATTTTACAAAATAATCACGGTTTGGATGGTTATTATCAAATACCTCTAAAATTTCCGGGCTATATTCAAATAAATATTTTGTATTTTGATTCCCTAATAATGTTACATCTTTTAAATCTTCATTTAATCTTCCTGCCATTTTAAACATCCCTTCGTTATACGCCACGTTTATTTCCCCATACTAACGCATGAAGCTGTGGCAATACTTTCGCATCATTCATCTCTTTACAGTTAACAGCTTTTTCAATAAGCCACTCATACTGATCTAATAATTTTTTAATAAGCTTTGCATCATCCATTGTTTTCGTATCATCGTTCCCTACTTGTAAGAAAAATGGTATATCTGGATAACGTTTGTGCATCTTAACTGCATATTCAAAGTCATGATCATCGAATACTACTACTTTTAAACTAATATCTTTTCCTGCTAGTTTCTGAATTACAGCATCTAGCTTCTGAAAATCCGTTTTCATTGTTGAGCTTGGTGGTTTTGGCGAAATTGTTATCTCATCAATTTGAAGTAACCAATCTTGCCATTTGCTCCCTTGCGTTTCAATTGCCGTTCGCATTCCATTCTCTTTTAATATAGAAAGAAGAAACTCGATATTTTTCAGCAATACCGGATTCCCGCCCGAAATCGTAACATGAGAAAAGTTTTCCCCACCAATCTCTACAAGTTCATTCCAAACGTCCTCTGGCGTCATCTGTCTAATTTGATCTTTAGCTGATCCATCCCACGTAAAAGCAGAATCACACCAAGCACAGCTATAATCACAGCCAGCTGTACGAATAAACATTGTCTTTTGTCCTACAACCATCCCTTCACCTTGAATAGTCGGGCCAAATATTTCTAAGATAGGGATTTTACTCATCGAGCATCCACTCCCGTCTTACTTCTGCATAGCTTGTTGGCGTTTCAAAGAGACGAACAAATTCGACACGAGCCCCTTTATACTCCTCTGCTCGATTCCCTTTTGTCAATGCTTCCGACATTTTTTCATAAATCCAAACGACCATATTTTCTGCAGTTGTATTCATCGCTGGTAACGTTTCGTTTAAATAACGATGGTCTAAATAAATTTCTATTTCATTTTTCCAAATTTCTTTTATGTCTCCAAAGTCCATTGCAAGACCTATTTCATTTACATATCCACTAATCCCAAATACAACTTTATATGTGTGACCATGTAAGTTTTTACATTTTCCTTCATAACAGTGTAAATGGTGTGCTGCATCAAATGTAAATTCCTTGCTGACCATTACTCTTTTATTATGATATTTAAGTTGTTCACGCTGAATATCCTTGTCCATTTTTTGCAAATTTTCTACGATGCGAAATCCAAAGAAATTATCCATTAGTTGTTCGCTCCTTCACGTTCTTGTAGGTACGTATCCAATCCTGCTTTACGAAGTTGACATGCTGGACATTCACCACAACCATCACCAATGATTCCGTTATAACATGTTAATGTTTTTTCTCTAACAAACTCAAATACGCCAAGTTCATCAGATAATTTCCACGTCTCTGCTTTATCAATCCACATAAGTGGTGTATGAATGACAAACGGATAATCCATCGATACATTTAATGTAACGTTTAACGATTTCACAAACACGTCACGGCAATCTGGATAACCACTAAAATCAGTTTCACATACACCTGTTACAAGATGACGTGCTCCAACTTGTTTTGCTAATATAGCAGCAAATGATAAGAATAGTAAATTTCGTCCATCTACAAATGTTGATGGCAATTTACCTTCTTCATGTGTAATCTCCATATCCGTTCTCGTTAACGCATTTGGAGCAAGTTGATTTAATAGACTCATATCTAGTACTGTATGTTTAATTCCTAGCTCTTTCGCAATTTCCGTTGCACAATCAATTTCTAACTTATGACGTTGATTGTAATGAAACGTTACAGCTTCTATTTCTGCAAACTGCTGCATTGCCCAAAATAAACATGTCGTACTATCTTGTCCTCCACTAAAAACAACAACTGCTTTTTCTTTTTTCATTTCACTCATTCTCCTTCTCTACTACGAATAAGAAGAAAGAACGTTCTTGAACTGTCACAATAAAAAAACAAAACAATACCTAGGGATATTGTTGTTTCCATAGTTTTTTATAGAGGGAGTTCGCGAACCTCTCCCATGCAGTGCACGGAATTTCTTCTTTCATTGACAAAGCTTATTGTAACATATTGTATACTACTAGAAAAAATTCTGATTTTTCCGCTATCTCACATGAAATTCGTAACCCTTTAACTTCAACGAAAGAAAAAGAAACTGGCCTTGGGATGATGGTCGTATTCAGTGCTATGCAGACTATGAATGGAAAAATTGATATTATAAGTGAAAAAGGAATCGGTACAACCTTCTTATTAACCTTTCCACTCATACAAAAAACGTGATGAAATAATCATCACGTTTTTTCTGTCCTTTCAACTAATTCAGCAAAAGCTTTCACTTTTCCATGTGGTTTTTGATTCTCTTTACGAGCTTTCCAAGCACGCTCTTCTTCACGCTTCTTATTCGCCATACTCTGTTCACTCCTTCTGACTCTTTCACAAAATATTATTCCAAAGTGAGACAGGAAACTATGCATTATTTTTCTATTTCTTTTTTGATTATTTCTGCTACATCCACCACTTATCGTTGGGTTACACCCTTCGCACGATTGAAGTGGGGGTATCCTTACCAATTTTAGATGAAATGCGAGCTATACTACTCACAAAAAAAAGCGGGAAGAATCCCCCCACTTCTCTTGTCTTAACGCTGTAGTATTGCATGTTTCGCCTCTTTTAACTGTGTAAGATGTCTTTGTTCATGTAAATCAAGAAATTCAGCCCACTGATACAAATTTAAATCATTAAAAACGGGATGCTTTAATCCATTTTCAAATAACTCTTTTTCATCTATGACACTACGAAGCGCATGTAATAGTTCTTGGCGTGAATGTTCTAGTAATTGAATTCCTTGCTGTTTTTTCATTAAAGTGTCTGTTGGCTGCATTTGCTGAGGAGCTTCTCGTTTATGTGTGCGATCAAGCGTAAGTTGGAGATCTTTAAATGGAGTCGCATTTCTTTCTTTTTTTTGTAAAGCATATACAAGGGCAGATGTGACAGATTGTTCAACTAAATGCAAGTGGTGCAAAATTTGAATAATACTCCATTTATCACGGCGTGGCTTTACATTCACTTCTGTATCATTTAACATTTCAATTTCTGATAATAGCGTGCTTCGAGTAGACTGTAATGAGTTCACCAAACTTTCTAAACTCACATTCATATTAGATTGAAGCATACTTCTTTCCCCCCTTTTTGTTGGTGAAAAGAGGTGCTCCTTATTCGAAACGCCTCTTAACAATTCTGAATTTTCTCCATTATCTCATCATTTTTCCATTATGTCGATGTTAAACATGTGAAAAAACACGCATGTTTTTTACAATTCTGTGTCGTCAATCATATGTAACCATCCTTCAATTTCTGTAATGACACTTTTCACACAACCCTCAGCAAATGGTGATGTTAAATTTGCAACTTCTACTAATTCCAAGAATGATTTACTTCCCCCTTGTTGACAAAGGTTTACATAATCTTCCCACGCCTCTTGTCTATTATCTCTTGCACGTTTCCAAAATTGCAGTGCACAAATTTGAGCAAGCGTGTAATCAACATAATAGAAAGGTGAGCTATAAATATGACCTTGACGTTGCCAGAAACCACCGCGCTCTAAATAATCATTATCCTCATAATCACGATGTGGTAAATACTTCTTCTCTATGTTACGCCATGCTGTCTTACGCTCTGCTGGTGATGCTTCAGGATTTTCATATACATAATGTTGATACTCATCAACAGATACACCATATGGTAAAAACAGAAGTGCTGAACTTAAGTGAGAGAAATAATATTTATCTACATCTGCTTCAAAAAATAGCTTCATCCATGGCCATGTAAAGAATTCCATACTCATAGAGTGGATTTCACACGCTTCATATGTTGGCCAATTATATTCTGGAATTTCAAATTTACGACTTTCATATACTTGGAAAGCATGACCCGCTTCATGTGTTAATACATCAATATCACCAGATGTTCCGTTGAAATTTGAGAAAATAAATGGTGCTTTATAATTCTCGATATATGTACAATATCCGCCACCAGCTTTTCCTTTTTTCGCAACTAAATCTAATAAATCATTATCTAGCATAAAATTGAAAAATTCGTCTGTTTCAGCAGATAACTCTTTGTACATCGTTTTCCCATGATTAATAATCCAATCTGCATCTCCTTTTGGAGTCGGATTACCTGTAGCAAATTCAAAGTTTTCATCGTAATATGCTAACTTCTCTACACCGATACGCGCTTGTTGTCTCCGTCTTAATTCCGTTGTAACTGGAACGATATACTCAAGTATTTGCTGACGATAATTCGCCACCATCTCCGCATTATAATCTGTACGATACATTCTTGCATATCCGAGTTCAACAAAGTTTTTGAAACCTAAAGATTTCGCGATTTTCGTTCTTACTTTAACAAGTTCATCATAAATACAATCTAGCTTTTCCTCATTTCCAGCTAAAAATCCGTAGTATGCTTCACTTGCTCCTTTACGTTCGCTTCTTTCTTCTCCTTGCATAAATGGAATAAGTTGTGATAATGTTCGTTCTTCTCCTGCAAAGTCAATTTTTGCAGATGCTAATAACTGCGTATATTGTGAAGACAATTTATTTTCTAATTGTAAATCTTTCACGACTTCATCTGAATATGTTTTTAAATCACATTCCGCTAGAGCGAATAATTGCTTTCCATAATACGCCTCTAATTCTTCACGGAATGGAGAATGAATTAACGCTTTATAATACTTTGTACCATACCCTTGTACAACTGGAGAGAATTCATCAAAGAAGTCCTGCTCTTCCTTATAAAAAGCATCCGTCGTATCAACAGAATGACGAATGTAACAAAGGTTCCCCATAGTACCAAAATCATTGCGAATTTCATTAATTGAATTGATGACTTGCTTTTGTTCTTCTACAGTTTTTGCGTTATCAAACTTCTCTAAAGCAATAGTAAATTTTTCTTTGAATTCTTCAATATTTGGCCGTTTATATTCATAGTCTTTAAATGCCATGAACGAGCCTCCTCTCCATTATACGTATCACTACTATAATTCCATGCTTCTTTTCAAATCTCCTCTTATCCTTCAACAAAATTCGGCACCTAGTGTCTTGTGTACATGTAAAAAAACTTTGAAACGTATTATCATTTTTCATACTTTCCAATTTTGTTCAACAGATTAAGTAATTCATCCTTTTCATCCTTCGTTAACATTTCAAAAGACTGATGTATAACTTGTTCATGCCCAGGAAAAATAGAAGCAATAAAACTCTCTCCAGATTCAGTTAATTGTGCATACATAACACGTCTATCATTTGGACATGAAATTCTTTTTACTAACCCTTTTTTCTCTAGCTTATCTACAACATATGTAATGCTGCCACTCGCTATTAAAATACGCTCACCAATTTGCTGTAGCGGTTGACCTCCTTTATGATATAGTAGTTCTAATCCAGCAAATTCAGTTGGATTTAACCCGTTACTTTGTATGGATTTATCCCGCTATTTNNCGAGGAAGTTAGGTGGGAGTTAACTGCCCGTAAAAGCCCGATTGATGAGAGCGAATAATCAGTGGGGGATGGACAACCCCCCCACTGATTCAAGTTTCACCTTATTTGTAGTATCCATAACAGAACGATGTATACGAGATAATGCAATAAATACTTTTAAAGATTGAGAAATATCTTCTCTTTCATTATTTGATGTCATACAAATTTCAACCCTTCACTTAAATTCTCAGCAATAAAAAGAAAAAACAGCTTATTACTTTATACAATTTCCGAATGAGTATTCACTCACCCATTTCCTTTCCCTTAGCATATTACGAATGATTCTTGAATAAAAACATGACAATTTTAACATAGCTTATATATAATGATAATAAAAAAGAAGGCGCTCTCAGACTTATTATTAACAAGTTTACGCTTCGACTATATTTCATCTTCTTTACATGCCATTAAATCACAATACCATTTCGAGGTAACTGATAAACAGGATGTAGTTTTTCTAACCGATAATAATAACGAAACAAGTGATGAGCATTCTAATATGGTCACTATTCCACTCCAAAGATTAAATTGGAAGGCCTCTGTTTTTCCGTTGCTTATTCACCAACAAAATTTATATCAGTTAGTTTCAATAGATTGTATAGCTACTTTATTTTTACTTAATATATGTTATTAAAACGTTAAGCAAAACTAGAAAGACAAAAAAACGAACTACAAAAAATTGAATTGGTTGGAACTTTTGCAGCTAGTACAGCACACGAAATCCGTAATCCTCTTATTGGAATGAAAGGACTTGTCTCTCTATTAAAAGAGAAATATAAAGATGAACAGGATTAGTTCTACTTTTCTATAATCGAACAAGAAATAGAACGGATTAATGAAATTGGAAGTGAATTTCTTATTCTTGGAAAAACAACTACCATCATTGAACAAACATATGACGTAAGAACAATTCTTTATGAGGTATCATTGATTATTCAATCTGAGGCGAATCTACATAACATTGTATTCCATTTACATTTGCCAGACCATCCTGTTCCTATCCGTTGCTCAAAAGACCATATGAAACAAGTGGTTTTAAACATTACAAAAAATACAATTGAAGCTATGACTTCTAGTGATACACTAACCATTGTCGTAACAAACGATAAAACACACGCACAATTGCAAATTATTGATACTAGGAAATGCTTCCAAAAAATATTCAAAAACACCTCTTTCATCCGTTCTTAACTAATAAAGGTACTGGAACAGGTCTTGGACATGTCATCTGTAAACGAATTGTAGAGATGTACAATGGGCATATTTTTATTGACAGTAAGAAACCAAAGGAACGACAGTTCATATCGAGATTCCATTACACATAGTATAATCATCCTTATCCCAAAAAGATAGTTATACTTATTTCATAAAACCTGCCACAAGCATTCGCCAAAAATTATTCGATTTTCTTTCATATCCGATTTGGAAAATAGGTACCTTTATAATTGAAAACCATTTCGGTGTTTGTTTTTCTTTATAACGCTGGTATTGTAAAATAAGCTTGTCCAATTCTTGACTAACTTGAATTGTCTCCCTACTATTTAACCCACTTGTTAATCCTAGTTGAATCATTTCTTCACGCTTCATATGAATATCGCGTGAAAGCTTTTCTAATGTGTACTTCCTTTTTACAGTAAACATCCATATCCCCCTTATTATTCTTCCATGCTCTCAACTTCATTTCTCTATTGACCTTTTAACTGCTTAATCATATTCAAATTTGAAGAATCAGAAAATTAAACATTTTCTCCCTGTAATTTACAAATCTTTACCCTCACTTTGAGAATTATTACAAATTATTCTATCTTTGTAAATACATTCGCAATAATAGACATTTTTTTCATCTTCTTTTTTTTAATACTAAGTAAAATACGGACTCTCTATTTTCCCTATACTTTTCTTCGACATTTTTTGTTTAATTTATAAAAAAACGCAAAACATAATGATGATTGATAAAATAGAAAGGAAATACTTATATGCGTAAATATACTATTACATTGCTCATCTTTACTGTATTCGTACCCTTCTTCTTGTTCCCACTTCAAGTGAATGCCCGTACGAATAAAGTAGCTATTGTCATTGATGATTTCGGCAATAATATGAAAGGGACAGATAAAATGTTATCACTTCCCATCCCACTAACTGTTGCAGTTATGCCTTTTCTTCCTTCGACAAAAGAAGATGCAATAGCGGCCCATAAAAAAGGACATGAAGTTATTATACATATGCCTATGGAACCTATTAAAGGTAAAAAAGAATGGCTTGGACCAAAAGCAATTACAACTGATTTAAGCGATGAAGAAATAAACAATCGACTCGAACAAGCGATCCAAGAAATACCGCATGCAATTGGAATGAACAATCATATGGGTTCAAAGGTAACAGCTGACGAAAGAATTGTACGACTTATACTTGCAGCTTGTAAAAAACACGGTTTATTTTATTTAGATAGCAAAACTAACCCTAATAGTGTCGTCCCAAAAATCGGGAAAGAATTAGGAGTACCTATTATTGAAAACCAACTTTTTTTTGATGATGTTTATACGGCAGGGCATATTTCAAAACAAGCCCAATTACTCCTTAAAAAAAGTCAAGAAAAACCCATTATGGTAGCTATCGGACACGTCGGGCCCCCGGGAGAAATTACATCACGTGTAATTGAAACTTCCATTCCTAAAATTCGCGAGCACGCCGATTTTATTTTTTTATCCGATTTAGCACTATTTCCACCGCCTGTTTCCAAATGAGATTCATTTCTCGCACTCAAAAAAGGTACCTATCTACATATAGCAGATAGGTACCTTTCCTTTTCAACTTAAATATAATCTACATGACTCACCCGAAAGCCCTTTTTCTCTATTTTTCCAATTAATTGCTTTAATTCTTTTTCATTTAACATATCAGATATATTTACGATAACACGGCGAATATATTGATCACCGTTATCTAATGTAAATAATCCACCTATATTATAGGCCTTTAGCAATGTCCCAATTTCTTTAATCGTTCCCTTACAATCTTGTGTTGCAATTGTTAATATATACCCACCAGTTCGCATACCGAATGAATCTTCAATAACATCAAATATATTAGAATGTGTTAAAATACCGACAAATTCATTATAATCATTTACCACAGCTAAAAAAGGAAGACGACGGATAACATAAAAAGCTCTGAAAAAAGAATCCTTTTCAAAAATAAATGCAGAGGAATTTCCCAGCATATCTCCTGCACTTACATGCTCTAATCCACTATTACACTTCTTTTCTAATAAATCTACTTTATAAATAATCCCCGTGAATTTCTTCTCATCTTCTGCTAATACAGGGATTGCTCGAAATCCCGTTTCATTCATAATTTGCAATGCCTTTTCACCAGTATCATTTGTCTTACAATAAGTCACCTGCTGCTTTGACAGAAAATGATATTTAACTCGCAAAATACGTTCCTCCTTACATGTCATCATATAAGCTATATATAATAAGGAGACTTATATTTTATGAGTGAAATTATTTTTAAAACGCTTTCATTTCTTCGTGGAACAGTAACCATTGTAGCTATATTTTATATAACCGAACTTTTTGCTCCTTGTATCATTAAAAGCTTTACGTGATAGTTCATTAAATACTCTATACCTTCTAGCCATTTTTTCGTTTCTTCTGGAGTTTTCCCCCACACGATCATGCCGTAATTATGAACAAGAACTACTCCACCACCTTCAATAAAATTCGGCACATGACTTTCTAATAAATCAGCGAATTTTTTTTCATCTTCTACAATTGGAATTGTCATTTCTGTTATGCCTTCTCTTCCAAAAACACGTGCCACGCTTCGTTTATCAAATGTTACTTCCCCTTCTTCTCCATATAGCTCTGATATTAAATGACTATCTACAGTCTGCACTTGTAAAATACATTCTGCACTGCTTTTTTTATAAATATCCGCATGCATAAATGACTCTGCAGCTGGTTTTTCTTCGTTTTCAAATACTGGCTCACACATGCAATTTACAACAATAAAATCTTCTTCTGAAAATAATCCTTTATCTCTTCCCTCGACATTCACTAAAAATGTTAATGGCTTTTTTGATGTACATAACGATAAACTAATTTTTGTACCATAAAACCAATCACGAAGTGCCAATTCAGCTTTCACATCTTTTAATTCATTCCATTTCTTCAAAAAAAATAACATTTCGTCACCCCCATCGTAATATTCATATCATGTTCGAATCCTTTCTATGTAAAAGGAGTGTTTTTTGATTTTTCCAAAAATTTAATTGAATTATCACATGAGAATACTTTTTTGTCAATATGGTTTCAGCGCTCCCCATAAAAATAGGCTACTCATATGCCAATACTGCCGTCTATGTCCTACTTAATTTTACAATAAAGTGAAACTTTAATCAGTGGGGGTTTTGTCCATCCCCCACTGATTATTCGCCCGCACCAATCGGGCTTTTATGGGCAGTTATCTCCCACGTAACTTCCTCGCATTTGCCGNNTTACTGCCCACAAATAGCGGTAAAAAAGCCCTTTATTCAAAGGGCTTTTTTACCTATCGTATGAAGAATTTCACTTTTTTCTTTCTCATTAATAACACCGATTTTTTGCAAAATATTTGCATACAACACAAGCTTATTATATATTCTTCCTGACATATTTCCCCTTCTTTCCTTCAGCCAATTTTTTTTATATTGGTAAATTATATGAAGGAAATGAGAAAATGTGTCCACTTTTTGTATAGATGCAAATCTTTCATCTCGTTTTTTAGGGTCATTAACATTTCATCTGAAAATTCGGCTATAGTCAACTACCTCCCCACTTAACGACCTTGCGGTTTGAAGTGGGGGTATTCTTGCCGATTTTAGATGAAACAATTTTAGGTGGAAGTGTGGATACTTTCACTTTGTTTAACAAACTGTCCATTGAATATTATGCTTTTTAACTTCTTCTTCAAAGCTATATGGCATTTTTTTATCACAAATAACATGTTGAATACGAGAAGGTGCTGCTATTCGATAGTTCCCTTTTACGCCTACCTTTGTATGATCGCATAGAATATATGTTTTTTCCGCTAATTTCATCATCGCTTCTGACAGTTTCGCTTTTTCTAATTCAAAACTGGAAACTCCAAAACTAGGTAATAACCCATCAATCGAAACAAACGCTTTATGAAAATGAAATTGATAAATCACTTGCTGAGAAATAGATCCTGATACACGCGAATTCTTTGGGGATACTTTCCCACCAATAAATAAAACTTCACCGTGAAACATCTTTTTATTAATCGAAGAGATTAATTGTATCGCGACTGGAAAAGAGCTCGTAACAATCGTTAAATTTTTACGATGAACAAGATATGGAACCATTTGAAGTGGTGTACTTCCGTCATCGATTGCAATGACATCACCATCTTCTACAAATGTTGCTGCTTTATAACCAATTCTTTTCTTCTCTTCTATATGTAGCATCTCTCTTTCTAACATCGGTGCCTCTATCCCAACACCTGGAAGTTGAACAGCTCCACCATACACTTTCTTCAGCTTTTTTTCACGATCTAATTCTTCTAAATATCGACGAATTGTTTCTGTTGATACAGCGAATTCTCTCGCTAATTCTGAAACTTTTACTTTCCCTTTAAACTCTACCTTTTCAAGAATGGTTCGCTTTCTTTCTTCTCCTACTACAGACATAGATTCACCCCATTTATATCTACCTCATAAAGTTCCTTGCTTATACAAAATTATAATTTTCTTTTTCGGTGAAAACCTCTTCATAAATTGGTACGAGTTTTTCTTCAACCGTGTAAACAGTTAATGATCCAGATAATTTATCATCTTTTACTTTTGCTCCAGCACTTTCTTCTTTCTTTGCACCTCACCCCATTAATAACGAAAATACCATTCCAGTTGCTATCGCTTTAAAGATTGTTTTTTTACTGTTTCTCTCTCCTTTTGCAAAACTTATGTACAACTCAAATATAAACAACTATTGTAAAAGCAGTATTAAACCAACATTAATCTTTTGTTTGTTGTTTGTTTTTGTGTAATACGTTGCTACTTCTATGTTTTTTCGCATTTTTCTGCTAATAGAAAACGTTAAATTTACAAATAATTAAAAAACTTTTATAATTCCACACAAAAATGAGGCGTTTGTAAAAAACGCCTCATTTTTGTTTACCTTTTTTGGAATTACGATTTGCATACTTCGCACTGTTTTCTCCTTCATACTCTAATGCAAATTCTGCATCTGGTAAGCTTTCTTTCGGAGTTTTATTATTGTTGATTGCCGCATTTTGTTTCACTTTTCTTTTCGCCAATACATTCACCTGCTCTCAAGAAATAACTTTCTATTCTATTTTGACGCAACCTGAAATAATTATGACTGGCAAGTGTTAACAAGTACATAAGAGACCCTAGATGGAAATACTACATATGAACAAATTATGAAAAAGGAGCGATTATTTTGAAGAAAAAAGCAAAAATCCAATCGCCAATTTTAGACGAAACACTTCCCCATCAAATGAACTTTCCCTCTTTTAAAGGCACAGGAAAAAGGATGCAACAACCTTTTATGAATCAACATAATGTTGTAATTGGAGACAGTAAATATGATTCCGAGAACAGCCCGCTTAACAATTGGAGTGATGAGGTAGATCCCGCCATTATGGCTGGAGAAGAATGGATTCATCCTACAAATGATATCGGATGGATTGCAGAAGAAAATCAAGAATTGCTCAAAAACGAAGCTGATAACAAAAATGAAACGTTTATGCATCCTCAATTTGGCATTAACGACTAAAAAACCATTCTACCTAACATAGGTAGAATGGTTTCATACTATCCAATAATAATTCGCTCTTTCGGATACTTATAGCGAGGTGGTTGTTCTCTGCCACCGCTAGCTAATATAAATGTTAAAATACCAACGCGTCCGATAAACATAAGTACAATGAGCACAAGTTTACCAACAGTTGTTAAATCTGGAGTAATGCCTGTCGATAATCCCGTCGTTCCAAAAGCAGAACAAACTTCAACAATTAAGCTCATAAGCGGCACATTTTCCGTAATGGATAAAATGAATAACGCTGTGGCACATAATAAAATCCCCATCGTCATAACGACAGATGCTTTCAGCACATCCTCTTCGTGAAGCTGTCGCTTAAAGATCCTGACTGTTCTTCCACCCCTTGCAAAAGTATATAACGATAATATATTAACCGCAAATGTTGTTGTGCGTATCCCACCCCCAACCGAACTAGGGGACGCTCCTATAAACATTAATATACTCATAAATAAAAGCGTCGGTTGTGACAATTCACGTACATCCATCGTAGCGAGTCCACCACTTCGCGTCGTCACAGATTGGAATAATGTATAAAACATCGTTTCATGCCATGACTTTCCTACTAAAAAATGATTTCGTTCTAGTAAAAAAATCATGATGGTTCCAACAACAACGAGTGCAAAAAATGTTGTTGTCGTCAATTTTGTAAATAATGAAAAACGAAATAGTTGCTGTCTTCTCTTACTAAAAAATTGTTTTACTTCCATCAACACTGGGAAGCCAATCGCTCCTAAAATAATAAGCAACATATGGATTATTTGAACAATATAATCTTTTTTGTACGGAATTAACGATTGTCCTGTTAAATCAAATCCGCCGTTCGTCGTTGCACTAACAGCCGCAAAGAAACCATGAAAATAAGCTTCTTGCCAAGTCGGAAAATAAAGTAGAAATCTAGTACCTAACAGAATTGCTCCAATGAGTTCTATCGAAATAATTACAATTAGAATAGAACGCATCAATTCTACAAGACCCGATAAATTTCCTTGATTATGGTCTGCCATAATTAATCTTCTTCTCTGCAAACCAATCTTTTTTCCCGTTATAATCCAGACGAACGTACCAAGCGCCATAATTCCTAAGCCGCCTAATTGTAAAATAAGAGCTAAAATAATAATTCCTGCCGTTGTAAACGTATCTGAAATCGCAACAACAGACAGTCCGGTAACACTTACCGCACTAACAGATGTAAATAGGGCATCAATAAATGTCCACTTCACGCCAGACTTCGTAACAAACGGTAAACTAAGTAACATCACCGATACAATTACTGCTAATAAATAAAACAAAACAATGAGTTGTACGGGACGTAATTTTTGTAAAAACTTTTTTATATCTCTCATTCCATCACTTCGCTACCTTTTTTCTATCGATTAAATAAAGTGAAACTGTAATCAGTGGGGGTTTTGTCCATCCCCCATTGATTATGAGCCCTCACCAATCGNNCCACAAATAGCAGGATAAATATGGATTCACCTCTGCATCACCACTTGTATATAGTGCTGCTTGTTTTGTAAATGAATAACGTTTCTTAATATGAGATTCTGTAAAATATGCAACCGGAAATCCATAATGGCGTAACGTATTATATTCTTTTTGTAAAAATGAAACGTCCTCACTTCTACTTGCATAGTACAGACTATTTCGCGGAATAAAATGGGGATCCATATCGAGAATTGGTACAATCTTCTCCATTGTTCTTAGCGCTTCATAACAAAGGCTATATGCCCGTACCCCTTTCCTTTCACCAAATATGAAGGAATTGTAATAAACCTGTATTAGCAGCTATGCTACCAAACGCGATTGCTCTTTTTTCAATGAGCGTAACACTCATTCCAATTTTCTGTAACGCATACGCTATATGAGCACCTGCTTCTCCACCTTCAACTACGAGCACATCACATATCATATCATTTTCTAACGTTGGATAACAAGACATAGCAACCTCTGCATCCCAAAATAACTTCCCCGTCATAAGTTTCATAACTATACTCCTAAAATGTAATTTTCTCCTTTCTATGTTTTGTTATTTCCCATAAAAAAATCCAACTAGCGCATGCTAGTTGGATTTTTTCTATTTTTAATTCGAACGCTCGTCAAGCCAATCTCCAATCGTCGGATAAGTTTGTTTTACGGCTGTTCCACCGTAAACGATCGACATATGTCCTGTTGGTAAACATACATATTGTTTATCTGTGCTAGAAATATGGTCTAGTAAAGCCTCTACTTGACATGGCAGAGCAATATGATCACGTTTCGCGGAAATATTTAACACATTCGCCTTAATATTTTCAAGGTTTACCTTTTGTCCGCGAATAACAAGTTCACCCTTCACTAATTTATTATTTTGATAAAAATCTCGAATCCACTGTCTGTATGCTTCGCCAGGGAAAGGAATACCATCTCCAACCCACTTTTGAACTAATCTCCAGCTTTCAACGAAGCGCTCATTCTCTGAACGATCTACTAAAGCAACATATGGACCAACAAAATTCGTAATTGGTTTTAACATTTTGTTTCCGAAATCAATCATTTCTGGCGGAATATTTCCGAATGTATCAACCGCTTTATCTAAATTGAAGTATTTTTCATCTAATAAAGGACCATATAATCCTGTTTCAGAGAAATCAAAAGGACTTGTCATAAAGATTAAGTTACGAAGTGGCATGTGCGGGTGAAGTGCCGCATAAATAGACGTTAGCGTTCCGCCCATGCAATAACCAAGTAAAGAAATCTCGTCCGATTTTGCAGTTCGCATTACTTTTTTCACAGCTTTTGCAATATAATCAAACACGAAATCATCAAATTTCAAATGACTATCTTCTAAACCAAATGTGCCCCAATCAAGCATATACACATCAAAACCACGATCCACTAAATATTCCACTAGACTATTTCCGGGAGTTAAGTCCATAATATATGGTTTATTAATTAGAGCATATATTAATAAAATTGGAACTCTTTGTGTTTTTTCTTGTTTTGAAATGTAGCGATAAAGCTTTGTCTTATTCTTCGTCCAAATAACCTCTTTCGGCGTTAACCCTACTTGTGGCTCTGGTTCGCGTAATAAAATTTCACTCGCTCTTTTCACTCGGCGGTATGCTTTTCGGTACTCTTCTGGGTATAACTCTAACTGCTTTTCCCATTCTGTTACGAATGTAGTCATTTTTCTATCTCCTTTTTGGTCGATTTCCTTCTTAATGAAAGAAGTGCATTCCTGCTATGGATATGCACTTTTTTCTTAGTTCATTACATATATAATCCGCCGTTAATATTTAATTGCTGACCTGTGATATATGCACCGTCACGGCATAGGTATACTACACCTTTTGCAATTTCTTCAGCTTGACCAAAACGTTTTTTCGGGATTTTAGAAACGATTTTTTGACGAACATCTTCCGGTACTTCTGCTACCATTTCTGTATCAATAAACCCTGGGCAAATAGCGTTTACAGTTACATTTGTTTTTGCAAGCTCTAATGCTAATGATTTTGTAAATCCTAGCATACCTGCTTTCGCCGCTGAGTAGTTTGTTTGTCCAAATCCACCCGCTTGTCCAATGATAGAAGAAATACTAATGATTCTTCCCTCTTCTGCTTCCGTTATGTATGGAAGTCCCGCACTTGTCGTATTAAATACACTGCTTAAATTCACGTCAATAACGCGATCCCAATCTTCACGATTTAACTTTTTGAACGTGCGATCTCTTGTAATACCAGCGTTATTAACAAGAATATCAATTTTACCAAAATGATTCACAGCTTCATCTATAAGGCGTTTCGCATCTTCTAGCTTAGAAACATCTGCTTGAACTGCATAAACGTCATGTCCTTCTTTCCCTAGTTCATTTACTAGGTTTTCAGCTGCTTCTTTACTGCTGTTATAATTAATAACAACTTTTGCTCCCTCTTGTGCTAACGCTACTGTAATCGCTTTTCCAATTCCTTTTGCCCCACCTGTTACGATTGCTACTTTTCCATTTAATTGTACCATTTCTTTTCCCCCTTAAATGAATTTGCGAACGAAAATTATGAATCATTTTGGTACTCATACTTGGAGTCAATATACGAATTATGTTTCGCTGTTTATACATGAAAAGAGATTCTCCCTTCCCTTTTACATGTTATAAACAAACGCTATTATCATTTTTTATTTTCTGGCTTATTTGCAGATTTTGCTTCTTCTTTTACAGGTTTTTGTAGTTTCTCTAGTACTTCATTTTGCTTTTCTAGCAAAGCTAAAATTTGATCCACTTTCGTTTCTAGTGTACGAATATCTTGTTTCATTTTTGTAACATCACGTTTTAATGTAGGGTTTTGTCCTAAAGACTCTACTTTCTCCTCCAGCACTTCCTCGATGTTATCTACTTTATTTTCTAAGTTAATAACAAGTGTAGCCACTCTTGCGATATCCTCTTTCGTCGGCACATTTACTTGTTCTAAATAACTTTTTGTCGTATCATTTAATGCTTTTTGATAAAACAAATTCAAATCTAGAACGCTGCCTATCCAAGCAGAATATTCCTCTGTTTTAATTGTTTCATTGAGCGCTTTTCCCCAAAATGTTTCGGTTTGTTCATAAGCATTTTTCCATGCTTGTAGTGGATCGAATTTTTGATCAATCACTTTACCTACACTCCCTTTTTTGTTTTTGAAACAATTCAACCTATTCATTATTTTCTGATATCCTGAATAAAACTTCAAGTCTATATTTTATTTTTTCTATTTTTTAACAAATGTATTGACTTTAAAAACAGATAGGTGTAAATTGCACTTATAAGCAAGAAATTCCATCTAACTGATTCATGAGGTGATGCACAATCATGCTACATAATGAACCAGAACAACGCAAAAGTTTGGAGAACAACCAATCGAAACAACCAAACTCCATGCCAAAAAACTTCTTAGTTCCCTTCTTACTTCTCTGTCTAAAAGACTGGAGTCTTCATGGTTACAAACTTATTCAAATGCTACTGGATATCGGCTTCTCTTCTGTTGACCAAGGTAATGTATATAGGACACTACGTAAATTAGAAAAAGAAAACCTCATTTCTTCTACTTGGGATACAAGCGAAGGAGGGCCAGCAAAAAGGATTTATTCTTTAACTGAATATGGAGAGAAATATTTAGCAACATGTGCAACTTCTTTTGAGCATTACCAAAATATGCTGCGTACATTTTTTACGTTATATACGAACGCATTCTTTCCATTTGCAACTTCTCCAGAAAAGGATGAAAAGGATTCTTCATCTTCACCTGGTGGTACAGCAGAGTAATCTGCGTTCACAATATGCAAAAAAACATTTGGGGGTCAAACAATGGAAACTAAACCATACGAATTGGTCGATGCATTTTGGAAAAACTGGTCTCAATCTCTTTCACTTTTCTCTTCAGCTGGAAAACAATTAGAGCAACTTACTTTAGAAACGTTAAAACAACAACAAGACGCTTTGCATAAATTAACATCAGGAGTAGATGAACTAGAAAAAGAACTTCAACAATTCGCTACTCAGTTCAATCATCAATATACAGATTACGTAAAGCAATTAACTGGAAACTCCTTAAATGATCAAATTAATGAGTGGCAAGAAAAGTGGAATGAACTTTCTGCTCATATTCATCAGCTTACTGTTTCTCCTACAAAAACATCTTTGTCAATTCTCACACAAACAAGTGGTCAATTTGAAGAAACAACAAAACAATTTATTGAACAACAACAATTACAACGTGAAGAAGTTCAAAAACAGTTAGAAGGTTTTTTGGAAGATTTCAAGTCAAAACAGTTGGAACTCGCAAAAAAGTTCGAGGAAAACTCAAAAAATTTATTTACTTCCATCAAGTAAGAAAAATGTGGGAGCTAACTGCAGCACAAACAAAACTCTTTCTTCCTCCTACTACATCAAGATGGCTTACATTTTTCGATATGGAAAAGAAGGAGGACAAAATGAATCCATTTCAAGAAGCACAAACTGTTCCGGAGCTTCGGTATGATGAGATTCAAATCGGAGATCAAGCATCTCTAACAAAAAAAATTACAAATGAGGACATTATCAATTTTGCAAAACTGACTGGAGATGTCAATCCTATTCATATTTTGGACTCTTTTGCAAAAACGACAATGTTTAAAGAACGCATTGCTCATGGCATGCTCGTTTCCAGCTTTATTTCTACCATCCTTGGAACGAAACTCCCGGGCAAAAATACGGTTTATTTATCTCAAAACGTTTCATTCCGTACTCCTGTCAAAATCGGCGATACACTTCGCGTTGTGGCAGAAGTGATTAAAAAACGTGACGATAAAAAAATCATTACATTGCAAACAAACATATATAATCAGTCCGATGATATTGTCGTAGAAGGTACAGCGACAATACTGAAAAAAGAGTAGCCAATTGGTTACTCTTTTTTCTATCCAAGAACTTCTAATCACACCGATTACTTCCGTGTATGAGCACTTCGTTTCCACATAAAATAACGTTACCAGTTTAGATAACAATTAACTTAACTGGACTACTCCTAAGGATGTGTATCAACATGGTAAAAACAAACAAATTACTAGTTCCAGGTGCAGAACAAGCGCTTGAACAATTTAAATATGAAATTGCACAAGAATTTGGTGTAAGTTTAGGATCTAATACAGCATCTCGTTCTAATGGATCGGTTGGCGGTGAAGTAACAAAACGTCTTGTTGCTTTAGCTCAACAACAATTACGCGGATAATTATATAACATATGGCTTAGAGGCAGATATTCTCTGCCTCTTTCTTTTTTAACATACATACTAGTGCTTCTTCACATACTAGTATGAGCAAGCTAAGGGGAACGATATGTAACATGAAACGGATTAACATTAGTATAAGTCCTCCCCGTGCTCTTACTGAGCGAGTCCCCCTATTGATGAGTGCTTTGAAGTATTTTCAGCATTCAGGACTGTCGGCCTCAGCATGAATTCCCCCCCCACTTAACGATTATCGGAAAAACTATTATTATCTTCATGATGTTTTTTGGAAAATGGGACCTTTAACATTGTTTTTTCATTTGCACGTAAAAAAAAACGGAAAATAAAATATCCGAATGAAGATATTTTAACAGGTTGACAACCGTATAAATTATCCATATAATGAGAATACAATAACATATCTCCAAAGGGGAGTAGCGTCCAAGAATATTTCTTGGAAACAAAGTCGTCATTACGTAGAACTTAGTTCTTCCGGCTTTGTTGACATTTTTATTACATATGTCTAGCAAGACCTTTGCCTATTAACGGCAGAGGTCTTTTTTGCATCCATTTACAAATTCTTCCAAAGTTAATAGGTAGGAGTATGGGGGAAACTAAATAGTGGGGAAATTCTTCATTTATTTAGTACTTATAGAAACGAGAGGAGAATGTACATGGATGTATCATTATTATTGGAGTATGGTTGGGTATTACTAATCCTGATTGCACTTGAAGGGGTTTTAGCGGCTGATAACGCTCTTGTTCTTGCAATTATGGTAAAACATTTACCAGAAGAAAAAAGAAAAAAAGCATTATTTTATGGATTAGCGGGAGCATTTGTTTTCCGATTCGGATCATTATTTATGATTTCGTTCTTAGTCGATGTATGGCAAGTGCAAGCAATCGGTGCAATTTACCTTATGTTTATCGCTGGTAATCATTTATTTAAAACATACGTTAAAAAGAATTCACATGAAGAAACAGAAGAAAAAGAAGCAGAGAAAAAACAAGAAAACTTTTGGTGGACTGTATTTAAAGTCGAAGTTGCAGATATTGCCTTCGCGGTTGATTCTATTTTAGCTGCGGTTGCATTAGCAATGACTTTACCGAAAACTGGATTAGGTACAATTGGTAGTCTTGATACAGGTCAATTCTTTGTTATCTTTGCAGGTGGACTTATCGGATTAGTTATTATGCGATTTGCAGCATCTGCTTTCGTACAAATCTTAAAACGTAAACCAGGACTTGAAACTGCAGCATTCTTAATTGTAGGTTGGGTTGGTGTGAAATTAGCAGTTTATACATTAGCACACCCTGCTTTAAATGTACTTCCGCATTCATTCCTAGAATCTACTCCGTGGAAGCTTACATTCTGGAGTGTATTAATTGCAATCGCAGTTGGCGGTTGGTTCTTCTCAAAAGAAGTAGAAGTAAAAGTAGAAAAAAATTTAGACGAAAAGGCGCTTTAATTACAGCGCCTTTTCTTTTTTCACTTTACACTTCCCTTTCTATTTTTAGAAAAAATTCCATTATACTACCTTTTGTAACCGCTTTCCCAGTTTATGTATGTCCTTTTTGTGAAACATTGAACAAACTTATTGAAACTGTGAACAATTCCATGTACTTTATTCATATAAAGAATATTTATAGACGATGTATTAAAGGAGCGTATTACTCATGCTAGAACAAGGATTAGATTATGTTGTCAAACTGGCTAAGAGCAAAAAGCAAATGCTAGATACAAACCCATTGCAATATTTCATACGCGCAGCACTTGCAGGTATTTATATCGGTTTTATTATTGTACTATGTTTTAAATTAGGTAACTTTTTTCACATTGCAAATTCACCAGCAACTTATTTAGCGGCTTCTATGTTTTTCGGCATTGCTCTTGTACTTATTATATATGGCGGTGCTGAACTGTTTACTGGAAATACAATGTACTTCACAGTGGCAACTTTAAGAAAAGAAACAACAATTTCTGATACACTTCGTAACTGGGTTGCTTGTTATGCAGGTAACTTAGCCGGTGCTTTATTCTTTGCCCTACTATTTTACGCTACTGGCATTTTCGAAGCAATTGATTACAGTCATTTAATGAATAAAGTTGTTGAAGGAAAGATGAACACACCTACAATGCAATTATTCTTTAAAGCAATTTTATGTAACTGGCTTGTATGTCTTGCCTGCTTCTTACCTTCCCAGGTCAAAGGTGACACAGCAAAAATAATGGTCATGATGCTACTTGTTTTCACATTCTTCTTATCTGGTTACGAGCATAGTATTGCAAACTTATCGCTGTTTGCTTTATCTTTAGTTTCACCACACCCTGAGTCAATTTCTTTTTCAGGTGCTATCCATAACTTAATTCCTGTTACAATTGGTAACATTATTGGTGGGTCTGTATTTGTCGGTATGGTATACCACTACTTAACAATGAAAGCACCTGATGTGAAACAAGAAGAAACTGAAATCGCAGCAGATCAAAAAGAAGAAATCATTCCTTTACAAGCACATATGAAACATTAAAAACTTCAAAGTTTTACTTTGGAGTTTTTAACTCCCTACATATTTAACGACAAGATGAGGATTAATTCCCCCTCTATTTTGCATACACAACTAATACATAACATATTGCTCCAAGACTAATAAAAGGTCCAAACGGAATGGGCTTCCTTGCCTCTATACGTTTTAATACAATACCAATTCCAAAAAAACAAAGACTACAGCAAGATGCTAAAAATAAAATCATAAAAATCCCTTTCACTCCTACTATGAATCCAAGTAATGACAGTAATTTTATGTCCCCTCCGCCAAGCCCTTCTGGATATACTTTTTGCATACAATATAACAAAATGAATATAACTCCACTACCAACTATACTGTCTATCCAAGTAACTAACGGCACAAAAATACATTCTAAAATAAGCAAAATGGTAAACGAAATTAAAATACGATTAGGAATTAACATATATATATAATCTGTAACTGAAATAATAAGAAGTAACGAAAAAAGCGATAAAATGATGACAAGCTCTCTTTCCATTCCAATCATATATACGGTAAGAAGAAATATACTACCTGTTATACATTCAAATATTATGTACATACTTGGAATTTTGCTTTTGCAATTCGTACAGCGCCCTTTCTGTATACAAAACGAAATGATTGGAATCAGTTCTTTCGGCTTTAGAGTATACTTACAATAATGACAATACGAACGCGGGGTAATGATAGACTCGCCTAATGGCACCCTCGTCGCAATTAGCATAAAAAAAGAACCAAACACCATCCCTGCTAACAGTGCATATACATAAGTGAACATCCCTTCCCCTCCTTTCCAAAAGAACATAGCAAAAAAAGGAGAGAATTTCCACTTCATATTATCCTTTATTCTATTAAAAAAGCAGGCCATTTTCTAGCCTGCTTTCCCTCTTTTATACAATGAAATATACTGCTTTTAATGGTCCGTGTACTCCAACAACAAGGTTCATTTCAATATCAGCAGAGTTACTTGGTCCTGTAATAAAATTAATACAAGATGCCACGTCTTCTCCACTTTCTACACGTGAATTCATATGTTGAACTGCTTGTGTAATGCGAGGAACAAGCGTTTCACGTGGAATAATAGCAAAATAAACAGTCGGTAAAAAGTGTAAAGAACGTCCTTGTCCTTTATGACTTTGTACAACAATTGTACCGGATTCAGCTAATGTATAATCACTAAATGCAATACCGATATTTGCTTTTTCAGCTAAACGCATATTTTCTTCTTTTCTCTCTGGGTCCCATACGTTTACTTCAACACCGCGCTTTGGAAGTTCTTCTTTAAATACAGATGTTAAACCGTATATATCAAAACGTTTGTCTGCTGATAATAAAATAGGTCCTCCACCATTTTCCATGATTACTTTTTGAATATCTTCACGTAAACGGTCATTTGTAGTTTCCACTACAGTTGTATGAATGTTGGTACATTGCTTTTTAAATACTTCTAGTAATTCTTCTTGCGAATAGTCTTTTAACGTTTCTATATTCACATTATTTTTCCATACTGGACGCTCGACGCCTTCTTTCTTACGTTCTCGCCCAAGTTCTTTTGCAATGTTATCTAGAAAGGAATCACGGTTTTGAATTAATCCTGTCATTATTTGTCGCCGCCTTTCTTATGCTCTTTATACCAATCACGGAATCTTTCTTTACTTGGCGCTGGGAATTCGCGAATATCCGTCCAGTTCTTAAGTGGCCCAACACCTTTTGATATACGGTTACCAGATGTAAATGGACTCATTGCTGCCGGTGCCATTTTTGATCCCATTTTATATAAAGCAGCTGAAGAAGCACCCATACTAAACATTTTCATCGCTAATTTCTCTGCTAATGGTGCACGCCCTTCTTGTTCAACAATCACTTGACGATGTTTTAATAATAAATCATGTAACGGAATCTTTACTGGACAAGCTTCCGTACACGCTCCGCATAAACTAGATGCATAAGGAAGTTCTTTATAATCATCATATCCACCTAAAAGTGGTGTTAATACCGCACCAATTGGTCCTGAGTAAATCGATCCATATGAATGTCCACCAACGTGACGATATACGGGACATACGTTAACACAAGCAGCACAACGAATACATTGCAACACTTGGCGAAATTCAGATCCAAGAATTTGAGAACGACCATTGTCCACAACAACTAAATGGAACTCTTCAGGTCCGTCAACTTCTTCTTCTTGAATTGGCCCTGCTACTGTTACATAACTTGTTAACTTTTGACCTACCGCACTACGACATAGTAAACCAACTAAAACATCTAATTCTTCCATTGTCGGAACCATGCGTTCCATACCCATTACTGCAATTTGTGTTTTCGGAATCGCCATAACAAGATCTGCATTACCTTCGTTCGTTACTAAACAAAGGGAGCCAGTATTTGCAACAGCGAAGTTACAACCTGTTACACCAATTTCTGCATCCATAAATTTCTCACGAAGTTGTTTACGAACAAACTTTGTCATTTCGTACGGATCATCAGAATTTTCATAGCCAAGCTTTTCTTTAAATACATCACGAATTTGCGTTCTATTTTTATGAAGTGCAGGCGCAATAATATGTGAAGGTGGATCGTTATCTACTTGCAGAATATACTCCCCTAAGTCACTTTCTAACACTTCACAACCAATCTCTTCAAGCGCATGGTTCATACTAATTTCTTCTGTTACCATCGACTTTGATTTCACTACTTTTTTTGCTTGTTTCTTTTTGGCAACGTCTTGAATGTACTTTGCTGCTTCCTCTTTCGTTTTCGCAAAGTACACGTGTCCGCCTCTTTTTGATACATTTTCACTTAACTGCATTAAGTAATAATCAAGATTTTCCAACGTATGTTGACGAATTTGTTCACCTAGTTCACGCCACTCTTCCCAGTTTCCTAATTCGTCCGCTGCTTTTAAGCGGTTTGTATATAAACGCGTTTGTGCAGAAGATACAGCACCGCGCATAAACGAATCTTGAATTCCATCGCCAACGCGATCATTAAATTTTTTCTCACTGATTTTCATAGACATAGCTTTTGTTCCCCCTTCATGAGCGACTATTCAGTACCTCAGCAATATGCATTACTTTTACTTCTTTTCCTAAACGCTCAATACGTCCGCCAATGTTTAATAAACACCCACAATCTGCACCGATTAAATAATCTGCACCTGTTTCCATGACACTATCTACTTTTTCATCTACCATTTGCTCAGAAATTGGAGTCATCTTAACTGAAAACGTTCCCCCAAACCCACAGCAATTTTGCACGTTTGGCAACTCTCTCACTGTTAACCCTTTTACATTTGATAATAAAATTCCTGGTGCTTCTTTTACTCCAAGCATACGTGTCATATGACAAGATTTATGAATAGTAGCTATCCCTGGTAAACTTGCACCAACGTCTGTAACTTTTAAAACATCTACAATAAATTGTGTAAATTCATATGTTTTATTAGCAACTTTTTGTGCACGTTTCTCCCACTTCGGATCATCTTTAAAAACATGCGGATACTCATGAAACATTGTCGCACAAGAACCAGATGGCGTAACAATATATTCTGCATCTTCGAAAGTTTCAATCATATGTTTCATCGCTTCTTTTGCTGCTTCTACATGGCCACTATTATAAGCAGGCTGGCCACAACAAACTTGTGCTTCTGGAAATTCAATTTCACAACCTAAACGCTCTAACACTTCAACTGTTGCTTTACCAACGTTTGTTTCAAACATATCGACTAAACAAGTAACAAATAAAGTAACTTTCATAATTATTATTCCCCCTCATTACAACTTCAACAATATTCATATGGTCATCAGATGACTTAGAGAAAGAAGAAGTAGGCTCAACCATGGCCTATCCTCTTCCTCTTCTAAAGAAAACGCTTACTTAATCTTTCTCTATTTTATCAAAAAATTAGGTTTTTAAAAGATTAAATTACGAATGTATATCGTTTTTACCTGTGACAATATGTTCTACATTTGTTAAATGATTTAGCATTGCTTGCTGTGCTAAATTCACATCTTGCTTTAACACCGCATCATATATAGATTGATGCTCTTCTATAAGTCGTTCTGATGTCGTTTGTTCACCATATAAAATAATGCGTCTTGATTCACCAATTGTTTCAGCAATCATTTCTGAGACATGATTCATGAGTTCAAGCAAAATGTTATTATGTGAAGATTGTGCAATGCCCATATGAAACTGAAAATCTGCTTTTTCACCAGCTTTTTCATCTCCAATGCTCTTTGCCATTTCATCTAACCAATGTTCCATATTTTTCAAGTTATCTTCCGTACGTTTTGCCGCTGCTGCTCGAACTGCCCCCACTTCAAGCACCTTTCGTACTTCTAATAAATTCAAAATATCTTCTTTCTTCATTAATAATCTATTGTTTAATGATTTCGTTAATGAAGAAGGATCGAAATTCTTCACATATGTACCTTCTCCTTGTTTCATCTCAATTAAGCCCATCGCTCTTAGCGCACTTAGCGCTTCACGAACAGCAGATCTGCCAACTTGAAACTGCTCAGCTAATTGGTGTACAGGAAGTAGTTTGTCACCAGGTTTTAACGTACCATTTTTAATCATTGTTAAAATAGCTTCAGATACTTCTTCGTAAATTTTTTTCGGTTTAATAGATTTATACTCCAGTTAAATCACCTCAGTATCTTCCAAACAACAATTGAAACGATTTATAAGAACTTAGCATTCATAACCATTTTAGAACGAATTAGTAAGAAGTACAAATGTTTTGTTCATAAAATAGTCAAATTTTCGATATTTGTTACATATTCATTCATATCTTTACGTATAACTCTTTATCTTCAATACAAGGAGCATATTCTCAAAATTAGAACATGCTCTCCTCATCTTGTACTTTCAGTTTAATAATAACCGTCGTCCCCTTACCTTTTTCACTTTCTATTCTCCACTCGCCATCATGTATATGAATAATTTGCCTTACAATCGCAAGACCTAAACCTGTTCCACCATGTTGACGACTTCTCGCTTTATCAACTCGGTAAAAACGCTCACCAAGATTCCCTAAATGTTCTGCATCAATACCGATTCCTGTATCTTTTATGTTCAATTCACAATCATTATCGATCTGTTTTAGCGTTATTGTGATATCCCCGTGTTCATTTGTATACCGTATCGCATTATCTAGCACGTTATGAAGAACTTGTTGCATACGATCTTCATCAATCATTACGATAATTTCAGGATTTAAATTCGTTGAAATACGAATTTTATTTTCTATAAACTTAATTTCATACGTATTTAATACATCTTCAATAAGCTGGGAAAAAACGATAGGTTGTTTCTTTAAAGGAAAATGTTCACCTTCTAGTTGCGCTAAATCTAATAAGTCATGAACAAGACGCTGCATACGATCCGCTTCTTTATGAATAAGTTGCGTCACTTTTTCCTGCTGCGGTCCTTTTGCTACACCATCTAAAATAGCTTCACTATATCCTTTTATATAACTAAGCGGTGTTCTAAGTTCATGCGAAACATTCGCTAAAAATTCCTTACGCTTTACATCTTCTGTTTCTAAAGAATTCGCCATTTTATTAAATGCTTTTCCTAATCGTCCAATTTCATCTTCTGAAGAAATAGTAATCCGCTCCGAGAAATCTCCAGTAGCTAAATGATTAGCTACCCGTTCCATTTGCGAAAGCGGCTTCGTTATTGCAATTATAATTTTTCTACCAATCCATATTGTAAGTAAAACCATAGCAAGTGCTAACGGTGCTAAAATAAGACCCATATCATATATTAAGCCTTTTATACTTTTTAAAGGAATATAAGAATATACAATTCCAACTAATTTTTTATTATCTAAAACAGGAATAACAACTCCCATAATATTTCGGTTGAAATGTTCTTCATACCCTATCTTCGTTACTGTTTTCCCATCCAATAGTGCTTGGCGATCCTCTTCACTTATAAGAGAATGGTGATGCACATCAAAAGGTAAACATGCACTTAAATCACGTGGATTGTAAACGAATAGAACGTCTGCACTAGATATTTGATCAAATGCTCTTACTTTCTCTTCAAAAATTGATATTCCTTCGTGCTTATCATATTGCGCGGCAAGGCGCTTTCCTTCCATTACTAATGATTCTTTTAAATTATCAACATATAACTTTTCATACGAATATAAAGATACAAAATAAAGAAAGAAAACTGTTACACATACCGCACATACTACTGTAAGCCAAAGCTTTTGTACCATCGTAAACATACGTTACACCTCAATTTTATAACCTACACCCCAAACAGTTTGAATGTAGTTTCCACTTTCTCCAAGTTTCAAACGCATCGTTTTCACGTGCGTATCTACTGTTCTTGTACTTCCGGCATAATCATATCCCCATACCTTTTCAAGTAATTGTTCCCGGCTAAATACTTGTCCGTTATGTTGACAAAGAAAATAGAGTAAATCAAACTCTTTTACAGTAAGAGAAATCGACTCGCCATTCGCCTCAATCCGTCTACTTTTTTCATTAATAAGGATCGGTCCAAATTGAATCTCCTCTTGCTGTTCTTGCTTTGTATAACGTCTTAATACAGCTTCCATACGAGCAATTAATTCACCAGGACTAAACGGCTTTACAATATAATCATCTGCTCCCATGCGTAAACCATTTACCCTACTCCACTCTTCACCTTTTGCCGTTAAAAATATAATTGGCACATCTGACGTTTTTCGAATCTCTTTACATACTGAAAGTCCATCCATCTCTGGCATCATAATATCTAATACAACGAAATCATAATGACCTGACCCTAAATTTTTAAGAGCCTCTTTTCCATTTTCAGCTTCTCCCCACTCGTATCCAAAGTTGTCTAAGTACATTCCGACAAGTTGCCTCATATCACTTTCATCATCTACAACTAGCACCCTATATTTACTCATTGTCCTTCCCTTCCCTCTCTATGAGTTGAAACGGTCCTTTTCCGACTTTAATTGTTTGTTTTATTTTCATACTCTTCATATCCATGACGCACACTTCATCACTATCATAGCTTGCTACGTATCCTTCTGTTCCGCTTTTCAAAAATGCAAATGGATTGGATCCTACTTCAGCAGAAGCAACCTCTTTATACGTGCTAATATCAAACTTCCTAAGTGTATTCGAGCCGTGACTTAATGCATATACGTACTTATTATCCTTCGTTATGTTCACAGGCATAAACGGAGCATGTAAAGAACGTACCATTTCGCCGCTCTGTAAAGAATACACTAATACTTTTTCATTCACTTGATTTCCATCACCATGTCCGCCAATCCATATTTCTTTCCCATCAGGACTAATCGTTGCTCCTGTTGATGCTGGTGGAATCATAAAGGATTGTACAACCTCTTTTTTCTTTATATCAATTATTGTTAATGTCGTATCATAGAAGTTTAGTACAGATAACTGGTTATGTTGCTCTACCATTGTTATCGGCCCTTTTCCTGTTGCAACACTCCCTGTCTCTTTTCCTTTTATCGTAAAGAACCTTACTTTTTGAGCATTTTGATCGGCAGCAAATAGTTGCTTTTTATCTTCTGATACAATTACATTCACAATTCCTTTTCCAGTCTTATATTTGTCCACTTGCCTTCCTTCTGCTAGTGAATATACATACATATATTCTAGCTGCTTTCCATATACAAGTATTTCCTCGTCGTTTGGAAGTAGTGTAATTCCAGCCATCGGCTCATTTAGTTCCCATGTCGTGATTAACTTTTTAGATTTTTTATCAACAAAACTAATACTACCTTCTTTTATATTTGTTGTTATAATAACACTTTTCTCTTTAGCAATCGGTGTATATGAGCTTCCTTGACACCCTACTAATAGAAATAAAAAACAGAGAAGAAAAACATACTTTCTCAAAAGATTCCCTCCATCTTCGAATGATTTCGTTATAATTGTAAAATAACAAATAAATGTGTGGAAAGTGTGAAATTTTTCTTTCTTGCTCAATTTACATATATAATGTACAACAAATAGAATTTGAGGGGTGCAAATTATGCTTTTTCCTGATTTAGCGAATAAAATTGTACGAGAAGTGCGCAGACTAATTACAGAAAATATTATTATCATTAATATACAAGGTGTTATTATCGCAAGTACAGATACGGAAAGAATCAGCCAATTTCATGAAGGTGCACTTCGTTGTGCGAAGCAAAAGAAAACCATCATGATTACAAAAAATGATGAAAAACGGTTACAAGGTGTGAAGGCTGGTATGAATCTGCCGTTACTATTCCATGACGAAGTAATTGGTGTCATCGGAATCACAGGAGAACCTGAAAACATTTCACAATATGGAGAAATATTACGTAAGATGACCGAACTATTAATTCATGAAAACTACTTTTTAGAACAACTAGAACTTGAGCACCGTTCTTATGAAGCTTTTGTCTTTGATTGGTTTCAAAATACAGACTGGTCTCCAAGTTTTCTCGATCGCGCAAAAACGCTTGGCATTGATTTATATAAGAAGAAACAACTTATTTTGTTCTCTATCGATCAAAATGATACGATGCTCCAGCGTAAAATTTGGCAGCATATTCGCAATCTTTTAACAAAAGAACATCTATTTGTTCGCTGGGGAAATGATCGATTTATTTTATTTTCAACGATGAGCTCCAAAGAGCAAACTTACCAATTTTTAAACCGATTACAACAAGACTGTGAAGCTTTATTTTCTATTCCTTTATATATCGGGATTGGACAAACCGTTACTCCCAGCAATATGAACATATCATACGAACAAGCATTACGAGCTCTTTCTGTATCACTTGAAACGAAAAAAATTGTATTTAATGAAGATTTACGTTTAGAAATGTGCTTACAAGATATTTCCGTTGAAACTCGTGAAAAGTTTCTAGAGCGTACCATCGAAAACTTAGCATCATCTCCTGAGCTTATGCACACTTTACGCTTATTTATCGATTATAACCAATCTTATAAACAGACAGCCGAACAATTACATATACACATTAACACATTGCATTACAGGCTAAAAAAGATTGAAGAACATACAGGACTTGACCCGAAACAATTCAAAGATTTAAATGTTTTATACTTCGCACTTCTTTTATTGGATAATCAAACAAAAAAGAACGATAAAACAGATTAATCTTTAGATGATTATACATAGAAAGAATCCCCTGACTTTTTTATCATTATAACGAAAGCACTGTTACAACGTTTTTATTATGACGAAACACGTTAACAGTTTGAGGAGGATTTCCAATGTTAGAACAACAAATTTTTGATTCATTCGTATCCATTGTTGGCGAAGAGAATGTAGATACATCCAATATGGGGCGTTTAACTTATAGTTATGATGCCACTCCAAACTTCCAAGCAATGCCTGATGCAGTCATTGCTCCTCGTAATACAAATGAAGTAGCTGAAGTGTTAAAAGTATGTAACACTCACAAAATTCCTGTGTATGTTCGTGGTTCTGGAACAAACCTTTGTGCAGGAACATGTCCACTTGAAGGCGGTATCGTCCTTATTTTCCGCCATATGAACAACATTTTAGAAATTGATGAAGAAAATTTAACAATTACTGTACAAGCTGGTGTAATTACACTTGATATTATTAAAGCAGTTGAAGAAAAAGGATTATTTTATCCGCCAGATCCAAGCTCGATGAAAATTTCTACAATCGGCGGTAATATTAATGAAAACTCAGGCGGATTGCGCGGATTAAAATATGGTGTAACACGTGATTATGTAATGGGTCTAGAACTTGTCTTACCAAACGGCTACATTATTCGTACTGGCGGTAAATTAGCAAAAGATGTAGCTGGTTACGATTTAACTCGTTTATTTATCGGTTCTGAAGGAACACTTGGCGTGGTAACAGAAGCAATATTAAAACTTGTTCCTATGCCTGAAACGAAGAAAACGATGCTTGCGCTTTATGAAGATATGAATGAAGCTGCCCGTGCTGTTTCTTCTATTATTGCAAATAAAATTATTCCAGCGACACTTGAGTTTTTAGATCAACCGACAATTGAAGTTGTAGAAGAGTTTGCACAAATTGGTTTACCAACTGACGTAAAAGCAATTTTATTAATCGAACAAGATGGTCCGCCCGAAGTAGTCAATCGGGATATTGAAAAAATGGCTAACGTTTGCCGCTCTATGAATGCAGTCGATGTCCGCGTTGCAAAAGATGAAGTGGAAGCAGATGCGCTTCGTACAGCTCGCCGCAGTGCTTTATCAGCGCTTGCAAGATTAAAACCCACTACAATATTAGAAGATGCAACCGTACCACGTTCACAAATCGCTCCGATGGTTGAAGCTATTAATGCCATTGCAAAAAAATATAATATTCCTATTTGTACGTTTGGACACGCTGGTGATGGCAACTTACATCCAACTTGTATGACAGATGCTCGTAATGAAGAAGAAATGCACCGAGCTGAACAAGCTTTTGCTGAAATATTTGCGAAAGCAATTGAACTTGGTGGCACGATTACTGGTGAACATGGTGTTGGTGCAATGAAAGCTCCTTATTTAGAATTAAAGTTAGGAAAAGAAGGTATTGCAGCTATGCAAAGTATAAAGCAAGCTTTCGATCCAAACAACATTATGAATCCAGGCAAAATGTTCGCAAATGACTCTCGTAAAAGAGTGGTGGTTGAGCGATGACCACGTTAAATAAAGAAAACATTCAAAAAGAATTTAAAGAACGATTAAGTGAAGATGAACTACTAAATTGTATGCGATGCGGTTTTTGTTTACCTACTTGCCCTACTTACATTCAATCTGGATATAAAGAGTCACATTCACCACGCGGGCGTATCGCATTAATGAAAGCGGTCGTTGATGGTTTAATTGAGCCAGATGAAGATGTTGAAAATACATTAAATGTTTGCCTCGGCTGCCGCGCTTGCGAGCCTGTTTGTCCATCTGGTGTGAATTATGGACATTTATTAGAAGAAGCTCGTGACATTATTAATCAAAATAAAAAATTCTCAATGCCAGTGAGGGCCGTTCGTAAAGTCGTTTTTGAAGGACTATTCCCGCATCAAAGTCGAATGAAAACATTAACAGGACTAATCGGATTTTACCAGCGTTCCGGATTACAAACGCTAACACATAAAACAGGTGTTATGAAGTTATTCCCTGCAACACTTGCAACGATGGATCTCGTTTTACCAAAAGTCCCTAAAATGAAAGCAATGAAAGATCGTCCTGCATTTTTACCTGCTGAGGTGACAAAGAAGAAACAAGTTGCATTCTTCACAGGCTGTTTAATGGATACGATGTTTTTAGAAACAAATAACGCAACGATGAAACTTCTTCAGTTAGCCGGTTGTGATATCGTTATTCCGAAAACACAAAATTGCTGCGGTGCATTACATGGACATGCTGGAGAAAAAAGTGGAGCAAAAGAATTAGCGAAACGAAATATAAAAGCATTCGAAGATTTAAACATCGACTATATTATTACGAATGCAGGTGGTTGCGGAGCTTACCTCGTAGACTATAATTATCTTTTAAAAGATGATCCAAAATGGGCTGAACGCGCAAAGCAGTTCGTTTCTAAAATTAAAGATATTACTGCTATACTAGTAGAATTAGATTTCCATAAACGGACTGACTTACGACTTCCACCGCAAATTATTACGTATCAAGATTCTTGTCATTTACGTAACGTTATGAAAACATCTTCCGAACCTCGTATGTTACTAGAGGCCATCCAAGGTGCAACATATCGTGAAATGAAAGATGCGGACCGTTGCTGTGGTTCTGCTGGTATTTACAATATTGTTCATTCAGAGTTATCAATGGAATTTCTAGATTATAAAATGGACCGTGTACATGAAACAGATGCAGCAACAATTGTTACTGCAAATCCAGGTTGTCTATTGCAAATGAAATTAGGAATTGAACGGGAAGGTCTTTCTCATAAAATGAGAGGCATTCACATTGTAGATTTATTATTAGAAGCAATTGAAACTAACTCGTAATAATCCGTAACATTCGTAATAATAGGAAAACGGCTATCTCCTTCGCCTATGTAAAGAGATAGCCGCTTTTTTTGTCCACTACAACATTAAAAAAATGTTACTTTATTATAAAAAAGAACAACGAAAATATTACAGTTTTGTAAAAATCGATCCATTATATTCCTCAAAACAATGCCAAAACCATTGATACAATAGGTTTCTCATTAATTAATAAAGGTAATTTTATCCGAAAAAATCTATTTTTAGCAAAACAAAAAATGCTAAAAATTCCTTTTATACTCTAGTTTTCTCCTCTTTCCTCTCCACTATTACTCTGGGATAAATTAGGTAATTTTTAAGTCTATGAATTTTTTTCCACCTTTTTTCTCGCAAATTGTATGCTACGATGAATTTGTCAGCCAGACAAGCTGTCAAAAACAAATCGTATGAAAATAATTCAAAACTTTATATAGGGGGACACACATTATGAAAAAGAGTATTTTATTATCTGTAGCTGCTGCAACAGCTCTTACTTTAGGAGTATCCTCTTTAGATGCACAAGCTGCAACAGCGCAACCATCCAACGTAAAGGTTCAAAATATTCAGCATTCTAAAGTGATGATGAAGCAAATGAGCCAACAAGATTTACAAGCATTCTTACAATCTATGGGAGTTAAGTCATTCTCACAATTTCAACAAGGAAACTTCCAACCAAATTGCACGATTCCTGGTAAACAACCTGCTGAAAATGTTGTAACTGAGCAACCAAAACCAACAGCTAAGCCAGAAGTTCAAAAACCAGAAGCTCAAAAACCAGAAATTCAAAAACCAGAAGTTCAAAAACCAGAAGCTCAAAAACCAGTTGAAAATAACAATACTCAAAATGAAACACAAAAGCCTGCTGAGCAAAAGCCTGCTGAAGAAGCAAAATCTTTAAGCGAGTTCGAACAACGTGTTGTTGAATTAACAAACGCTGAGCGTGCAAAACAAGGCTTACCAGCACTACGAATTGATACTGAATTAAGTAAAGTAGCACGTATTAAATCTGAAGATATGCAAAAAAATAACTACTTTGATCATAACAGCCCTACGTACGGGTCTCCATTTGATATGATGAAGAAATTTGGTATTTCTTATACATCTGCTGGTGAAAACATCGCCAAAGGCCAACGTACACCTGAAGAAGTAGTACAAGCTTGGATGAATAGCGCTGGACACCGTGCAAACATCTTAAATAGCAGCTTTACTCACATCGGTGTTGGTTATGTAGAAAGCGGCAACTACTGGACACAACAATTTATTAAGAAGTAAATAGATGATGAAAAGGGTCTTCTCATGATGAGAAGACTCTTTTCTTAAGTTTCGTAACTTTCTATTATGTATGAGTATAACATGTAGAACATAAACAAAATAGATCCACAGCTTATTACACTAAGTAATACATAATATCCCCACTTCAAATTCAAAAATAATGAAAACAGTATGCCACATGCCATCACTTGAAAAATCCGCCTACTCACTAAACGAATTTTTTGTAATTTAATTGGATCTTTTTCTGTACCCTTTATCTTTTTAAACTCTTTACTAAGCATAAAAAGAAACATACTAATCCCGATCGTTAATCCTGTCTGAAAAGATATAAAATTTTTAAAATTAATAAGGAGAATAAGCATATGAATAAACAACATAAATAAAGTAATCGTCTTTATAAATCCATTTATAATGAAATGTTCTCCTTCATTAAACTTATATATATTATGTGAAATAATATACACGAATCCATGTAAGAAAATAATAAGACAAGGAATAAATAATACAATAACTTGCTTACTCATAAAATCGTTCGGCCTATCATTTACGTTCCAATGTACTGCCAAACGTTCTGGTAAATATGGATAGAGGCATAGAGTAACTAAAAGACAAGCGAAAAATATTCCTCGTATATATTTATGTTTGACCAAGCGATTCTCACCTCTCTTTTCTCTTAACGGCTTCGCCTCTTTTAGAGAAATCCCTGCAAAAATCTACTTTTTTCAAATTAAAATTTATACACTTTACGCATTTTCTCTTTGAAATTCTTTCATTGTGTTGTTTAATTTTGTAGGAAATGGTACATTAACTTCAATCTCTTCTTTCGTAATTGGATGCAAGAAATGAATCTTCATCGCATGTAATGCTTGCTTGGACATATATTTTGTTTGTCCGCCATATAATACATCCCCAAGTAATGGATTACCATTATAGCTCATATGAACACGAATTTGATGCGTTCTACCCGTTTCTAATTGTAACGTTACGAAGGTCGTGTTCTGCTTCTTAAAATACTTTTCTACTTTATAGTATGTGATAGCTTGGTCGCCTTTTGGAGAAACACGTCGTCTCGTAGCATGATGGCGATCCCTTCCAATGGCAGCGTCAATTGCTCCCTGCTTCTTTTTTACTTTCCCTTCCACAAGTGCCACATACGTTCTCTTTATTTTTCGTTCCATTAATAAACGATCCATAATCGCACCAGCAATTCTATGCTTAGCAAACACGACACCACCTGTCGTATCCTTATCTAGACGATGAATATGACGAACCTTCGTCTCTACACCTTGCATTTGAAAATGAAAGGCAACAAGGTTCGCAAGTGTTCCCGTTCCACCTTTTTCAGCAGGGTGCGTGTCCATTTGCTCTGGTTTATTTACGATGAGTACGTGATCATCTTCAAACACTACATGTAATTCACCATATTCTGGATCCACATCATACTCTTCCTTAATAAACATATGAACTTGTAACTTATCGCCCTCTTTTAAAAGCTCATTCCATCCTTTTTGTTCCCCGTTAACGGTAACACCTTTTTCCATCCGAAGCTGATGTAATAGCTTTTTCGGTATTTCCCATTCTACCTTTAATAACGATTCAATACTTATACCATTCCATTTAGCTGGGACGGCAATTTCGCACCACTCGCCCTTTTTCTTTGTTTCCATACTGTAATCACCTTATTTCTATTGATTCTCTCATTGTAACGGAAAACACACTTTGATGCACCGTTAATAGACTGCCCCTCACGCTCTAAGCCTTTTCATTTCCTGCAACATCTCTTCAGCTTTTTGTTCATAAGATAAATCTTTAAAGAAATCCGCCAATCGTTTATAGTCGTTGTAGGCATCTAATAAATCGTCCATCTTTTCTACTTTCATTACTTGGTGTTTTTGCTTCATTTTTACTGGATAACGATAGCCCGATACTTCTTGTATTTTGTAATACTCATCCTCTACTTGAATGACCTTTACAAGTTCCTCCTCTTCCGCATCCATCGTATACCCGTCAAATTCTCTAAGTAGTTCATAAATGATATGAGTCCATTCATCTTTCGGATAAAATCCCTTTTCTAACCGATAACCGACAATGCGATACATATGCCCATCGTTTTCAGCAAACTGTACTGTATCATTTAGCTTAAACTTAAAATAACGAAACATTGCCTTCACCTACTTGTATGTAATGTTCTTATCACATACTATTTGCAAAATGTAGGCCTTGCTATTCATAAAAAATGCTCACCAATATGATGAGCACTTTTTACGATGAACTTCTTCGTTTTTTTCGAAATGGCAGCCACCAGTTCCAGTCTCCAAACAATTTCATTAAGCTTGGTACGAGCATAAGACGAATAACTGTTGCATCAAGAAATATCGCTAATGCCACGCCAAGGCCCATTTGCTTTACTGGTAAAATATCGGTAAATGCAAACGCACCAGTTACAACGATCATAATTAAGGCCGCTGACGTAATGATTCTACTTGTCGAAACAAGCCCTTCTAACGTTGCTTGATCGTTATCTCCTGTTTCTTCGTAAATCTCATGAATACGTGAAATAAGAAATACTTCATAATCCATGCTAAGCCCGAATACGAGGCCGAAAATGAAGATTGGTAATACAAATAGAACGGAACTCTCTTCTAAACCAAAATGACCGCCTTCAAATAACCAAACAACAATTCCAATTGTTGCGCTTAAACTAAGTATATTCATAATAATCGCCTTAATTGGAATGAGTATAGAACGGAATGCAAATAATAATATAACAAAGGTCGATCCAAATATAACAGACATACCAATTGCAACTTTATCTTTAATTTCATCTTCTAACTCTTGTTGAAATGTTGTCATCCCGCCTAGATGATACGTAACATTCGTTTCTTTATAATTCTTTTTAAAATCACGAACCCACTGTTTCGCAGTTTCTGTACGTGGCTTTGTATCCAAAAAAACTTCAATTGTTGTCTTATTTCCTTTCGTATATGCTTCAAATATCGGAGCTATTTTAGCTACTTCTGGCGACTGCAATATTCCAGCAACTTGTTCAGCTTTCATTCCTTTTAACCCGTCGTATAAACTTCTTACTTCATATACTTTCTTGTCGTCTTTTAACTTTTGAACGACTTCTTCTACCTTTTGTAGACTTTCTTTTTCTTTCATATCTTTTTTCGTTTCTACCACTAACGTAACATCAGCGTGTGTTTTGACAGTTTTATTAAATGCTTCTTCGTACTTCTCATATGCAACCCTCGTATCACTCTTTTCAGGTAATGCTTCAACATCAGGGAACTGCAAATTAGCTGTACGTAATGGTAATAAGCAAATAACAATACATGTTGTAACAACAATAATCATTGCGATTGGATGCTTCATAACAAATCGCGCAAACTTATACCACACCTTTGCTGGTGTAGGTGCTACTTGATTCTTTTTTAATATTCTTTTACCAATTAACGATAATAGTGCTGGAAGAAGTGTGAGTGAAAATAAAATACTCATAATTACAACAATCATTCCGCTAATAGCGACAGACTGAATATAATCTATCTGAAAGAAAAACAAACCGGACAATCCGACAAATACACACAATCCCGAAAATACGATAGCACGTCCGGCTGTCTGATATGTAATTGCTATTGCTTCTTTTACCGGTCGTTTTGCAACTTCCTCTCGAAAACGGTTCACAAATAATAGTGCAAAATCAATGGATAATGCAAGTCCAATCATCGGCGCAACATTTAACACGAAAATAGATAGTTCTTTATCAACACCGATGAAGTATAATATGCCCATCGTGCTAATTACACTAAGCGCCCCATTTAAAATCGGTAAAATAGATGCCAAAAGGCTACCAAATGAAAATAGCAATACGAGAAATGCAATTGGTAAACCAATCATCTCTGCTACCTTTAAATCATTTTGCGTTCTTTCATTAATTTCTTTATTAATTTTTGGAAACCCTGTAGGTGTTACTTTTAGTGCTGCATTACTTTCCTTCTCAATTTTATTAGCAAATTGTAATGTCTTTTCCATTCGATCTTTATTTGTTTTCCCGGAAAATAAAATCGTCGCATAACCAATATTACCTTGTAACATTTCTTTATTTTGTATTGGATGATGGAAAGATTCATATGTCTCTTTCTCTTGAACATTCTTTACAATTTCCTCTATTCGCTTTTTAAATTCCTCATGTGAAGTATCCTTATTTTTTTCAAAAACGAGTAGGAGCGTATCTTGAGACCTCTTAAAATCTTTATCTAAAATCTCTTTCGTTTTTTGATAGTCTCCTTCCGTTTGGAAACCATCACCGCCTAATACTCCCGGCAGCTTTGGAGCGAAAATACCAAGTGCTATCGCAAGTAATAATAGTGCTACAATTACCGTATAACGAAATTGATACAAAAAAGTTCCTAAATTCCTCCATCGATCCATTTTATGTACATTTGCTCTCACACATTTTCACCTACTTTAAATAATTCAGTTGTCACTTATACTGTATCACATCTTCATACAAACAAAAAACGTCTGGAAACACTATAATAATAGTTTTTCCAGACGTTTTTCTATCTCTCGTTATTAAGCCACAGCCTTTCGGTAAGTAAACGATGACAATAAATTGCTATAATGAACAAAATACCACCAACGCAGTAACCAGCTAATATATCGGTTGGATAATGTACATTTAAAATAACTCTACTTAATCCAATCCATACAATTAATATACCCATCAAAATCGTTACGGCATATTTCCCAGCTACACCCTTCAAATTAGCCGCAATGATATAAGCAAGAAAACCAAATGTCATAATAGATAACATTGCATGTCCACTAGGGAAACTATATCCTAGTGCGTCTAACGCTTCATTTAACGACGGACGATCCCTTTTCACAATATCTTTTATCCCTTTATTAACAAGATGTGTGATTAAAATACCCGTTGGATATACGATCATCGCAGCATAATAACGCTTCTTCCAAAAAATAAGCAAACTTATAACGAGCGTAGTTACTATCCCAATTGCAGATCCCATCTTTGTAAAGTATGAGAAAAATGTAAGTGAGCTTTCCGTTTGTAATCCTTTAACTAATCCACGGACATATGTATCCATCATTGTAACGCCACCTACATGTACTCGCCACGCAATCATACCAAATACAGCAAGTAATAAAACGATACACATTACCTCATACTGATGTAACTTCTTCTTCAAACGATTTCCTCCTACTATGAAAAAATGCGATTTCTATTCAGAAACCGCATTTTCTTACTTATTTACCTTTTGTTTTTAACTCTGTCCAGTAACGATCATAATCTTTTAACTTATCGCCTACATCAACAAGCCATTCTGTACGGTCTAATTCCTCTTTCGTTAAGAAAATCATGTGGTTATCACGATATTCCTTACTATGAAGAGGATAAGCTTTTTCATTTGGATTGCTGTAACCAATTGACTCATAGTTTTTCACACTTACTTTTTCATCCAATAAGTAGTTCATAAACTTCTCTGCAAGTTCTTTATGTTTCGCACCTTTTGGAATTGCTAACGTGTCAGCCCAAATTGTGCCACCTTCTTTTGGTACAACGTATTCTACATCTTTATTATCTTTCGCGATAAATGCAGCGTCACCAGACCAAACTGTACCGATCCAGGCATCTTCTGTAATGAACTTTTGTTTAATGTTATCTGTATCAAATGCTAATAAGTTTGGAAGTAACTTCTGTAAATCAGTAGCTGCTATCTTTAATTGTGCATCGTCTTTCGTGCTGTTTGAGAATCCATTCTTCTTAAGACCCATTCCTAATACTTCACGAGAATCGTTTAGTAACGTTACATGTCCTTTATATTTCTCGTTCCATAAATCAGCCCAGCTTGTAGGCGCTTCTTTTACAAACTTTTTATTGTATGCAATTCCCGTTACACCCCAAGTGTATATTAAAGAATATTTATTTTCTGGATCAAACTCAGGTGTTTTGAAATTAGAAACCAAATTTTCGATATTCGGGATGTTCTTCTTATTTAATGGCTCTAATAAGTCCATTTTTTCCATTGTTTTCACCATGTAATCAGACGGCTGAATTAAGTCATATTTCGCGCCACCAGCTTGTAATTTCGCAAGCATTTCTTCGTTACTTGCGTACTTATCATAGTTAATTTTTACGTTATATTTCTTTTCAAAATCTCTTAGCACTTGCTCATCAAAATTGTCAGCCCAGCTATAAATATTTAACTCTTCTTTCTTTTCACCGCAACCAGTAAGTACACCAGCAACAAGACTAAAGCTAATTGCTGCGCCAGCTAATCTCTTCACTAATTTCATCAATTTATTACCCCCTCGTACTTTCTATATCGTTCGTATTATAAAGGAAGGTGTCCCCCAGAGTTTTCTTCACCATCTGCACCTTTGTTACGGAAGATTTCTGATAGAACCATTAATCCTACGATAACAACAATTAAAATTGTAGACAGGGCATTAATTTCAGGTGATACTCCGCGCTTAACCATACTGTAAATGTATAATGGCAATGTTGTTGATCCTGGTCCCGATACGAAGAAACTAATTACAAAATCATCAATTGATAATGTGAATGCTAATAATGCTGCTGAAATAACTCCCGGTGCAATCCCTGGAAGTGTTACATAACGGAACGTTTGCCAAGGTGTTGCTCCTAGATCATTTGCAGCCTCTTCTAGGTCATGTCCCATGCTTGAAAGACGTGCCGCTAAAATAACAACAACAAACGAAATACTAAATGTAATATGTGCAATAATAATGGTTACTTGTCCAAGTTCCATTCCTAACTGACTGAATAGAATTAATAAAGATAATCCCATTAAAATGTCAGGAATTAAAATTGGTAAATACACAAGACCGTTAATTGCACCTTCAAAACGATATTTATAACGATGTAAGGCAATCGCAAAAAATACACCAAGCACCGTTGTTACAATCGTTGTTATAACCGCAATCGTAATACTATTTATAAATGCATCAATAACATCTTGTTTTTGAAATAAATCCGTATACCAATGGAATGTAAAACCTTCCCACTCCGCATTAATACGGGAATCGTTGAAGGAATATACCATTAAAACCATCATTGGAAAATACAAAAACAATAAAATTAACCAAGAATAAGAAACTAGAAACTTCTTCATCTTTGCCTATTCCCCTCCGTTCCCATTATATTTATATACTTTCGTTGCACGATAATATAAGTAAATTAACAGAATAGAGAATAGAACCACGATAATCGATAACGCAGATCCAAACGGCCAGTCACGCGCACCTAAGAATTGGTTTTGAATTACATTTCCAATTAATGCCACTTTTGATCCGCCCATCACGTCTGATACAACAAACATTCCAATAGAAGAAACGAATACTAAAATAGAACCAGTAGCAACTCCTGACATTGTCATCGGTACTGTTACATTCCAAAATGCCTTTGCTGGTGTTGCTCCTAAATCATAAGCTGCCTCTAGCTTACGTTTATCCAGCTGCTCAATTGAAGCATACACTGGTAAAATCATAAATGGTAATAAAGAATATACCATTCCGAGTATTACAGAAGGTGTATTATATAGTAAATTTAACGGTTCACTAATAACACCTAACTTTAATAACAGTGTGTTCACAAGACCTTGTGAGCGTAAAATAACAATCCATGCATATGAACGAACAAGGAAGTTAATCCAAAACGGGATCGTTGCCAATAATAAAAGAATAGAACGATATTTACGATCAACAATTGTAATTGTATACGCAAATGGATAACCAATTAATAAACATAGCACGGTCGTAATAAAAGCAATCTTTACTGTTTCCCATAATGTTCCCATATACAATGGATCAAACACACGTGTTAGATTATCTAACGTAAATTGCATTTCCACTGTCCCATATGCTCCGCGCTGCATAAAGGCAAATCCTAATACGAATATGAGCGGAATTAGGAAGAAGATTAACAACCACGCAACCGTAGGTAGTGCGAGTAATTTCCCTTTTTTCAATTTAAGGTCACCTCGTCCTCTTGCTCCCAGCCTACGTATACATTATCTCCAATGTTCCATTGTGCTGCTTCTTCAGCAGTTTGATATGCCATCAATAATTCTGCTGTTTTCTCATCACGTACATAAAGCTTCTCCATATTTCCAACAAACTCAATGTCTTCAATATACCCAAGATGGTATTCTTTTAAAATTGGCTGTTCAACTGAACGCACTTTTACATTTTCAGGGCGAATTGCTACATAGCTTTCCCGGTTTTTCACAATATTATTTTCACCAATAAATGTCGCAACGAACAACGTTTTCGGCTGATTGTAAATTTCTTTCGGCGTTCCGATTTGTTCAATTTGTCCTTTATTCATAACGACGATACGATCACTCATGCTCATCGCTTCTTCTTGATCGTGCGTTACGTATATGAACGTAATTCCTAAATTACGTTGTAAGTTTTTCAATTCACGTTGCAAATCTTTTCGTAACTTAAAGTCAAGCGCTCCTAGTGGCTCATCTAATAGTAATACGCGTGGATTATTTACAATCGCTCTCGCAATTGCTACACGCTGCTGCTGCCCGCCAGAAAGCTTCGCAGGTTTACGATTACGGAACTCAAGTAACTGCGTTAAACGCATTGCCTCTTCAGCACGTTCTTTCTGTTCTGCTGCTGATACTTTTTGCATTTTCATACCGAAACAAATATTTTTCTCCACTGTCATATGTGGGAATAGCGCATAATGTTGGAACACTAGGTTCATATGACGCTTATATGGCGGCAAATTGTTAATCTTTTCATCATCTAATAAAAGATTCCCTTTAGTTGGAGTTTCAAACCCTGCAATCATACGAAGTAAAGTCGTTTTCCCGCAACCACTCGGTCCTAAAATTGTTAAAAACTCTCCTTCTTTAATATCTAAAGAAAGAGGTGGGATAATCACTTGATTTCCAAAATGTTTTTCTACTGCTTCAACTTTAATAATCTTTTTCATTTTTCCGTCCTATCTACCTCAAATTTAATTTTTATATTCATGAATAAATATTTATGTTTTATAGACTATTTTTTGTTTCTATCCAAACAAAAATGATTATTTAGCAAACGTTCGATTCTATTCTTTATGTAGTATGTTTGATTTATTTTCACATGATACATAATGTCGAACAGAAAAACCCCTTCCATTACGAAGGGGCTATTATCATACGGCTACGCCTACTGATAAACACCATCATCATTTTAACAACTTTCGTATGAATTTTAAAGCACTTTTTGTAGAAGAGTAACGAATTTTCATATCGAATGCTGTAGATTGGGTTAAAATGCTTTTATAATGTGAAAAAGTCCGAAAACTTTCTTCCCCATGGTAACTCCCTAATCCACTGCTTCCAACACCCCCAAAAGGTAAATATGGTGTTGCAAGATGATAGACAACATCATTAACACAGCCTCCACCATACGAAATATTACTCGTCACTTTCTTTTGCACTTCTTTATCTTCAGAAAATACATATAACGCTAACGGTTTTGGATGTTGCTGAATTGTGTCAATGACATCTTCTATTTTGTCATATTCTATAATTGGTAAAATTGGTCCAAAAATTTCATCTTCCATAACAGTACTTTGCCATGTAACATTTGTTAACACTGTTGGTTCAATATGTAAAGTTTCTTTTTTGTAATTCCCGCCGATTACTACTTGACCATCTTGTATAAATCGACATAATCGTTCAAAATGACGCTTGCTCACAATGCGCACGTAATTGTCATTTTGTAAAGGTTCTTTCCCATACTGCTCCATAATTTCATTTCGTAATGCCACGATTAACTGTTCTTTCACTGAAGAATGAACGTACATATAATCAGGTGCTACACACGTCTGCCCTGCATTTAAAAACTTCCCCCAAACAATCCGTCTTGCTGTTACATCTATTTTTGCATCTTTATGTACAATACATGGACTTTTTCCTCCGAGTTCTAACGTAAGTGGCGTTAACTGTTTCGCTGCCGCTTCCATCACAACTTTCCCAACGCCAACACTACCAGTAAAGAAAATATAATCAAATGATTCCTTTAACAAAGCTGTACTCTCGTCAACGCCACCTTCTACTACCGCTACGAGCTCTTCTGGGAATAATTCCTCTATCATTCTCGTAAGCACTTTTGAAACATTTGGTGTTAACTCTGATGGCTTTAAAACAACTGTATTACCAGCTGCCAGTGCTCCTACAAGTGGTGCAATCGCTAATTGAAACGGATAGTTCCATGGTGCAATAATAAGCGTCACACCATACGGTTCTGGTACCACTTTCCCCTTTGATCCAAAATGAGTGAGCACTGTCCGAACACGCTTCGGTTTACTCCACGATGAAATATGTTTCAATTGAAAAGAAATTTCTTTTAATACATATCCAATTTCCGTTGTAAACGATTCGTGAACTGACTTATTTAAATCTAATTTCAATGCCTGACATATCTCTTCTTCAAAACGCTGAATTCCATTATAAAGCTTCTTCAAATTATTTTTTCTTGTTTCTACGCTTCTCGTATATCCATTATAAAAATATTCCTTTTGTTTATTTACAATAGAAGAAATGTTCATCCATTCACCTTCTCCCACTATTTTTACCCCGCTATTAACGAGCAGTATGACTCTCACCTCAAAATCCAGCGAATTCAAAGAAGTTAGGTGAAACGTCAACTGCCCGTAAAAGCCCAATTGGTGTGGGCTAATAATCAGTGGGGATACCCCAATGATTAAAGTTTCACTTTACCCAATTCTTTCATTATTTATATAGAACCTTTTTATTCGTAAAGTTACATTATATATAATTTTTTCTTCTATATAAAATTCATTGCTCAAAAAAAACTACCGAAAAAAATCTCTCGGTAGCTTTGTAGTATTAACGGTATAAACGAACAGCACCTGCAGAGTTATCATCAGCTTGTCCTACTACTTCAAACTTCAGACCAAGCTTCGGTAAAATACGTCCTGCATCTGGAATCTGTTGATTAATATACGTTTTAGAATCATCAAATTTCGGTACACCTGCTAAGCCATCATACGTAAACGTTCCACGCGTTGGAGATACAACTTTCCAAGCTGGTGTTTTATCGAATGAGAACGCTGCATCAGCGATTTGGAATCGTGTACTACTTTTCACTGTTGGTTTACCATTTAAAGTTCCTACAATTGCTTCTGGGTGAGAATCAACTACACCAAGGAAACCATGTCCTGGGTGTACACCAACCCAATTATCTGTGTAAGCTGAATCCGCATACCATACAACCATACCAGTGTTATACTCTGGACCGCGAGCAAATTTCAATGCGTTATCTGCACCAGCATAGTTTCTCCACTCTACATAGTAATTATGTTTTTTCTTCTCTATTCCATTAGAAACAACGAAACCATCTAATTTGAATTGTGGTGTACCTTCTGCATCATCAGAGAATACCACTTTACCATCTACTGTTAATGAAGCATTATCAAGTGCGAAACCATTTAATGCTAGCCCACCATCAGTAATGTAATCAAATGTTAATTTTACTTTCTTACCTTTGAATTGACTTAAATCATATGATTTGTCAATCCATTTTCCATTTGTCGTATCTGCATTTCCACTGTTTGCTTTCTCACCAAGTCTTTCAATTAACGTTTGTTGACCATCTTCTGTTACAGCGTGTACTTCAAGGAAATCGTAACCTGCTTCAATCTCATACAATGACTTGAAATCAAATTTCGCAGTCGTTGCATTCGTTAAATCGAACAGCGGCGTTTCCATTTTTGTGTGAAGATCATCACCTTTTGTGCTGTAATAATACTGTTTACCAAATGCTGGCTCAATCGTTTTTACATTTTTATCAGGTAAGTTTACACGAATCAGACCTGGTCGATCTGATTTCGTAACACTTTGGTCTAAATATGTCGCTAGGCCGATACCTTTATTTAACTTCTCGTAATCTATTTCTACGATATTTGCCCAATTACCACCGATTGTTTTTTGAAAAAACTCTTTATTTTGTGGTGAGAAACTCGTTGGCGTTGTTCCAGCGATTTTACCCGCCCAGCTTCCGCCACTCATAATAGACCAAGCTTCAATTGGCTCACCCTCACCGCTATATTGTGTATCATACTCATCTGGAAGACCTAAATCATGACCATATTCATGTGCAAATACACCAACTGCCCCATCTTCTGGTTCAATTGTGTAGTCAAATGCTGCCATCTTGCCGCCCCAATATGGAACTTTCGCCTGTGTTCCTTCAATCGGAAATGGTTTTGGCCCAACTGTCCAGCGATGTGACCAAATTGCATCATCACCTAATTTACCACCGCCAGCTTCTTGTCCAACACCTGCATGGATAATCATTAAATGGTCAATTAAACCGTCTGGTTGATTTTTATTACCATCACCGTTTATACCGTATTGATCATATTGATCAAACTCTGATAAATCAATACCACTATCTACAGCTGCTTTTAATGCATCTTTTACTAAATCACGTGGTCCTTTTGGTCCTTTATTGTCATGTCCGCCTCCTGGAGCATCCGCACCGTAATCAGCAGCTTTACCAGGAACTGTTAACCATTGTGTAACTGTTCCGTCTACTGTATAACTACCACCAGATTGCTCTTCATAATATTGTTTAAACGTTTCAATTTTGCTTCCATCATCCAATGTAAACGGCTCGTTACCGAATAACATTTTTTCATAATGCTCTTTATTAAAATCGTTAGAATACATGTAACCAGGCTCTTTATCAATATTATTATGTTTAAAGTCAGCGTACTCTACAAGTAAAACGAGTACTTTGTCTTTACGAACTTCACCGTTATATGCCTTTTGCTTTGCTGGCGAAGTTGGTACTTTACCATTTAGGCCACCTTTAGCTGGGCCTGTCGTTGCAGGTGTACTTGTTGCAGGTTGATCTAATCTTTCTTTCATATCTGCTTTTGCACCTTTTACTTTCTTTAAAAAGTCAGACGCTTCTTTCGTAAGCTGGTCCCCATTTGCTGCTTCTTTCCCAGGATTTTCCCCCTTCTTGTTCTCAACATACTTTTCGACAGCTTTCTTTGTTTCTGTCTCTGAAGCAGATGGATCAATTATCCCACGTTTTTTTAGCGCATTTGCTAATCTTTCTTCTGGGATTAAGTGGTCATCAACCGGGCTTATAGCTGTCTTATTCACAGGCGTTTCTGCATATGCAGATTGGCTTCCAGCGCCAAATGAAAAGCTTAAAGCAGCTGTTACCGCAATTGATGATAACACTTTAAACGGTTTCTTTTTCATCCCTTATTTCCTCCCCTAATATGAAATATGTATTACAAATTGAATTTTATTAAAGATTCAATATTTTTTCAATATTTAGACATATTATGTAATTTTTTTAATGTATTTGTAAAAATTTCATAGTTAATATACGAGTATATCACAATTCAACAATATTTTCTGAAAATATTGAAAATTTTTATCAAACAATTTATAATTTCCATTGAGGGAATTTAATGGGAATTTTATCTTTGTTTTATCTACACAATATTTGATAATTCGATATATAAATTACAAAATTCGATTTCATTATCATTTATTCTGTAGCAGCAATTATGACCGATAATTAGGGAGGAGTTACACTTGTACAAAGATAAAACAGACGCACTGGATCAAGAATGGATTGATTTAATACTTGAAGCTCTAGATGCCGGTATCGCCATGCAAGACATCGAGCAATTTTTCCAACGTATGAAGCAAGCAAGTCAGGCTCAATAGCCTTGTTCTTTTTAACGAAGTTTATGTTATAATAATGACATCATAAGACAACTACATATTGATAGAAAGGTGCGCAAATATGATTGGAGAACGTATAAAACGCCTTCGTTTACAAAAAGGCATTTCATTAACTGAACTTGCCGAAAAAGCTGGTGTTGCTAAATCTTACATTAGTTCTATAGAACGAAATTTACAAAAAAACCCTTCCATTCAGTTTCTTGAAAAGATCGCAGCAGTTCTACAAATTCCAGTTGATACTTTACTTCATGATGGAACAGCAAATGAAAATCACTTAGATTCCGAATGGACGCAGCTCGTTAAAGATGCGATGAACTCTGGTGTCTCCAAAGAACAGTTTCGTGAATTTCTTGAATTTACAAAGTGGAAGCAAAATCAAAAATAATCCATCAAAAGGATTGCTTAAAACCCGCACTTCTTTTCTTATAAAAAAAAGCGGGGGATACCCGCCTTTTTTTATTATTTTTCTTCTCCAGCTCCTTGGCTAGCATTGAATGTCCATTCTAAATCCAATGAGTCACCTTGGAATTTATTTTGATCTTGACCATTATCTTCGAATTCAAATTGTACCCATAGATAATCCTCTGTGCCAGCTTCTAGCCCACCATTTTCTCCCCACTCAGGAGCAAAAATGTCTTTAGCTAAAAGATCTGGATCAGCTTTTTGTAAATCTGCTAAAGTTGTTTCGTATACAGGCTCGCTTTGTTTATCCCAGTTCCAAATGAATTTCACTTTAATGTACTTACCAAAGTCTTCACCAGCATTATCACCTTTTGCATCTTTCACAGTATACTTTGTTGCTAATTTAACATCTTTAATTGTTAACGAACCACTGTTCTGTAATAAGAATTCTTTCTTAACAGAATCCCCCGGTTTTAAATCTTTAATATCTACAAGCGTTTTAGGATTTAATGTAAGATCTAATGTCCCAGCTGCAAATGTATTATTTGATACTTCTTTATCGCTAAAGAATGCAAACGTTCCTCCACCAATTAAAGATAACCCCAGCGCTGCTGATGCAACTCCCATACCTAATTTCTTTTTCAGACTCACAATCAATTCCCCCTAGCTGTTTTTTGTATTTTTACATTGCTATCTCTTATATAAAATAAGAGATGTGACTAAAACTATATTAGCTAAGCTAACATTTGTTCTTTTTTAAAAACCTTAAGTTCATTATAACGAACAAATCTGTACAAATACAACCATTTTTTTAGTATTTTCAATTATTTTTATTTCTCAATATTATTTTAATTTTTTCAAAAACTTCAACACTCATTACAACACACTTCATATAAAAATAACACGAAAGCAAGACAATGAGTGCGGGGGGAAATATTCCCTCGCACTCATATACATTATTCTTTTTCATGACTATTGCCAGCTTGTGCAGGTTCTTTCTCTGACTCTACAATCTTATTCTTCAATTGTTTCTCTTTATTAGTTGAAGGAACCTTCTCATGCTCCACTTGTTCTGGCTTTTTCACTGTTTCCACCTGTTTCTGTTCTTCTATTTTCTTCTGCTCTTCTGCTTTCTTCTGTTCTTCTTCTTTTTTCTGTTTTTCTCCCTTCTTTTGTGCTTCCGCTTCAATTGCATCTTTCAATTGTTGCTGGAAAACATGAACTTGCTCATCAATAGCTTGCAGGTCTACCTCTTTCTCAATATAATCGCGCTTCTCTTTTATACTGCGAAAGCCTTCATTCACATATAAGGCTACTTGCTGAATTGACTCACTTTTATTCACTTTTAATTCTTCCTGTATTTGATTGTAAGGAGTTTCTATTGCCGTATATACATTTTGTAAAGCTTCCTTCTCAGAAGCAATTTTCTCACGTCCTTGTTGCCATACAGAAATTGCCTGTTCAATTTCTTCAATAGAAGTTGCTGCCAATTTCCCTTTCATTGTTCTATACTCATCCTCAATAAACTGTTTATGTTGCTCACCTTGCTCTTTTAACGTATTAACTGTTTTCGGAAATATAATTGCTGCAGAAATGGCCCCTTCCACTTTCGTTTCATGAATGAACGCCGCTTCTGTATGTGTCATGATTTGAGATCCTAAATAAAACGTAATAGAGCACATACACGGCAATATAAGCATCTTTTTTAAATTACGTGGTCTTTTCAGCATCTTAATCTCTCCCATCGAACGTTATGTTCTTTATAAAGAATATTATCTATATTATAATAAAGAACTATTAAAATTGATAGCCATATACTAGAAAAAGGGCTATCCATATGATAGCCCTTTTTCTAGTATTATCTTTCTTCACCTGCTGTTTGTCGTGCATCAAACGTCCAAGTTAATTGTAACTTATCGCCCTGGAATTCATTTTGATTTTTTCCATTATCAACAAACTCAAATTTTACTTTAAACTTATCAGACTTACCTGATGAAATACCTTTTTCATCCCAGAACCAAGCAGATAAATCGTTATCAACCGCTGTAAGTGTGTCACCCTTCAATTTATCTAATGTAGTTTGCTTCACAATCGTCTCATGCTTATCTACATTTTTTAAGAATGTTACTTGAATATGTTTACCAAAATCATCTTTATTATCTTTCTTCACATCTTCTACAGTGTAGTCTGTTTTTAGTAGAACCTTTTTAATATTTAAAGAGCCTTTATTTTCTAGTTTAAATTCTTTTTCAATTGTATCGCCAGGCTTTAAATTCGATACATTAACAACTGTTGATGGATTTAATGCTAAATCAAGTGTACCAGCCGCAAATGTATTGTTTGACACTTCTTTATCACTGAAAAATGCAAATGTTCCTCCACCAACTAATGCTGCTCCTAGTACTGCTGATGCGATACCCATTCCTAATTTTTTCTTTAAAGTCATGTCTATATCCCCTTAATATATATTTGTTAACTTCCTAAACGGAAAGTATAACCAAACGAACTAGACGGATTGTTCTACTTTTTTATCTTTCTTTTCTCCGTCGATGCTACGAATAGCACCAAAAATAGAAATCGCGGAATAACCAAGTAAAAAAACCCCTGGAATAATAAGTAATAATGCTGCTCCTGCTTTTGAATTCGCATAATTCAGTAAATAACCAACATACGGAACTGTAATATCTGCATACTTTCCAATTACATTCTCTGCATGTACTGGTTCTAAATCTGGTCCGTTGTTGTTATCCCCTTTTGTTTCATACATTACTTTTCCATTTGTATCTTTCACACCAATAATACGGTGAGTGATAATTTTTTGATCTTTCTCTTTAAAGGTAATAACATCACCTTTTTTATATTTAGAACCATCTTTCGTTGGCTCTATCGCAATGATTGATCCTGTTAAAAACGTTGGTTCCATCGATCCTGAAAGAACGCTCTTAAATTGATATCCCATCACTGTCGGGTCGCCACCGCTCGCTTTTGAAGAAATAACTACAAAAGCTAAGCAAACCATCAATGCAAATAAAACAAATGAGATAACGCTACTAATTACCTTCCAAATTAATTTCATCGTCTCTCTCCTTCTCTGTTGCTTTATATTATTTGAAGTATGCAATGTTTTATATAGTTCTTTAATAAGAACACAATTAAATAATATAACGAACTCCAAATGATTGCAATAAGAAAATTTACAATTATTAGTTAAATTGTTTTTTTAAGCATATAAAAAAGACTGTGACAAAATCTCTTCACAGTCCTCATACTATTCATTTACTTTTCTTCTGATTTCATCCCTTGTCTATTGTGACGCACCACGACATATAAAAGTACTCCAAATAATACAATCACACCTATCCCACTACTTATCACTTTCATATTTAATTCCTTTACTTCAGGCACAAATGTATTTTTTTTAGGCATCGCAAAAGTAACATCTTCTTTTGAAAGAATATCTACAGTCGCAATCGTTTGATTATTTTTGATGATATCTACCGCGCCAACTACTTCTCCGCGATGAATTCCTTTTTGGTACAAAGATTCTTTATCCACTGGATTCACCCGAAAAGCCGTTTTTACATTTTTTCCTTCATCTTTCTTAATCATAATCTCTGCACTTTTTTCCAGTTCTAAATCAACATTTTTATTTAAATACGTTGTCTTTTCATGCCAACTATTTTTATCGAGTACCGTTTGCTTTGTAAATTGCCCAAAAGAATATTCCGTCATCTGCTTTAAATCTTCATAAATTTCAGGCCTTTGAGAAGCCATTACTACATTTATAATGCGATTTCCATCTTTCTCATTTAATAAAACGAGCGTATTACGCGCTTCATTCGTAAAACCCGTCTTACCGCCAATACTATATGGATTCTCAAAGTAAGTAGATTTATTAAAAATAGAAACTGTCTGCTTAGATGTCGTAACTGTCGTTCTTTTCGTATTCATCGCCTGTAAAATTTCAGGATACTTTTGCACGCCCCTCGTAATCATAGCCATATCATACGGCGTCGTATAATGATTCGGATCATGCAATCCATTTGGTGTTACAAAGTGACTATCTGTAGCACCTAATTGCTTCGCCTTTTCATTCATCATATTAGCAAAGTTCTCAACACTTCCACCAATCCGCTCCGCAATCGCATACGACACATCATTCGCACTTAACACCATTAAAATCATAAGCGCAGTATTTCTATTCATCGTCTCACCAGGTTGAAACTCAATTTGATAATTGCTCTTCTCTTGATCCAATGCTAATTGCGAAAATGTAAACTGATCCTCTGGCTTCGTATGCTCCATAAGTAAAATTGCCGTTAACACTTTCGTCATACTAGCCGGAAACGCACGATGATGTGCATTTTTGTCATACAATACATCCCCTGTTTTCGCATCAATCGTAGCTGCAAACTGACTAAAAACATTCGGTCCTTCCTTAGGAGGTGGTGCCACTTGCTCCGGATTCACTTCAACATTCGCCTCGGCATATAGCGTCATAGGTGTCAAAAAAAACAAACTAATAACTATAATAAAAGCTAAAATCTTCTTAAAATTAACCATATGACTCTCCCTTTTTACTTTACTCTTACAGCTAAAAAATGAATCTACCAATCTATATGTGATTTGTATTAAACTGGAAGAAAATCCACCATTTTTTACTATATCATACTTTTACGATAAAGAACATAAATATACAATAAAAATAAGAAGGAATTACTCTTTCTTATCCTTCTCATCAATCAACGAATCTATTAACTTTTGACTAGCTTCCTCGGGCGTAATCTCATCCGTCATCCCCATAAATGACCACCCTTTAGTATCGACCCACTCAACGAACTCTTGTAAAAACTCATCATGTGTAACATCCACATCAAGAATCGAACCATTAATCGAAATCGTTCTATTTCTAGACACTCGCATCTTAAACGTTTTTCTCACCATTACAATTATTCTCCCTCTACTCCTGAATATTTATAAAATAATCTTGTACTTCTGTTATACATGATTTTAAGTAAATTGTAAAAAGGATATGTAGATTAATTTGAATATCAAAATAAAGATTTGCTCATACACTACTGCATACATCCGCATAGAAAACAAACTAACTTACATTTTATCACACCAAATACACTTGACTTTCGTACAATCAAATAGAGTATATTAGAAAATATTAAAAATGAGGAGGAAAACTCCATGCACGTTGTACATATTGTAAAATAAAGTGAAAAATAAAGTAAAATTATAATCAGTAGGGGTTTTGTCCATCCCCACTGATTATAAGCCCNNAATAGCGGGATAAAAAATATATGGTCAATACTCGTGACATTTGAAAAAGGTTGTCCGTATTGTTTCGTAAGGCAATATCTATCAAAGAAAACATTAAACGCTATGCCAGAACTTATAAGCTTATCTTTACACTTCTTATTCCCTTTTCTTATTGATTTAATTGATGAAGGTCCTTGAGATTGGTATCGAAAATCATAATATAACCGCTTTATCCAAAAACAAATTTCCATTAAACTCTCTTCTTGTATATATTCCCTAATACGCTACTAATGTGATTATAGATACTTTCCCTTTAAAAATCTACCATAAAGACATTGAGAATTTTCAGTTAATTACATATAATTGCTTTAACATAATGATTAAAAATGTTATTACATAAGCATTTTGAAGATCCCGTAGCTCAGCAGGGAGAGCGCCACCTTGACAGGGTGGAGGTCGTGAGTTCGAGCCTCTCCGGGGTCATATGGTAAATGAGACCGTATTTTACAAGGGGTTGCAAGTGTTAAGGTTTTATCCTTTGCACACCAAAAATTACCCTAGTGTTGCGGTCATTTACTTTTTAGGGTGCAAGTCATTCACGTCTTCTTATACGGTAAACCACATTACCGATATAAGGAGGCATTTTATTTTGTCCAGAACAGGTAAAAGAGGTAAAGCAAAGTTAGGTCGTACAAACATTGAGGTTACAAAGGTCGAAACCTACACATTCCAAGAGTTATTTAACATTTATATGTTTGCAAAAGAAGCAGAAGGTCTTGTAAGAAAAACCCTCGAAAATAAGAAAGGATATTTCTTAGTATTTCACCGATATTTAGAAGAACATCATGAAGATGTAACACCTAATACACTCGATACAAATACCATTAGAGAGTTTTTATATTACTTGAAGAATGATCACGTTAAGCATAAAAATAACCATTGCGTTAAGGAAAAATATAAATCCGTTGGTGTTTCAGTTTCTTATATAAATACTATCATGAAACATATGAGAGCATTCTACAACTTTCTCGTTGAAGAGGACTATGTACAATTAAATCCTTTTACAAAAATTAAGTCATTAAAAGAAACACAAGATAATATAGAAGCATTATCCGTTGATCAATTAAAAACTCTACTTAAACAGCCAAATCTACGAACATACGCAGGATTTAGGGACTATGTATTAATGATGTTACTTGCTGATACAGGTATGCGAATTAGTGAAGCGTTAAACCTCAAACAAGAGCATATTGATTTTAAAACCAATGTAATTGAGTTAAAAGGTACTAACACAAAAAACCGTAAAACTCGATATGTACCTATTTCCCAAAAGACTAGTAAGCTACTGCGTGAATTACTAGTTGAAATTGAAGAATTTGATACTCTGCATATATTTGCTACTGTTTATGGAAATACCATTGATCCCGCACGTTTCAGACAGAGATTAAAAATGTATGGTCGTAGTGCTGGAATTAAAGGAGTAAGAGTCTCTCCTCACACTTTCAGACATACATTTGCAAAGTATTATTTGCTTAATAACGGCGATGTGATGACCCTCCAAAAGATATTAGGACATTCATCAATTGAGATGGTTAGAAAATATATCAATATGACAAGTAAAGATATTGTAGCTCAACACAATAAACATAGTCCTCTTAATAATCTATAAAATGAAAAAAGGAGTGATATTTTTTCACTCCTTTTTTCATTTTTTCTTTTAACAACAAGATCTTTGTAATATAAAAGGCAACAGAGCCTCTTAACCTTATTACTATTTAGTTAAGCACTATTCTACTTATATTTTCTTTTTTTAATACAGGACTAGTAAAATTATAAACTTGAATATCGTCACTTATATGTTCATTCTTCTTGATAAATAATTTAAGAAAGTTAAGATCATGAGTAGAGAAAATTAATTGCCTATCTATATTGCTTAGCATATCACATATAGAAAATCTATTAACATCATCCATATTTTGTATAGGATCATCAATTCCAATAAAATTAATGTTACTATCAAAAGACTTATTGGAAGATAAGAAAATTGAAATCGCTAAAACATTCAATTGACCTGAACTTAAAGTAGTCTTAGCACTTAACTCACTATGATTATTCTTATCATAGATTTTTATTTGCAATGCCTCATCTTTACTATTTGATAAAAACTTTAAACGTTTAGAAGATGTCATAGGATTCATATATCTATAATATTTTTGAATAACTGAATGAGGCTTATTTAAGAACTCCATTGCTTCTTCTCCAAAAGTAGAATTAATTTCATCAATATGTGTTTGTAAATCTACTATTAATTTTTCATTTTTCCCTTTCTTATCGTTTGCCTTATTTATAGCTATTTGTGCATTATCTACTTTAGAGAAAAGTTCTTGATTTTTTCGAAATTGATAGTACCTTTGTTCCAAATTCTTTAATTTATTTACGTTGGACTGAACTTTAGAAATTACTTCTTCATTTTGTTTGATTATAATTCTAAAATCCTTTGAATTACTTTCCACTTTTGAAACCTTCTTTAAAAAATCTTTATACAAATCTAAATCTTTTTCCAAAATATTCAATTTTTCATGTGTGACTTTTAAATAACCCTCTCTTTTTTCAATCTTTTTCTTATATAAATTAATATTATCTTCAAGATCACGAGCTTTCTCTCTCGCCTTTTCACTAATTTGCTTTAATAGAGTCTCTCTTCTTTTATATAGTTCGAAGAGCTCCATTATGTCTTTTTTTATCTCTATAAATTCATTTATTTTTTGTCTAATAATAGTTAATTTATCTTCCAACTGCTCTTCTTTATAATTAATTATTTTCTCAGAAAAATTCCTTTGACTGCTTATACTTTCAATAGATTTTTGATAAAAGCTTTTGTCCTCTGATAACTTTCTAGCATTTTCTTTTACCTTATTTAAACTATTATTTAAACCCTGAATCTCTTTGCGTACCTTGGTAATAATGTCAGATAATTTTTTAACTCTATTTGATTGTAGGCTTATTTCATCATTATACTTTTTAATATTTGTTAGAATATTACGCTGTAATGAGCCCTCTACTTCCGAAGAGCAAACTGGGCATATTTTATCTTCTTCTATTTTTAAAACAAAACTATATATTTCTTTAATATCTTCTATTAGGTTCGATAAACTGTTTTTTGATCCAATACTAGCTAATGTATTTGAGAGTGAATCGAACCATCTTTGTTTTCTTTTTATCTTATTAGACAAATTTGTACTATGTTCTTGATTATTCTCTTCAATACTATGAACTTTAGTTAAAAAATCTTTAGCTAAAATGTAATCTTTTCTATTTAATAATGAAAAGTTTAAGACATTAATTTCTGTTTGTATTTTCATTATTTCGTTATCTATTTTCTCCAGAATTTTATTGTCCATTTTTTCTAGATTTAGATTTTCCCCAAAAACTTCATTATTACGTAGAGACTCTTCCAATTCACTAATTTCTGTTTCAACCGTAGACTGTTTTTTTAATAGGTTACGATACTCTTTTATGACATTTTCTTGTTTTATTTTGTCAGAGAATTTACTGTTCAAAAGTTCTAAAGTTGTATTCACATACCCTATATGCTTAAAATATTTTGTCCTCAATAAGTTTAAATCATTTACTTTATTATGTAATTGCTCATGTGTTAAGATATTTAATTTTTCGAGTTCTTTATAATCTTTATTCATAGAGCTAAACCTATCAATTAATGAATTATTTTCTTTTATTTCTAATTGTATTTTCTCAATGAGTTGCTCATTTTCTAAACAACCATCCTCTTTTATAATTTCTACAAAGTCTCGTTTTATGTCTTCTATATTATCATTTTTCCCATCAATTAAATTAACTATAGGTTTGTGTTTTTCTATCTCGTCACTTAATTCTCTTATTTGAGACCTTAATTGAGTTAAAAATTGATTTATGTTTTCTTTATAATTCACAACTCTTCTTAATCCCATTATATCTGCTATAGATCTATACCTTTCATTGGGATCATCCCTTACTATAAAATCGGTAACTTGATCTTGGGATAAGATAAAAGAATGCTTCATCATATTATTCATTAAATTATTGCCATTTGAATTATTAAAAAGGATTTTCTTTAATACTTCCTCAACATTAACTTTCCCTATAGTATTGAGAACTTTTTTTTCGTCATTTTCATCATAGTAATAGCCACTTAATTTAACATAAACCGCTCTATTTTTTATATAACGTTTTATAACTATATCTTCAATTTTAACTACAACACTACATTCCTGCTCTTCTCCATTAATTACTCTATCGTTAATTAAATCTTGTGCAGAAAATCCAGGATCCTTTTCAAATCGGTTAATAGTTCCAGTAATTGCCCACTCTATTGCATCAAAAAACGAGCTCTTCCCGTAGCCATTCTCACCATATAGAATTGTTATTTTCTTATCTAGTGATATTTTATGTTTTCCAATATAATTTTTAAAATTAGTTATAATAATCTCAGATACTTTCATTTTTACTCACCTACTAAGTTTATTAATGTTTCAATTCCCTCTTTCACATCTTTTATCTTTAGTTTCTTTGTTTCCCCATCTTTATCTTTTATAATTTTATAAAGTTCCCTTAGGATGGGATTTTCTTCACTTTTAGTCTTCGAAATAGAAATGGGTGTAAAATCATTTAATTCTTCAGAATCGAGAAAGAATATTCTTCCAAAATCTTCTTCAGATTGAAGTACAAACTTACGAATAGAAGAAGAATCTTTTTCTAAAATATGAATAGTTTCATAATCAATTTCACCTTCTATGACTATTAACCCATATGTATTCCAAATATTAATATATTCTAAAGAAGCCAAATAATTTCTAGCTTCTAATATTTCCTCGTTTATCTTATTTATATTAGGGGAGGAAATGCAATGAATTACTAAAACATTAATAACTCCTTTTTTGAAAAAAAATCCGTTTATAGGTAACCCCTCTATTTGTTCTTCATTAAATCCCTTTTCTAACAATCTGTTAACTAACAATTTTAAATTCAATTTTCATCACCTACTTTTTAATGTACCCCACATTTCTTCTACAAGATGAATAAACTCCTCCACCGAATCAATTTCATCAGAATCAGCATATACAGAATTAATATTACTAGCTGGTATTACAACAATTCGCTTTGTTACTTTAGTCAGCTTTTGTTCTTGTGGAAGTTTTTCATTCTCTAAAGTGTGTTCCGCAGAAATCTCTATTTCACGAGGGGCAGATGCTACATTTTGACCATGCAATATTGTATATAATGGCGTTTTGTCTAAAATCAATTTAAGTTTCTCTTCTAATTGTGTTTCTACGACAATATCATTTATTCCACTTATCGCTTTTTTAAAATTTCTTATTCCTGCATGATAGAATGCTATCCAAAAATTCTCCTCATCCTTTTTAGAATTATGAACCAATAGTCTTTCAAACTCAGTTGAAATATTAAACATATCAAATATCAAATACATTATAAAAGAGCTTTGTATAAACTCATTAATAAGTCCTTGAATATTACCAACTCTACCTATATATATTTTCTTGCCCTTCATAAATCTATTAACTAAATTCTCAATAGAGTTGTCTCTATCTAATGTACTTAATATTAACTGCCTATATTCTAACAAAACTCTTTCAATATCCTTATAAAATGTTGGTTTAACATCAAAATCCCTAATTTCCTCCATTAGAGTTGCGATTGCTTGATTTACTAAAACTGTATTATCATGACTCTGTGAAGCTAACCTAGATCCTTCTACACATTTCACTTGTAATTCATAAATTAACTTTTCGGCATCTTCTTTATCGATAAAAAGCAAATATTTATTTTGCCCTCTCGAACATCTACTTAATAATTCCCCTATTAACCAATTAATATGTTCTTCTTTAACACCTATTGTTCCATCTTGAAGATTTTCATTTATTAAGTCCGTTAACTTTTGCCGTATTGTGTCAACAAACCCCCAGGTTTTTGCTTTAAAAGTAAATCTTAGTTTTCCTAACAACTCTTTAAGTGAGTGACCATACATTTCTTCATAAATAATCTTTTGTTTTTCTCTATCAAAAGCCTCTTGATTTAAACGTTGATATAAGTCATCAGCTTCACTGACTTCCCAATTAAATGATTCCTCATCTTCATTTCGATAGTATCCTTTAACCTCTACCTTCCCACGCCCTGATGTATCAACTACAAGATAATCACAAAACAATTCAAACTGTTTGTCCACTTCACAATCATTAAAGATTTTGCTATTCTCAAATAATTTATCCACCCATGAAATGTTCCTCGAATCAGTTCTTGTATATATATCCGTTTCGCTAACCCTTTTTGAAATCTCTTTGCTACTTTTCACTTGTACAAATCTTACTGTTTTCGTCTCTTCATTTCCTAGCACAATATCATCATGGTGCTCCATCGATACAAAAGTCCACTTACCTCTTTGTAGTTCGATAATATAATAGATTGTAACGAGCATTTGGAAATAATATCCTGAAATCCCTACTATTCCACCTTGTTCCGAAGGAGGAGTATTCACTAATTTAACCACTAGTTCTTCTGATGTTAATTCAGATAAGTCAGCTTGAAATTGTCTTTCAACATTTAACATTTCTTGATATTCTTGCTCAGTAAGACAATAATTTCTTTTACATTCTCCGTCTGCATTTAAATATTTATCTCTAATAAACCCCTCACTAACTACTCTGTTTTCAATCAATTCAATCACCTTATATTATTTTTTTTAATCAGTATATATTTATACATTATCTACTCTAATATAGTATAAACTACATTTAGAATTATTTGTTAATAATGGTGTATAAAACCTTAACTTTGAATGATTACACATCTTCTATTCCTTAAATAATTTATTAATAAATTAAAGTATAAATAATTTTATATTTATACTTATTAAGTAAATATTTTTGCAACTGATTGTCTTAATTAGGACATCAACCTCAAAAAATTCTTACTCCTAATTGCAGTAAAGCACCCAATAGTAGAAGAATAAATTATTGATTTCTAAAATCAAATTTGTAGTACATCTAAATCGTTGCTGGTGGCTTATGTAATGTCATACAGTAAAACGTTGTTTACTTGGTTTGCAATGCATATAGAGTCTTTGTTTTATTTATCCTCACTCCCAATAAATAGTAACTTATAATTCGGGTGTATTTATTTCAAGCTACTCGCATATAATAAATATCAAAATTTTTTATCAGTTGTGATTTAAAATTGGTATTTTTGGAAAAACTAATGAAAATTATAAACCCTTCATTTATAATTATAAATAAATTGAATTTTAAGAATTAAGTGAGGGGTTATATGTTAGTTTTAAATGTAGGCTGTGGCGAGAAAATATTTGAATATGCTGATAATATTGATATAAAACTTTCAAAAGCCCACAATATTATTCATGGTGATGCGAATTGTTTAGATGAAATTTATGAACCAGAAAGCATAGACCTAATATTTATGCTTTGTCCTTATAAGTTTTATCCACTTCGCTCTAAAGCATATGATGTTCTGAAAACTGCAGGACAAATCGTAATTACTGGAAGCATTTCAAACCCGTACTTCAAGGAAGTTTGGATGGCATCTGAAAAAATTTTAGAAAAAAAAGGTTTTATAACCGTTAGTAAGAAACAACATTGCCACCCTAATTTTTGGCATTCACGTCTTAGTAATGGAAAATTCATTGAAAATCATACAATTAAACAAATTGTATTAAGAAAAAGGTAGGTGAAAATAATGAATATTACATTAAGTGAGGACCAGTTCTCTATCTCTATTGGTATGTCAGAAGCGGAAATTCTAAATATTGAGTATCACGATGATAACTTAATCATTAGTGCCCAAAATGTAGAATTACTTTGTGATTTTCATTATATGAAATTTTATTCACCTCAAATTTCATATGATGAATGGCTAAATCTCAAATATACATCGGATCAATTCCATGAAGAGAATTTGGATCATATAAACTTTTTTGATCAAGTAACATTCGTTATTCCTAACCCAAGAATCTATTATGAAGGATTGCAACATCAATTTATAGATATTCTAGGTAATTTTGAAATTAAGAATTATGATTCCTATCCCTATTCGTATATATTTGGTGGTACTATAGAACACAGCAATCATGATGAATTTGAAGTATGTAGTAACCAATATATCCAGTTTTATTATGATGATGAAAAACTTGAAGATGAAATAAATAAACATTTATTAGGCTATTCTAGAAATGCTGATAAAATTCATTTCGATACTGAAAGAGAACTAAAAAGGCAGAAGCTTTCTAGAAAAAACACTTCTTCTGAATCTAAACTTCTTGAACTTAATTTCTAATCTACCACTCACTTTTGAGTGGTTTTTTATTTCTTTCAACAATTAAATACCACATTAAATTAATTAAAACTTAAAAGTTATGCTACATCAACTTCCTAAACCTTCTAATGTTCATGTAAATAGAATGTGAAAGATAAATTTGAGAAACTGCTTAATTCTTTATTCATTTACTTAGAGTTAGAATTAATTAGCCATAATAAGCCGACAATTTAATTAAAACTATTGCAATTGTACAATGCTGATTATGGATATGCTTTTCCTACTATACCTCATTTAATTATCCTGCCCTGTTTGTTGAGTAACTTAGATAATTCAAACGTAAATCTACCTTAATTGACAGGCTTATCACTAGAATCACACGTAGTGAATATTTAATTTGGTTGTGGGAATTGAATACATAAAAATTCGATTATATATATATTTTACACTTGCAAAAATTATCTCAAGAGAGCACATCGGATGGTTAGACTCTTTACCACAAGTTAATAAAATATACCTTGTTAACTTCTAACGATAGTTGTTACATCAAAAGAATGACGTATACGTCCTCCCTTATATGTCCTTATTACACTATCTTTACTGTCAATTGAATAACAACAGCCACCAAACAATTAGATTCTTTTTTTATTATAATATTCTCATAAATAATTCGCACATTTCCTAAAATTATATCAATAGTTTTACAAAATGTGATATCGTAAACATAATTGCATATTAAGATACTCTAAATAATTATTAATGAGGTGCATACTTAAATATGGAACATATAAAGAAGATTATCTACGATTTATTGTTTATTAAGAGAAGTGAGGAAGAGGATACAAGCTGGTTTACCGACCAAAAGCATAATGCACATTTATGCCCAGGGTTTCAAGGCAAGTTCGAGTCGATCTTTGAATCATTCGAAAAATACAAAAAAATCGTTTATGATATACAAGGTCCTCGAGATGCTGGTACAGACGTAATTATTAGACAAACTATTAATGATAAAAATAGGTACATCTGTTTTCAAATCAAGTCTGAAGATGACTTAAAAAGAAAAGACTATTTGAAAGATTTAAAAGCACAATTTTTTGACACCATGGATAAGTTCGGTGACAATGTCTTAGATTTTTATATTGTCCTTTGTTGCGACAAAATTAAAAACAAAGAAAAAATTAGATTGATTGAATCTGAATTTGTTAAAAGACAGAATATATATGTAGTTGAACCCGATTATGCACTAACTTTTCTTCACCTTTCCTCTATACAGATTGATGCAATGATTAGAAGTATGTATGGTGATGAAGACGTTGTGTTTAAAGAAGGTCTAGCTGTTGTGCAAAATCTTACACCTACTCAAAAAGGATTATTATATTATTTTATCTATCAGTTTATCTTTAAGGAAAATCATAAAATATACCCTACTGATATCACAAATTATTCTTTTATTAATGACTTTTACAAAAAAACCCCTGATTTCGATGATGCCTGGTTCTTTACGGAAGAGGATCAGTTTGAGACTCCTAACAACCGATTAAGAGGGTATAGTGTTAGTCAAAGAATAAGTAATGACCTAGAAGCACTCTCTAATTTACTAGTTACGGGAAACGAAGATGGTTCTTATTCTTTACACTTAATAACGACACACGCTATAGTTCTACTTATGATTGATGGAAACATCAGATATCTATATACAGAAAATGACTTAATTTATTACATGTTGGACTTATTTGGTCCAATGAAAGGTTATGAATCAAATACTATTATGACTAATTAAATTCTCCTTATTAAATGATCTATCTTTAATAAGATAGATATTGATAACTACGACATGAAATTAGGAAACTATTTACTAGCTTAACATTTGAAGTATTTATTATAAATTTTTCATCTAAGATTGTGGGAGCAGGTGTGCTTATACATTATTTACTATAAAAATCATTCAAAAAGGTGATAAGCACCCCCCTATACCTCTCATACTCCACATGATAATTCATCTTATCTCATTATTCCACATCACCTTCCTGTTCTCTTACCGCCCTGTAAAGAGTTGCCCTGCTTATCTTGGTTATCTCTTCAATTTCTTTAACAGTCATCTTATTGGTTACTCTGTTGCGGAATAACTCAAGGGCATACTGTAAACCTCTGTTATTCTTCGTGTACTTCTTGGGTCTTCCTTTATAGACACCTCTATGCTTAGCTTCTTCAATGCCCTCTAATTGCCTTTCCTTAATCATGTCAGCTTCAAATTCAGCTATACCAGATAAGACAGTAACCATTAATTTTCCAATCACTGTACTTGTATCAATCTTATCTCCACCCATGTTTAAGACAATAAGGAAAACACCTTTGTTGTTTAAGTATTCAATGGTGTTTAAAGCATCTTTTGTACTTCTGGCAAACCTATCTAACTTCGTAACAGTAATAGTATCACCTTTTTGTACTGTCTCAAGGAGCAGATTAAACTGCTCTCTATCTTCTTTCTTTCTACCACTGACCTTTTCTTTAAAGATAGTGTCGCATCCTGCTTCTTGTAATCGTTTAATCTGTACACTTAAATTTTGACCTGCTGACGACACACGACCATAACCATATTTCATATGAATTTCACCCTTTCATTTTGATACATGTATATGAGACGATTATAAGCTAAGTATATCAAGCACTTATTTTTGTATTAATAGGGTACACTTAAATGATACATTAATAAAACCTCATCAAAAGATGAGGTTTTATTACTTAATTGCATTTAGAATTTTCTTTGAACCGATACTGTTAATGTTCCAAGGCGTTCGTTTTCTCGTTCATATTCTGCCTCATAAACAATGCCATTAAGCGAATGTGAAAGACTTCCCTTTTGTAAAATCACCCCATCACCTAACCCTAAATACTGTAATGCGATTTGGTTACTCTCTTCGAGAGTAAGTGATGGATCAGTCACTTTAATTAAATTAACAGCAGCTATAAGAACCGCCGTATTTCTATTCATATTATTTTCTTCTATAGCTCCTATTACCACTGCATATCCAATTTTTTGAGTGTTCTTATGTGTATCAGCACTAACAAATAAAGCGTTACTAATTCGTCCATTATATCGAGTACCTAATACACTTGGCTTTTCTTCCATATCATTAATAACACTTAAATTCCGATTCTTACTATTTAACGAATTATACCATTGATTCTTAAATGTATTCCAATCACTACTAAATATCGTGTTATTATAAGAATATTGCTCTTCTTCTTTTATGACTTCTGCTTGTTTTTGTTCTTCTTCCACCTCTTTCATTCTAATTTTTTCTTTCTTCATTTCTATATAATTTCCCACAATGAATGCCACAGTAATTAAACCGATTAGTGCACTAATAAAAATTGTCCAAAAATCTTTTCTTTTTATTAAATTTTGTATTTGCATGTTCCAATCCCCCTAATTATATTTTACACACCAACAATAAAAAAATTAACAAAATTCAATCTAATAAATATTAAATAACGATATTTACCAAACTCCTTTAAATAAAAAACTATAATAATACTTATAGTATATTTACCAACAAAAACAATATCAATAGTATATCGAAAAGTTTACTTTTAAAGTTTACGTTAATTTTGGGGTGTAAATATAAATGAACAATCTAATTAGTGTTATTGGTTCACAAATTCGAATACTAAGAAAAAGTAAAAAATTAAGTCAAGAAGAATTAGCATTTAAAGCAGGCTTTCATCCTACATACATAGGGCAGGTAGAACGTGGTGAAAAAAATCTAACAGTTTCAAGTCTAAACTTGATTACTAAAGCACTTGAGATTACATTAGAAGAATTTTTTTCTTTTGTTGAACCTTCTAAAGATAAAAATTCTATTAATTTAAAAAATGCTAAACCACTACCCTATCAAAATACTATTAATCTACTGCAAGAACTTAGTTTAGACGAGCAAGAAAAAATATTTGAAATTATAGAAAATCTAGTTAAGTGGAAAAAATCATAACCCTTCCCCTCTTACTATATATGCTCTAAATAGATTCGACAGTAACACAGATATAAAAGCCTTTATTAACAAGTTTTTTTCAAAAAACACACGTTGCATATTTTTTAGATGGGTGGAGGGTTGGTACATAAAAATCTTATTTTATCAAGTGGTTTCCTATCATCCTCAATTCAATATATACCTATTAGATAACATTTCTTTTTTATTCATGGTACAGATCTTTTACTATCACAAGCACATATTTAATTATAAAAACAGACAATTTATTATCACCAACTACCAAAATGAACCATTTATTGTTAAACAAACATTATACTTGCTCTATATTTAGGGAGGGAATTGATTTGTCAGCTGAAGAACGAATGAAAAAATATTTAGAGTCTACAAAGTACGCAACTGAAGAATTAATTAGGATTATTAACAATGAAGAAAAAGAATTAGAAGAACTGATTCAGACATTAAAAGAAAATGAGGCATTAGCCAATAAACTTGATCAAGAAATGCATCAAACCAAAGGCCTTGACGATATAACGTTTCTAAGAGACCAAGCAACCTACCATTTTATAGAAGGAGCTAAAATTGAAAATCAACTAAAAAAAAACACCGAAAGATTCAAAGATAAATATGAGTCTTTAAGTACTCTTTCAGGTGCGTTGTTACAAATTGCTAAACAAGGCATTTCTATTTCATATCATGGTACCAATAACCCTTTTACTCAATGTAAAAACGGCAAAACAATGAAATCACAGTTCCTAAAAACTGTAATTTGGGAAGGACGTAATCAATCTCTACATTACGAAGAAGGTTTCAATGATAGATTTCAGAAGACGAAAGATTGTTTTATCCAACTTAATAGAGATTATGAAATTAAAATTGACAGGAATGGAGATGATAAAATTAATCTAGCAAAAGAAGTAATTTCAATAATTGGCTGGAAAGATTACGAAGATTATTATAGAGATATGCTTTCATTAGTATAAGAGAAAAGTATATTTAATCTATAAATATTCATGGGTACTATAGCACTCCATGCTTTATTATTTTTACTTATCTATTTAACCCCCACTTATATTCCATGAACAAATGTACCTATATACAAATAAGGATTAAAAGGTGNNCACCTTTTAATCCTTATTTGATTTATGTAATTTGTTATATTAGGGCTTCTAATTGCTGTTATCACGCTTTAATAAAGAAAATTTCCATGCATATGTACATATTTCTATCAATTCACTTGAAAGATAATTAATATCATTTTCGAAATACGGTAAAACCCCTTTACACACCATAATTCCTTTTACTTCTTTAGTATTTTTCTCGACTTTTAGTTCTTTAATATATCCTTTTAATTGATTAATATCATCTCTTCCAATATCCCCTTTCTTAATTTCCACAATAATGTATCCTCCGCCATCAGATTTTTGTAAGAGAATATCTAATCGCTTTCCGCTCGGAAGAACATATTGATTTTTAAGAAATACAGTATTACTATCCAACAAACGATGTTGTTGAATTAAAAACTTTTCAATATCTGACTCTTTTACTTGTTGAACCTCCTCCGAAGATAATAAAGTATCCGTTAAGCAACTTTTCTTTTGACATTCTTTAATGTGAAATAACAACAAATCAATATCGGCATCATTTAATTCTTTCATCGTTCTTAATGCAGAAGTCATTGAATCTTGATAAGTTTGTTCATTATTAAAATTTGGTTTTCGAGATAACTGTAATAGCAATGATTTTTGTAATTGTAAAGGCATATCAAGCACCCTTGAGAAAATAGGGTTTCCAAAAACAATAACTTCATCTCTTTCATTTTGTTCTTTTAGTAAATGCGGATTTTTATACTTTTCTTTTATGAATTTATTCGATCTCGCCTCTTCCACTGAAAGAACCATCTCTATAACAATGTATGCAGTTATGCAACGTTTTTTATGAACCATTGTATGAAAGAACAAAATATCCCCCTTATTTAACGTCTTTAACCGCCTTCCTTCATGGGAACTTCCATATGTAAATTCTCCAAAATTAGGATCATCTATATCCTTATAACTAATTAGAAAACCAGCCATGCTCCATACTCCTTTACCTCATTCTCTGTACTCTCCGCCCAGTACAACACAATCAAACAATTAAATGGCTTGATTAATTTCTTAAACACTTGTGAAAAAACACTGTACAACTACAGGTTTTGAAATCACATTTACTTATAATATTAAGCAATATATTGTACATAACATAAGTAAATCTATACTGTTTAGTTATACGACAATTCATACGTAAAAACCTGTCAATTGACAGGTTTTTCAATGAAATCACACGCAATAGATTATTAACATGAGTAAGGGCACTGTACATAAAAACCCCATTTTATATAGAAATTACAATCCCTAAAAATCACCTCAAAAGAGCATATTGTATAGTTCACCCATTTACTGCAAATTAATAAAATATGCTCTTTTGATTTTCACATCAAAAAAAGGAATGACTTGTACGTCAATCCTTTTATATGTCCTTATTGTACTATCACCACTCCTTGCTACAGCATAACTTATCTTTGAGGATTTTCTACATAATTGGCGTATTCAACTGCATATTTTACCACTTTATTTTCAATCGTAGCCTTTTACGTTTCTAGCTTAAATAACCACCCTCTGACGGTTTCTTTTATTTCTTTCTTGCGGGGGTGGTTAATGCTTTCTCAATACTCCAACCATTATTAATTCTTTGTCTTAATGTGCATACATTAATTCCTGTTTCTTTTGACCAATCATCCAAAGACATTGTTTTCTCGTCAAATGTTATTTGTTTTACATTCTTTCTTTTGTGTGGTCTTCTATTATTAGCTTGTTCTTTCATAGTCTCCCATTTGCAATTTGAAGGTTCGTAATTTCCATTAACATCGATTCTGTCAATGGTTAAATCATCTTTATAACCATTAGATAATGCCCAATTCATAAAGTTTTCAAAGGAATTTTTTCACTCTTCGCAAACTTTAATACCACGACCACCATAGTACATGTAACTTTCATGCGTCTCCCTATAACATCTACCTTTCATTGCATCCCATATTCCATATAGCCTGTGCTTTGACATGCCATGGGTTGTCTGAGCTTCTCTCACTCTGTCCTTGACAATACAACCACAACTCTTCTGTCCTTTTTCTTGCATTAAATCTTGTGCTAAGATATATCTAATTTCTCCGCACTCACATTGACACTTCCATTTCTTCTTTCCATTCTTATCTTTCTCATTACTGAGTTCTAAAACTGTAAACATCTTAAACTTTTTTCCTGTTAAATCATACTTTCTTTTTGGCATAACTAACACTCCTACATACATTATAAAAAAAGGTAAAAAACCGCTCTAATTTCCTTTGATTTACTTAATAAAAATTTATTTTTATACATTTTGAAACCTTACAGGTTCTGAGGTTCTATGTTTTAATAAATTTACGTTAAAATCCTTTATGTTTGAATGCTCGATTAGCATTAAGTTTTCTTTTACATGGGTTTGTGTTCTCATGTTAATTAACTTAAAATTAATCCAATATCCAAAAACTCAGCTTTGGAAATTATAACCCATTACTTTTTTAATTCAATTCTGTTTAATCATCTAAAAAATCTGTAATATCATTATTAGATTTTTCTTTTTTTACATAAGAAGATATAAATCCTTCATCGGTTCCCCACATATTCTCATGCCTTACTATTTGTTTTTCTATTTGCTCATTTTGTTGTTTTTGTTCTAAAATATGCTTTTGATATTCCCTTTCTAATCTTTCCGCAACCTCCCCTGCAACCTTGTTTTTACTCGCTTTCATCGCATCAATTTTCTTTTGACCGCCTTCTTTAACGAATTGGCAGGTTGTTTCTTTCCATGCTTTGTACCCGTTGAATTTCCATTTAGTGTTCTTGTCGAAGATTTGATTAAATAGGTTAATATCTAATTTAATTTTTATATCTGTAATTTTTTCGAATGCTTTATTAAGTGCTGTTTCTACAACTGTTTCATTTGTAATTTTCTGGATATCAATTTTGACTGATGAAGTTTGCATTGTGTATTGATTTGCTTCTTGTTTAAGTTGACCTGCTTCATCTCGATAATAACTGCCACTAATTTTAGTTATGAATTTTTCACAGCCAACAAGGATTCCTCTTGCTGTTTTATCAGTTACACCAAATATGCCTTCCCATTCTTTTATTGAGATTCTCCATGTATGTTTAGCATTATTTCGCCACGTTATATAAGAAATAGCCATAAAGTAATAACCATTATTCTCTGCTAGATTGTATTTGTCATAAGAAACTTGCGTAAAACCTTTCCAAATGAAAGGATTTTCTTTCCATTCAACTTTAGTCTCTGCTTCAAGTTTTTCCATCTCTTTATTAATAGTAATGACTAAAATATCTTTTAAGATTTTACCATCACGTTCAATTGTTATGTATCCTTTGGTTAGCAAACCTTCAAGAGCATCGACTACTCTCTTTTTATCCCGATATTTAGTGCTTGTCTCCCACTTAAGACCTTTAACCAACATATCTATCATTGTGACTGTCGTATTTTCTAAACCTATTTGTTTCATAAATTGGAGGTGTGCAAACATCATAAACTCATCTTTATTTAAATGGTACTTTGTACTAAAACCAAATGCCACATTTGGAATAATTGCATAACTTTTTTTCTTGCTCATTTTCAATTTAATTAACTCCTTTAATTTAACTACTTATCCATAACCTAGATTGTGAGTAAACCTAAAGCCTTTCCACGCTCAGTATACTCAACTAAAAATTGATTTAATTCTTCTGTTCTTTCAAAAAGCCAAAAGCGTTTCATTGTTTTATCATGAAATGCGGTACAAATAAACCTTTGTCCTTTTTCAAAACGTAAAAACTCAAGTAAATTTGTTGAATAGCAGAAGAAGTATTGTTCTAAATTCATTTTCAATTCCTCCTTTTGTAACGAATATGTTCACTTTTTGATGAAATAAAAAAAAACATGACTATGGGTCACGTTTGCTTTATATCCCTTGCATTTATTTTTTCTAGTCCTTGTTCTCTTATAAAAGAATACAAGGACTTAAATTATACAAGCCTTCACTGCTTATCCTCCTCCTGAATTAATTCATATTTATTTTTCAATCAAGCAAACCCCTTGACCTTATAATTATTATACCATATTTTTTAGTTTTCGTCCATTTATATGCTACATAACTATTGACTTTAGTTTGAATTTGTGATAAGAGAGAAAGTTTCTCTTTTAAGAATATTTTTCAACTTTTTCTTCCCTCCTTTCGTTTATAAGACCACTTAAAATAATTTCTTTTGAAGAAAAAGTTTCTGTAATGGAAGAGCGAAGCCCAACCGAATAGAGTGAGGTAGTAAGCGAAGCGAACAACAGAAGAGCGTGAGCGAAAATAGATAGGATAGAGCGGTAGCGACTACCTATTTCTATCTTTATTTAGTTTCACTATGTTTTTTCTATACTCGGTAATCCACGATCTTTTTCAGTGCAAAAATTACTGAAAACAAAAGAAATCTTCGCATTGTTTTAATGCAGTAATTCCCAAAACGAAGGAAGAAAAAGCTCTAATATAGTGCAGAAATTATCGTTCTGTTACTCCTTCCTACAGTAAGCAATATGAATAAGTGTTAGAGATACCCTATAGTAGAGTGTTAAGGTTAAAAATCATTGTACAAATTATCAAAAGCAGTTTAAGATACAGTTATATCAACGGTTTAACCGCTATAAGGAACGTGAATAAATTGGTCTCCCACCTTGACAGGGTGGAGGTCGCTGGTTCGAACCCAGTCGGGGTCATAAAAAAGAGACACTGTATCAACATACTAGGTGATATAGTATCTCTTTTTATTCAAGTCAATCCTTAGCAAAACTAAAAATCTTCCATAGTCAATCACTTCCTACCAAACATCCTCTCCAAAGATTTCACATTCGCAAATAACACTTCTTTCAAGTTATTGTCAGAAACGATTTTGTAGTCGTCATCCTTGTCTTTCTTTAAGTTCAATGTAACTTCGCGAGTTGCCATTGTTGCATCTTTATCTGATAAGTGTTTAATGACCGCTGATGTCATTGTTTTTTCAGATTGCTCTTTATCTTCACTAAAAGCACTAGCGAAGGCCATTGGCATAACTTCGCCCAGCCTTTGTCCGACCTCTTCTGCTTTAGCAGGTTCATTCGTAACATAGTATTCTTGCTCGTCCCATACTAATATAGGTGGTACTTGTTCTCGTTTGTTACATATTATATAAGTGACACTAGCTACGAATAATAGACATGTTAATAAAAAGAAGATATCTTTTTTATTCATATACTATTCTCTTTACCTATTATTTTATTGGATTATATATAACAAATGGTTTTTATGGGGATTTTTAGATTTATCCCCCCTCAAAAAAAACCTTACCAAAGTAAGGTTCCATTTTTCAATTCTACAGTGACTGATTTATTAATACGATCAACACGATAATCGCTATAAACATAACGACTAAACATCCAATTAGTTTATAGAAGCCTCTTTTCGTTAACGTCCCACCTTGAACGTCTTTACGAATAAATAAAAATACGGCTAAAAATAATACAAGCCCAATGCCAAAAGCATACATCATTTGCATATGTTAATCTTCCTTTCCCTCTTCCATCTTAATACCTTTTCGATAAAACAACAAATGAGATAAAAACTGTACTCATCGTAAGTGCCATTAGTATGTTCAATAGTTCAGTAGCAGATAGTGTAAGTATTTTTAAGTTTAAGCCGAGAGAGAAAAGAAGATAATACGCTGTTAATGCAAAAAAGGTCACGAACATTCCTTTATAACGAATGAGCTTCATTCGCTCGTCTTTTTCTTTAATATAGAAGAAACTTTTTCAATTTCAACACGTCTATTTTGTAATGAAACATGGAACAATGTATATATCCGTTACTATATCTCCTCTCCACTTTTGTGAAAATTTAATATCTCCCTATTCGTTTTATCCTTTTAAAATATTTCATTCCCCTCTTTATTGAGTGAAATCCGTTATTGGTTTTACGGTGTTTTTCAGCATATTTATAGAAACTAACGGGTTATGAAGCATTTTTTATGTTTAGCCACTTTTTTTGTAGAAATCCTTTATTTTCCTTTCAATATTTAACACTATCGAAATGAAGTTTATGATAAATTCATAATTTTTTATTTTTTATACTATATTCCATTATATTGTTGTATAATATTAATGAAAGCGCTTATTATTTCAATATACATAATCCAAACTCATTTTATCAAAACATTCTAACTATTATGACTATATTTAAATACAACAATTATAGTTGTTAGTATAGGTACACTAAATATATCCACCCCATTTTTCTGTAAAATTACTTTATAACATGAAAGAGTAACTTGGGTGATAAGTTATTGTGAATGTTTTTTTACAAAACAGATAAGTAATAGTGTTTGGCATTATGTAAATTATTGTAATAACATAAGGGTAAAGAAAACATTTACATTGATTATTGGTTCATCAATTATTGAAAAGAGCAAAATGCACCTTTTGTATGGAAAAAGGATGATATGCATTGGGAGGTTTAAACAAATGACGAGGAAGAATACAACGACAAACCCTTGGGCCAAGTTCTACGGTCCGAACCTTGGTTACGTGATTGAACAGTATGATCTTTACGTAACTGGAGCAGGTTCTGTTGATCCGGAATTACAAGAGCTTTTTGAAATTTTTGGAGCTCCTTCGTTTCAAGATGATGTCGTAACAGGGGACAACACAGCAGCACATTTTTCTCCTCAAAACACAGGGAACATTGAAAAGATTCTTAAGGTCGTTCAACTTGTTGAACAGATTCGTTCTTTCGGGCATACGTTGGCTCACATTAATCCAATGGAAGATGCTGCAAATGGACAATCTCTTCTTGAGAAAGCAATGAACGAACTGAGTGATGCGGATTTGAAAGCGATTCCATCAAGAACAGTATGGCAAGATGCACCAGAGGGTATTCACACTGCATTTGATGTAATTCATAGATTAAAAGAAGTGTATACACAATCTTTAGCTTATGAATTCTCACATATACAAGATAGTGAAGAACGCGCGTGGTTGCATCAAATGGTGGAATCAAATTCATTGCGTCAACCGTTATCAAATAAAAAACGAACTGCTCTTTTAAAACGTTTAACAGCTGTTGAAGGTTTCGAGCAATTCTTGCATAAAACATTCGTTGGTCAAAAGCGTTTCTCTATCGAGGGCGTTGATATGCTTGTACCTGTATTAGATGAAATTGTTCTAGAAAGTGCTAAAAACGGCGTAGAAGATGTCATGATTGGTATGGCTCACCGCGGTCGGCTAAGCGTACTTGCTCACGTATTAGAAAAACCATATAGTCACATGTTTGCTGAATTCAAACATGCAAAAATAGACGGCGTAAAAGCAAGTACTGGCTGGACTGGTGACGTGAAATACCATTTAGGTAGAGAACAAGTCGTTAGTAATGAAGAAATTCGCACTCGCGTTACTCTAGCAAATAACCCAAGTCATCTTGAGTTCGTTAATCCTGTCGTTGAAGGTTTCGCACGTGCGGCTCAAGAGAACCGTAAAAAATCTGGTCTTCCAGAACAAGATACTTCAAAGTCATTCGTAATTTTAGTCCATGGTGATGCTGCATTCCCTGGTCAAGGTATTGTATCTGAGACACTCAACTTAAGCAGATTAAATGCATACCAAACGGGCGGAACAATTCACGTTATTGCAAACAATGCAGTTGGTTTTACGACTGATAGCTATGACTCTCGTTCTACGAAATATTCAAGTGACCTTGCAAAAGGATTTGATATTCCAATTGTTCACGTGAACGCTGATGATCCAGAAGCTTGTCTTGCTGCTGCTAACCTTGCGATTCAATACCGCATGTTGTTCAAAAAAGACTTTTTAATCGATTTAATCGGTTACCGCCGATATGGTCATAACGAAATGGATGACCCAGCAGTTACGCAACCACAAGTGTACAAAAAAATTAAAAATCACCCAACTGTAAGAGCAATTTATGCAGATCAATTACAAGCTGCTGGTGTTCTCAATGCAGATGAGGTTGAAACAATTACACAGTTTATACAAGAGCAATTAAAAACTGAGTATGCACAAGTACCACCAGCTGATACGAGCGATGCAACAATCCACGTTAAAGTGCCAGATGTTGTTGCAAAAGGTATTCAGCCAATTGATACTGGTATTGAGCTTGACTCACTTCGTGCCATTAATGAAGGTTTATTATCTTGGCCTGAAGGATTTAACGTATATCCGAAAGTGAAGAAAATTCTTGAACGCCGTAAAGATGCCCTTGAAGAGAACGGTAAAATTGAATGGGCACTTGCTGAATCGTTAGCATTCGCTTCTATTTTACAAGAAGGTACGCCAATTCGTTTAACTGGTCAAGATTCACAGCGTGGCACATTCGCACATCGTCATATCGTATTACACGATACAGAAACGAATGAAACATATTCACCATTACATCGTTTACCAAACATTAATGCTTCATTCTCTGTTCATAACAGCCCGTTATCAGAGGCTGCAGTTGTTGGTTATGAATATGGGTATAACGTATTCGCTCCGGAAACTCTTGTTATGTGGGAAGCGCAATATGGTGACTTCTCAAATACTGCACAAGCATTATTTGATCAATATGTTTCAGCAGGAAGAGCAAAATGGGGTCAAAAATCTGGTTTAGTTCTTCTATTACCACACGGTTATGAAGGTCAGGGACCAGAGCATTCTAGCGCACGTCCTGAACGTTTCTTACAGTTAGCTGCTGAGAACAACTGGACAGTTGCAAACTTAACAAGTGCGGCACAATACTTCCATATCTTGCGTCGTCAAGCATCTATCTTAGGAACAGAAGCTGTTCGACCATTAGTACTTATGACGCCGAAGAGCTTATTACGTCACCCACTTACACTTTCAACTGCTAGTCAGTTAAGCGAAGGACGTTTCCAACCTGCTTTAGAACAAGAAAACCTTGGTACAAAACCAAATAAAGTAAAACGTCTTGTTTTAAGTACAGGTAAAATGGCGATTGACTTAGCTGCAGAAATCGAATCTGGTAAGCATGAGTACAACTTAGATGAAGTTCATATCATTCGTATTGAACAGTTGTACCCATTCCCTGCTGAAAAAGTTCAATCTATTATTAAACGCTTTAAAAACTTAGAAGAAATCATTTGGGTTCAAGAAGAACCTCGTAATATGGGCGCATGGCATTACATGGCTCCAATTCTGTTCGAACTAGCTGAAGGCAAAGTGAAAACAGGTTACATTGGACGCCCAGATCGTTCTAGCCCATCTGGTGGCGATCCATTCGCTCACAAAGCTGAGCAAGAACTAATTGTTGCACACGCTTTAGATGTGATGTATAACTTCCGTCAAGATAAACAAGAAATTGAAGTTTACAGCAATTAAAACATACAGTTTCTAGCTTGCCTTGGACAGAATACCTGTCCAAGTTCAGGCTAACAAATGGAGATTATCGAAGTTAAAAGAAGAAAAAACACACCGTTAGGCAAATAAGGGGAGGACATTTAAAATGATCGAAATTAAAGTACCTGAGCTTGCAGAATCTATTACCGAAGGAACTATTTCACAATGGCTTATCAACGTGGGCGACAAAGTTCAGAAAGGTGGCAGCGTTGTTGAGCTTGAGACTGATAAAGTCAATGTAGAAATCATTGCAGAAGATTCAGGTATTGTATCGAAGTTACTAGGTGAACCTGGGGATACAGTTGAAGTTGGCGCAACTATCGCGATTTTAGATGCAAATGGCGCATCCGTTGCAGTAAGTACACCTGCTACAGCTACTGAGCAACCAAAACAAGAGACGTCTGAAGCACCGAAAGCTGTGGCTCAAAACGCTGAACAAGCTACGACTCTGCAAAGTTTACCAAATACGAACCGTCCTATCGCATCACCGGCTGCTAGAAAAATGGCTCGTGAATTAGGAATCGACTTAAACGACGTACGTAGCACAGATCCACTTGGACGTGTGAGACCACACGATGTACAAGCTCATGCTGCAGCACCAAAAGAAGCACCAGCTGCTCCAAAAAGCCCAACTCCTGCTCCAGTTGTAAAAACTGAATTCGAAAAACCAGTTGAGCGCGTGAAAATGTCCCGCCGCCGTCAAACAATTGCAAAACGTCTTGTAGAAGTTCAACAAACTTCTGCAATGTTAACAACATTTAACGAAGTTGATATGACTGCAATCATGGAATTACGTAAAGAACGTAAAGATGCTTTCGAGAAAAAACATGATGTACGTCTCGGCTTCATGTCATTCTTCACAAAAGCAGTTGTTGCAGCATTAAAACAATTCCCATTATTAAATGCTGAAATTCAAGGCGACGAGCTTATCATTAAAAAATTCTATGATATCGGTATTGCAGTAGCAGCTCCAGATGGATTAGTTGTTCCGGTTGTACGCGATGCGAACCAATTAAACTTCGCTGAAATCGAAAGCGAAATTCGTGAATTAGGTAAAAAAGCACGCGATAACAAACTTTCATTAAAAGAACTACAAGGTGGCACATTTACAATTACAAATGGTGGTGTGTTCGGTTCTCTAATGTCAACGCCAATCCTAAATAGCCCTCAAGTTGGTATTTTAGGTATGCATAAAATCCAAGTACGCCCAGTTGCAATTGATGATGAGCGTATGGAAAACCGTCCAATGATGTACATCGCTTTATCTTACGATCACCGTATTGTTGATGGTAAAGAAGCGGTTAGCTTCCTTGTTGCTGTTAAAGACATGCTTGAAGATCCAAAATCATTATTATTAGAAGGTTAATAGAGTAAAAGTCTATTAAAGGTTGTAGAATAAACCATTCTACAACCTTTTTTTATTACGTTCATAAGGGACAAATCACATGACATAAGCTAATAATGTATGCCTAAAACGTAAGGAGGATTAAAATGAGTAACCTTCCAGCTCATGCAAAACTGAAAGCAAATAAGGATACTTTCTTCCTCCCCGATTCAAACGGGGGTGTTTATTTTCGAAATAACGCCAGTTCATTTCGCATGGACGGTGATGGAATTTATGACTGGATTGAAAAATTAATGCCGATGTTTAACGGTAATTATTCTTTAACAGAAATAACAGATGGTCTCCCTCTCCCTTATCAAAATCGTGTATTTGAAATTGGAGAGATTTTATATGAAAATGGTTTCGTTCGTGATGCAAGTCAAGATGCTCCTCATGAACTAAACAACGTATTACTCGACAGGTACGCTTCGCAAATTGAGTTTTTAGAAGCCGATTCTCATTCAGGTGCCTTAAAATTTGAAACGTACCGTGCGGCGAATGTATTAATAATTGGTTCTGGAGATATGCTTACTTCCTTAGTTGCTTCTTTACTAGAATCTGGTTTACCTACATTTCATTACCTCGTTACAAATCGTGCTGAAACAAACTATGACCGAATTAATGAGCTAATAGAACGTGCATATGAAGGTGATGACAGTGTGCTGATTCAGGAAATAGATACTACAATTGATCGATCTTTACATGAAGTATTCGATCCTTTCGACTGGATTTTGTACGTTTCTCAAAATGGAGATATTGAAAGTTTACGAGCAGTTCACACTATTTGTAGAGAAATTGGGAAGAACTTCATACCAGCTATTTGTTTATCAAATTTTGGTTTGGCTGGTCCTGTCGTAACAGTTGATCGTGAAGAATGCTGGGAATCCGCTTGGCATCGGCTACATGAAACTACTTTACAAAATGAAAATCCATCAACGTCATTTTCATCAATTACATCTGCAATGTTAGCAAATATAATCGTTTTTGAATTATTTAAGCATGTCGCTGATGATTCCTATCGAGAAAAGGAACCACAATTCTTCTTATTAAACTATGAAACACTTGAAGGAACATGGCATCCTTTTATAAAACACCCTCTTGCAACTGATGAAAGTTTTACAATTGATACAGTAGAAAATCTTTCTGAAAAACTTGAGCATCGATCCAACCAACATACTTCAACTGAATTATTCCGTTTTTTCGACTCATTAACTTCTAAAGAAGCTGGTATATTCCATTTGTGGGATGAACAAGATCTATATCAATTACCTTTATCACAATGCAATATTCAAGTAGCTACTCCACTATCAGATGGCCCTGCTTCCCTCCTACCTCTTATGACTTGTGGCGGATTGACCCATAATGAAGCGCGCCGAGAAGCTGGTTTAACGGGAATTGAAACATATGTAGCAGAAATCATTCACCGCCTTATTCCTGAATATGACGATATCGGTATCGGCGCAGGGGAAACGATGACAGAAGGGGTATACCGGGCGCTACAACAACATTTAAGCAATAAACTATATGAGCGGCAGTCACATACGCTAGAAGAACTTACAACGATTGACTTAACTGACATTCATGATAAACATTGTAGGTTTTATTACGATGCCCTCTCTACAATTCATGAAACACCTAAAATAGCAATGGGTGAAGAGATTCTCATTTTTCCTGTCGTTTGGATCGGTGTAAATGATAGATGGTATGGCGCATCTAATATTAATATGACGTTAGCGTTAAGAAACGCACTACAACTATCACTTCTCCACATTCAAAATGAAGAGGCGCCTTACAGGGCTAATATTTTGCCCGAATCATCTATTATTTTGTATGACACGGATTCTTTTAGAGTAGAAATACAAGCGGAAGAAGAATGTCCAAGTGTACAGTCTTTACAAATAGCCTTGCAACATTTAGCGGAACATAATTTTTATCCATTTGTATTTGATTTAGCAATTGAATCATTTTTGAAAGAAAACTTAGATGGTGTGTATGGGGTATTAATTGCAAAGGAGGACGGTCTATGACTCAAAATATACTGCTTATAGGAGATGGCCTACTTGCAGACTATGTACATGATGAATTAGGCAAACAATATTCCATCATTCGCCAACATACTATTACAGAAGAGCTCCCTGAAAATATTCACCTCGCTCTCGTATTACATGACGGCTCTCCTTCTACTATTCATCATGATGCTGAGCTTATCTTTCGTTCCAATCATATTTCTTGGCTTCGCGGGTTTACTTCATTTGGTGAAGGTGTTATCGGTCCTTACATTCATCCACTTGCAACTGGCTGTTCCCACTGCTCTGATGGACGCCGTTTTATAGCTGGCTTTGATCAACAAGAAATGTGGGAACTACAGCGAAAATATGCGTTTAAAGCAGATACTGTGACGAGGCGTGATGTACGTGCCACCCAAAATGGCATGTTACAAATGTGTCATCTTATTCGTGCAGAAACAGAGAAGATATTAACTCATAACCATTCTTCTTTAGAAAATGAACTTATTTTACTAAACTTACAAACGTTACAATGTACTCGGCATTCTTTTCTTCCAGATCCCCTCTGTCCTGCATGTAGTAATTTACCTGACGATACTGCAGATGCAGCGGAGCTTTCTTTACAACCGAGCTTAAAAACAAGTGCTGAAACGTATCGCTGTCGTTCCATCCATGAGCTAAATACATTTTTAACGAGAGATTATTTAGATTATCGAGTTGGTATTTTGAACGGAAAAATGCAACATTCTTTATTACCATTTGCTGATGTCATTATAAACATGCCGCTACTGTTCGGAAATGAAGGTGTTGCCGGCCGAACTCATTCATTTGCAATGAGTGAATCAACTGCTATTTTAGAAGGTTTAGAACGGTATTGCGGTATGTCGCCTCGAGGAAAAAAGACAAATGTACACGGCAGTTTTCGTGAGCTAGAGGATATTGCACTGAATCCTCTCACACTCGGTGTACATACAAATGAACATTACAATCGTGATAGTTTTCCATTTAAGCCGTTCGATCCTGATTATGAGCAAAACTGGGTATGGGGCTATTCTTTATCACAAAACAAGCCACTTTTAGTTCCAGAATCAATTGCTTATTATAGCCTCGGTCATAGAGATGCTTTCGTATATGAAACATCAAATGGTTGTGCAATTGGTGGTAGTTTAGAAGAAGCAATTTTTCACGGCATTTTAGAAATTGTAGAGCGTGACGCCTTTTTGCTCACTTGGTATGCTGAATTACCTCTTCCCCGTCTTGATCTTAGTTCAGCAAATGATACGGAATTACAATTAATGATCCAGCGGTTACGCACGATTACCGGATATGAATTACACGCTTTTAATGCGACGATGGAACACGGCATCCCGAGCCTATGGGTCATTGCGAAAAATACGCGTGAAAATGGAATGAACGTTGTTTGTGCAGGAGGTGCTCATTTAGACCCGGTTCGAGCTCTAAAGAGTGCGATTCACGAAATAGCAGGCATGTTACTTATAACAGACGATGACATTGAACAAAAAAGGGAGCATTACGAAAACTGCTTACAAGATCCTTATCTCGTTCATAAAATGGAAGACCATAGTATGCTGTACGGATTGAAAGAAGCGGAAGAACGTCTGCACTTCCTTTTACGTGACGACGCCCACTTGCAAACGTTCCAAGAAATACATCCATTACAATCATTTGATATGGATTTGACATCCGATCTTCATCAACTTTTAAATCGTTTGCATCAATCCGGACTCGAAGTAATCGTTGTAGATCAAACCGTCCCCCTTATAGAAAAGAACGGATTACATTGTGTAAAAGTCATTATTCCAGGCATGCTACCGATGACGTTCGGTCATCATCTCACTCGGGTTACAGGTCTAGATAGAGTGTATACCGTACCAATGACACTTGGATATACAAACGAACCTTTAACAAATGAAAGATTAAATCCACATCCGCATCCGTTTCCATAGTAAAGGAGGGATTTCATGCAGCTAGATACTTTTTTACATCATCTCCATTTCTCTATTGATGAAATTATGCCGAATCATGAGGTGAACTGGGAAGACGCGCCGCTCCCTTATAAATTATATCGAAATGTCCCTGTCCTCCCTCTCTCTTTAGAAATCCCATTATCTTTGCCGAACTCTTCTACTACACCTACTTTGGATGAGATTGGTCATTACCTTTGGTACTCATTTGGTTTAACCCAATTATGTCAGCTAACTAGCGAGAGAAATTTATTTCGGAGAGCTATCCCTTCCGGCGGCGCTTTATATCCGAATGAATTGTATATATATTTAAAGATTGATTATTATCCAGAAGGTATTTACCATTACGATGCCGCGCATCACCGACTTATCTTACTTCGCGAAGGAAATTTCGATTCTTATCTTACAGAAGCACTCGGCAATCGCTGTAACATACATTCTTGTTTTGGCGCTGCATTTATATCGACTATGTTTTGGAAAAACTTCTTTAAATACAATAATTTTTCGTATCGTCTTCAAGGATTAGATAGCGGTGTTCTCATTGGGCAATTACTAGAATGTGCAAAACAGTTCGGTTATACGAATGGAGTATACTTTCAATTTCTAGACCGGGCAATGAATCATTTACTCGGACTATCAGAAGACGAAGAAAGTGTGTATGCTGTTATTCCTTTAAGTGTAGAACCAAATACAGATTGGTTTCACGATGATTACCGTGAAAATAAAACTATTACTTCTCATGACTTGTTGCAGCAAATTCCATCGTTAGCACATGAATATTTCGTTCGCTCAAAACATATGGATGAATATCCGATGATAGCAAAAATAAATGAAGCATCTATGATCGAATCGACAGAATGCTTCCAAATATTAAATCATGAAGAACAATATCAACATAGCACTCATGCTATACAGCTACCGAAAGTAAACCGTTTATCGTATGATTTCTTACAACTTTGTAAAAAACGGTATTCACCTAACGCTGACTTTATTTTAACGAAATGGGATGCTGTCGAGCTCGCTACCTTACTACAAGAAGCAAGCCTCTCCTTCCCTTATTACAACGACCTTGATGGCAAGTATGTAAGTGAAAATGCGCGGGTCTCATTATATGGATGTTTTTATAACGGAAAAAACATAGAAAACGGTGCTTACGCTTATAACAGTAAAACACATTCCATACAACCTATTCGGTACGGAGACCTTCGTTATCCCCTTCAATCCAGTATGACAATGGATAACGTAAATCTTTTTCAAGTACCACTTTGCTTGCATGTAGTCGGAAAGAAAGATTACTATACAAATACATTAGGTTATAGGGGATACCGAATTCACCAAATGGAAGCTGGTATACTCGTTCATAAACTCGTTTTTGCTGCGGCTGCTATGGGGATGGGCGGGCATCCGTTACTCAGTTTTGATACAAATTCATGTAATCAATTATACGGGATAGATGCCGGAAATGAAACGTCACTCATTCAAGTTCCTGTTGGGGCGTATCGGGCACGCAATTGGCTAAAAGGGTCTTTGCATAATTAGAAGCACGCCGATAGACGGCGTGCTTTTTTAAAGGATTTAATTTATAAAAAGTGAAATGAGTATAATATGCACCAGCTTCATTATATGTACATACTTTCCAACCTTTACTATTCAACAACAAAGAGTATCCCCCTTTAACTAAAAATAGCACTTAAAAAGTGCTATTCTGCTCTCCTTGCCGCTTGCTGAATTGGATCCCAAACGCTGTTGTATGGTGGTGCGTAACTTAAATCAACATCTTCTAAATCGTGAATGTTCATTTTATTAAATAGAGCCATCGCGATCACATCAATACGTTTATCTACGCCTTCTTCCCCAATTACTTGTCCGCCTAACAATTGTTTCGTATCGGAGTGATATAGTAATTTCAAGTATAGCGGTTTGGCACTTGGATAATATCCCGCCATATTTGTTGAATCTAATTTGACCGTTTTATACGGGATATTTAATCCGCTCGCTTCTTTTTCATTTAAACCCGTTCTCGCTAACGTAAGATTCATAAATTTAATAATGCCTGTACCTAACGTACCTTTAAATGCTCTTCGTTTATCAACCATATTGAGTCCGGCAAGTCGACCTTGTTTATTTGCAGTCGTTCCAATTGGAATATGGTCATGGATTTCTTTTATAATGTGATAATGTGTTGCACAATCTCCTGCTGCATATACGTCTTGTACATTCGTTTGCATATATGCATTTACCTCGATTGCCCCTTTATGATTTGTACGTATATTTGTTCCTTCAAGAAAATCAGTATTTGGTCTTACTCCAACAGATATTAAAACAAGATCTGCTTTATACGTGCCTTTATCCGTTTCGACTTGTTCTACCCGTTCATTCCCTTTAAATGCTTTTACATTTTCATTCGTTAAAATTTCAATATGATGTTTATCCGCTTCTTTATGTATATACTCTGCCATATCTGCATCATAAATCGTACCGATATGGTCGTTTCTTTCTATCATGCGTACTCTTTTACCTAGCTCAACGAATGTCTCCGCCATCTCAAGTCCAATCGCACCGCCACCAATAATGGTTACATCTTCAACTTTATTCGTTTCTAGTGTATGTAATATGCGCTCAGCGTCAGGAATTGTTTTTAAAAGGTGAATACCTTGTAACTCTCGTCCTTCCCATTCTGGCATAACGGGACGCACTCCAGTTGCAATCAATAAACGGTCATATGAAAATTCAAAAACATCTTTCGTCTTCGTATGCTCTGCGTACACAATTTTCTTTTCCGTATCTACTTTCGTTACTTCATGACGCACTTTCGCATCAATTCCGTACGCATCACGAAACGTCTTCACATTGCGTGCAACTAATTTTTCAGTTGAAGTGATGACGCCGCTAATGACATAAGGTAATCCACACTGAGCGTATGAATAGATTTCACCTTTTTCTAACGTAACAACCTGTGCAGTTTCATCGTTTCTAACAATTTGCATCGCTGCGCTCATACCTGCTGCATCCCCGCCAATAATGACATAGTTCACTTTACCACTCCTTCTTTTTTTACATACTCTTTACGATTTCCATATTTTATAGAAATAACACCTACTTCCATTGTAAAGAAAGAGAATTTCATCTACAAATTTAGTGCACAAGACTATGTTTAAATAGGTAACTGTCGTGTCTTATAAACAACATGTTTAATATGCTATAACAGTAAATATTGAAAGTAGGTAAAACATACATGTGCGCCGGTCTTTTCGTCCAGCTTCCAGAGGAACCGATAGAACCGAGACCCCCCTGAATTTTCCGTTAATGCAACTTTATACAGTGCTCGCGCTTGGTTATCTCATTATGAAAATAGAGGCGTTACCCACTCTCTCGTTACAATAACCGACGGATTATCTGTCGTGACAATTTCAGGTAATTACTCTCCGCCCTTCTCTTGCAAAATAGTAATCATCTAATCTACTTGTGCCACCTACGTATAATACGATGATCCATACAAGTACAATCCAACAATCGCTATAACAAGTATTGCAAAAAGTGTAATACCAATTGTTGTACCACTGCTCATCTTTTTCTTTATTACAGGACTTTCCCTCTTCATCCCGCAGTTTTGACAAAATTGTACACCGTCTTCAATCCGATTCCCATGCTTTGTACATACATTCAGCCACCTTTTCATTAAAGGCCTGTGAATACTCCTGTAAATGCTTGAATTATCGTTCTAATGTAAGACCAAAGTACAATCCACGTTGCAATTCCGATTAAAACATTTGCGATAATAAGTGTGTAAACAGGATCTAGTCCGCCGCTGTCTAGTTTTAATATAGCTACAATGATACTAATTCCTATATAAGTTGTAACTATCCATAGTAATATCGGTAAGAAAAAGATGATTTCATCATCTTACCACTCACAAAAATAATAAATCCGACAAATAAAGTGAAAATGAATAAAAATAAAAGATCGTTACAGATTCTCTAAAGAAAGGAAAAGTAGTTATATCTGGTACTAATGTTCTCGTAACAGCTGTTGCTGCGCTCATCATTCTATAAAAAATACATGCTCCTAAAAAACAAATAAGAACAAGATTATGAAATCCTGTTTTTGAAAGAAAATATATAGACTAGCAATTTAGAAAAATAATGCTATTATGAAACAAAGCAAATAAAGCGAAACTTTAAATAGATTGGATGAAAAAAATGGAATTTGTAAACTCGATTTTTCAAATACTCCTTACAAGCGTAATCCAATTATTTTCTTTAATTGGTGTCATCATTGTAATTGGATTTCTATTAGGTTATTTAGAATCTCTCACACGAATGTATTGGTCGAGGGCTTTTGGAAGAAAAGGATTCCTTTTAACTGCGTGGATCGGTGTTCCGATTCATGAACTTGGACATGCACTTATGTGCGTACTATTTCGTCATAAGATTGTAGCAACGCAGTTCTTCCCAACAGATACAAGTCAAGGTGCTCTAGGTTACGTACAACATCAATACAATCAAAAAAGTGTATATCAACGAATCGGGAATTTTTTTATCGGCATCGGACCTATTATTTCTGGTATTACTGCATTAACCCTTTTCATGCGCTATTTCGTACCAGATTCATATTATTTATTTAATATAACTCTCGAAAAAACAATTGCATCTACTTCTATTAATTTAGAAATGGTTCAGAGCATGCTACTTTCGACATTTGTATTATTAAAAAGCTTATTTACAATAAGCAATTTATTGAATCCCTCCTTTTGGCTATTTTTATTTATTGCCATTTGTATTTCTGCACATATCGCTTTAAGTAAACCAGACATTAAAGGATCAATAGACGGTATCATCGTCATGTTTATCGTGTTATTTTTATTCAATATAATAGCAGGATTGTTTCAGTACGATAGTAACCAACTGATTGGAAAAGTTATAAAATATAACATGTATCTCATTGCATTTTCTATCGTGGCACTACTTTTCTCTTGTATTTCTACACTTGTGAGTTTTGGGTTTTATAAAATGAGAGGAGGGCGTTCATTGTGAACGTCCTCCTCTCATTAGTTATTTTTCTTATCATTACAATTCTCAATCGGAACACGGGCACGCCCTTCTTCATCAGTACACCATGACTGTGATTGGAATGCAAGAAAGATACCAATCCATTCTTCTTTCTTTTCAAAGTGAATGAATATTCCCACGTCTTGCCATATACCATCATCACCTTCCCATTTCTCTACATTCCCTTGATTCATATGAATATCGTGTATACCGTTTCCAGGTTTGAAATGAAAGTAGGAATCGGGCGTATTTTCTTCCGGTTCCCATCTTTCACCAAACGCGTAAATAATCGCTTTTTCCTCTATCGCTCGCTTTATATACCGCTCTATTTTTTCATTTAAATCATTATCAACTCCTGCTTTTTCAGGAGGTAAAGGAATCCACCACCTACTATATACAGGCGATGGATTCCTTTTTTTCAACATATTGATAAAATGTGTGTAATTTTTTTAAACAATCACTTTTTCGGTGCCTTCCACTAATTAAAGTTTCACTTTATCAACACATACCAAAAAATAACCTCTACCACTACAAGCAATACTGCTCCAAAAATCATTAATGTCGTCTTCTTTAATAGTTCATTTTCACGATACGGTATATTACATAAATAAGCACCAAGTGTAATCCTTGATGGGCAAGCGATTGTCGCTACTGACGATGCGGTGTTTTGAAGTGTTGTGACGTATTGCCACGGAAGTGCTACGTTTTGTGCTGTTTGCATTTGTAGTTTTATAAACATCGCATTTGATCCTGCGTTACTACCTGTTAAAAAGCCACCGATACCACCGATGAACGGAGCAACGAAAACGAAAAATGTCCCAAATGTTTCACCAGCCGTTTTTGCGAGTAATGAATGCATGCCAGATGCGCTCATTAGTTCTGAAATAGCAATAAACATTGTCGTCGTAATAACGAAAGGAATCCATTGTTTTATCGTTTGCGAGAGTGATTGTTTAATAATATTTGGTGGAATACGAAAGAAAATGATTGTAAATAAACAAGTCATACCGAGCCAAAATCCTGGTGAATACAGCATTTCTAATTTGTAAGAATATGATTTTAGATCAAGGACTGCATATGATCTGAATAAATCATGTAATGCTGGAACGAGACGGGAAAGTAAAATACAAACGGTTAAGAAGATATAAGGACTCATAATTTTTATAATAGATATTTCTCTCTCCGCTGCCGCAGCATGTTCTGTTATAAGGTTTTGCTCATTTTTTCCTTTTAGCTTAATGATAAGAAAGCCAAATGTAATGGTAACGATAGAACTTAATATCCCCGCTAGTTCAACACTTACATATGCGTTAGAAAGATAGATTCCGAGAGAAAATAATAGAAAGAACCCCACTCCTTCCTTCCACTTTTCAATAACTGCCTGCCAACCACCAACAACGTGCAAAGAAAGAATGACGAAATAAGCAAACATCGGGATACTTAATAACGCTGTATTTGTACCAAATGTTGTGAGCGGCATATTTATAAGCTGCGAACCGATAATCGTACCTGTTGCCATTGCGCCCCATGAACTAGCTAGTAAGCCGATAAATGAGAGCAGTACAGCTTGAAATGGTTTATAGCCTAATGAGAGAAAAATAGGAGCTGCGACCATAAAGCCAATACCGAATCCACTTACTGATTCAATTAGCGGACAAATGCCAAAACACATAAGAAGCATTTGTAATAAACGATCTTGCGTGACTTGTTCCAAAAAACTTGCTACTTGATCGATGTATCCCATTTTGTTCATGAGGTGAAATAAAAAAATACCGAAAAATAAAACGTAACCAACAATAAAACAAATGAACCAACCTTTAATCGTTGCGTGCACAGTTTCACTTATCCTTAATTGAAACGTTGGCGAGAGTAAAACGATTCCAACCGAAACGGCATAAGAAATTAATGAGGACCTTAATGACGTTTGTTTAAACAAAAATAAACAAATGAAAATCATCATAATTGGGATAAGTGCCAACAATATGGCCATGTTATCATCTCATTTCGTTAAAAATACAATTTCTAATTATTATATAACAGATATTGTATTTTTCAATTGTTTTTATAACAGACTCAAAAAAGGAGCCAAACGGCTTTTTTTGAATCATTCCTATTTTCTTTTATCCTGAAAAACCGTATGCTGTCCAATCATTTTCTCTAACACAACAAACACAATATAAGCACATATTACTTGCAATACAATATCCCAAAATTTCATTAATGCAAATGAATGAATACATCGAAATAATTCATTTAATAATACAATAGAGACGATACTAAATAGTTCTATACTAATCGAAAATATACATACTTCTAAAGTAGATTGCTCTTGAATTCGATTTAAGTTGGAAAAGATGAATACATATCCTACAAACAGAGCCATCAACTCTATTTTCGTCATGCTAATGAGCCAAGCGTATAGTGGTACAGTTGCAAGAAGATATAATAGTTTACGTCTTAGCATGCCTTCTCACCCTCTAAACTATAAGTATTTTCTGTATATGTTAACATTTCTTGTACAAAACAAAAAGAAGAGACTTACGCCTCTTCTTTCTGTTTTACTGCATGTATTAACTCGCAGATTTCCTCTTGTTTTTCATTTTCTAAAAGCTCAATAACTTTACTTCCAACGACAACACCGTCGCATATCGTAATTATTTCTTCTATGTGTTCTCGTTTTGAAATACCGAACCCTGCAACTACTGGTAGTTGTACCTGTGATTTTACTTTTTCTAAGTAACTATGAATCTCGTCTTTAAAGTTTTGACGTACTCCCGTTACGCCTGCTACTGTAACGGCGTAGACGAAGCCTTCTGATTCACTCGTAATTTTTTCAATTCGCTCAATTGGGCTCGTTACAGTTACGAGTGGAATTAAAGCAATATTCGCCTCTCGAAGGAGCGGTGCAATAATGTCTTGTTCTTCATACGGTAAATCTGGAACGATAATGCCATCCACCCCGGCTTCAAGACACCTCTCGATGAATCGTTCTTTTCCGAATGCGAGTACTGGATTTAAATATGTCATGAGTATAAATGGAATTTGTACTTCTTGCCTTACTTCTGCTAATGCTTGAAAAATGCCTTTTAATGTTACACCGCTATCTAGCGCTCGTTTCCCTGCTCTTTGAATCGTCGGACCGTCTGCGACTGGATCTGAAAATGGGATGCCGATTTCCAAGATACTTGCTCCTGCTTCATCTAGAAAACGAATTCTTTCTTTTAATTTCTCAAGGCCACCGTCCCCGCCCATTACGTACGGAATAAATGCCTTTTTCCCATTTTCAAACGCTGCTTTAATTTTTTCTACTCCCATTTTTTACACCTCTTCCATATAACGTTTTATACTCTCTACATCTTTATCACCGCGGCCAGATAAGCAAATAACAAGTCCTTCTTCTTCCTTCATTTTCGGCGCTAATTTTAAAGCATATGCAACAGCATGTGAGCTTTCTAACGCCGGGATAATTCCTTCTTTTTTCGTTAATAATTGAAATGCTTCCAACGCTTCATCGTCTGTAATGGAATGATAAGAAACACGTCCAATATCTTTTAGTAAACTATGTTCTGGTCCAACCCCCGGGTAATCGAGTCCTGCTGAAATAGAATGTGCTTCTTGAATTTGTCCTTCTTCATTTTGCAACAAATACATCATCGATCCATGTAAAACACCTACGCTTCCTTTCGTTAAAGTTGCTGCGTGCTTTTCTGTATGAACGCCTTTTCCAGCTGCTTCTACGCCGTAAAGAGCAACTTCTTCATCGCGTACGAACGGATAAAACATTCCCATCGCGTTACTACCACCGCCAATACAAGCAACGACTGCTTCTGGTAATTTGCCTTCTAACGCTTCATATTGTTTTTTCGTTTCCTTTCCAATTACACTTTGGAAATCACGAACAATTTGCGGGAATGGATGTGGTCCGAGAACAGATCCCATAATGTAGTGCGTATCGTACACATTTGAAACCCAGTAACGAAGCGCTTCGTTCACCGCATCTTTTAATGTACCGCTACCTGCCGCTACACTTTCTACTTTCGCCCCGAGTATTTCCATTCGGAACACGTTTAATTTTTGTCGTCTTACATCTTCTTCTCCCATGAAGATGACGCATTCTAATCCAAGAAGAGCACATACTGTCGCTGTTGCAACTCCGTGTTGTCCTGCTCCTGTTTCAGCGACAACTTTTTTCTTACCCATTCTTACCGCAAGAAGTGCCTGACCAATTGTATTGTTAATTTTATGGGCTCCTGTATGATTTAAATCTTCACGTTTTAAGTAAATTTTTGCCCCACCGCAATACTTCGTCATATTTTCAGCGAAATAAAGTGGTGTTTCTCTTCCGACGTACGTTTGTAAATAATGATGTAATTCCTTTTGAAATGCTTCATCTTGCATCGCTTCTTTATACGCTTCTTCTAGTTCTAATACAGATTGCATTAACGTTTCTGGAACATATCGTCCTCCGTATACACCGTAATGTCCTTTTTCATCTGGATATGCGTAGTTCATTTGGAACACTCCTTCGCTTTTTGTATAAATTGTTTTATTTTCTCTACATCTTTCTTTCCTTCTGTCTCTACTCCGCTGCTCACATCAACCATATAAGGCTGAACAGTTCGAATTGCTTCTTCTATATTATTTACATTTAATCCACCAGCTAATATCGTTTTCTTTCGTAACTCTTTTGGCATATGAACGAGTAACTCCCATGAGAATGTCTTTCCATTTCCTCCATGAAACTTTTCTTTCGGGCTATCAAACAATACATAATTCGCCTCATATGTTTGAGCGTTTTTCATATCACTCTCTGCAATTACCCCTAGCGCTTTTATAGACGGAATATTCAATCTTCTAATCCGATGATTATCTTCATCCCCATGTAGCTGCACATGCGTTAACCCGCATTCCTCTGCAATTTTCTGCATTACTTCTACTGATTCATTTACGAAAACACCGACCTTTAAAACGTGTGCCGGAAGCTCCCCAATAATTTCTTTCGCTTGCCCTGGAGTGATTTTACGTTTACTTTCTGCAAAAACAAATCCAATTGCATCTGCCCCATATTCGCAAGTGATTTTTGCTGTTTCCATATCAGTGATGCCACAAATCTTCACTTTCATATGTTCACCTTACAATCTTCAAAAAAGGTACTAATAGAAGATGATGTCATAAGCGCTTCTCCGACTAATACACCTTTTGCACCAGCTTTTTTGACCCGAATGATGTCTTCTTTCGAGTGAATACCGCTCTCACTAATCCAAAGTAATTTTTCTTTATTCAATCGTTTTCCGAGCTTTTCTGTTTGACTTAAATCTACTTCAAACGTTTTTAAATTACGGTTATTAATACCGATAACGTGCGGATTTAATTCGATTGCAATGTCTAATTCCTGTTCATCATGAACTTCAACAATTGCTTCTAATCCTTTTTCTAATACGTAGCTATAAAGCTCTTTTAATTTCTCTTTCGTTAACGCCGCTACAATGAGCAAAATAATATTTGCCCCAGCTTCATATGCCCTATCAATTTGAATCTTATCGATTATAAAATCTTTACATAAAAGCGGGATGTTACTTTCTGCTCTTGCCGTTTGTAAGTCGTGAAACGATCCTTTAAAAAATTGGCCGTCTGTTAAAACAGAAACTGCACCAGCACCGCATTCTTCATATGTTTTTACTTGTTTTGGTACATCAACGTATAAATTAATATCTCCTTTTGACGGAGATGCACGTTTCACCTCTGCGATTACTGTAAATTGCTTTAGCGCTTCTACAAGCGAGTATGTGTTTCTTTTTTCTTTCATCGGTGTATACGTTTCATATAACTCCACAACTTCTTTTTTCTTCTGCTCTACAATTTTGTCTAAAATCGTCCCCACTTTAATTCACCCTTTCTAATTTTTCATTGCTTGCTGCAATTAATAAATATAGTTTGGCTAATGCTTTTCCAGAGTCAATGCTATGTGCCGCTAATTGAATTCCTTCTTCAATCGTTTCTGCTTTTCCATTTGCAAAAAGAGCTAGACCTGCATTTAATAAAACGGTATCACGGTAAACACTCTTTTCTCCGCTCAATACTCCGAGCGTAATGTTTGCATTTTCTTTTGAGTTTCCGCCTCTAATTTCTTCATTTTTCACTCTTGAAAAACCATACCTTTCCGGATCAATACTCATTTCTATTATTTCATTATCTTTTAAAACGACGACATGATTTTCTCCCTGTAATGACGCTTCATCTAAAAAGCCACTTCCATTTACAACAAGTGCTTGTTTCCGCCCTAGCTTCTGTAACACTTGCGCAACTGGTAATAACATGTCTCGTTTATAAATACCGACAAATTGTGTTTCTAAATGAACAGGATTCGTTAAAGGTCCAATTAAATTAAAGATCGTCGGCACATTTAATTCTTTCCTTATTTTCATAATGCGTCGCAGTGCCGGATGCATGGCTGGTGCGAATAAAAAGGCGATACCGACATGCTTTAATAAATAATCAATTTCGCTTGGCGTACTACTAATATTTAAACCGAGTTCTTCTAATAAATCAGCACTTCCTGTTTTACTAGAAACAGCACGGTTACCATGTTTTGCAACCTTTACGCCTGCTCCTGCCAGTACGAATGCGGATGTTGTACTTATATTGAACGTTTGCGCACCGTCACCACCTGTTCCGCAATTGTCCATCGCGCCTTCTATATGGTTTGAAAACGGCAATGCCTTTTCACGAAGAGCACGAACGAGACCGTATATTTCCTCTGCTGTTTCTCCTTTCGCTTTCAGTAATACTAAGAAAGCTGCAATTTCACTTTCCAATGTGTTTTCACTTAATAAAAGAAGTCCCGCTTCATACATTTCCCCTTCCGTTAAATGTTGTCCCTCCACTAATTTACGAAGATAGTTATTCATACTCTTTCCTCCTCTTTCACTTCTCCTAAAAAGGCACGTATTAACTTTCCGCCTTCTTCTGTTGCGATTGATTCCGGATGAAACTGTAATCCGAAGAGAGGATAATAATTGTGACGAACAGCCATAATTTCTCCGTCGTCCATCGCAGTTGCTAGTATGTCAAAACATTGTGGTAAACTCGTTTGCGCTGCAACAAGAGAGTGATAGCGCATTGCTGTAAACGGTTGCGTCACGTATGAAAAGATGGATGTCCCGTTATGTTTCACACGTGATGTTTTTCCATGTTTAATGCGCTCTGCTCTCACAATTTCTCCTCCAAATGCAGATATGATTGCCTGATGTCCGAGGCAAATACCTAATATGGGAACGTTCTTATAAAAATGACGAATGACTTCGATACAAACGCCAGCATCTTCTGGTTTCCCTGGTCCTGGTGAAAGAACAATTCCTTTTGGATTCATCGCTTCTAATTGTTCCATTGTTATTTGATCATTTCTTACGACAACAATGTCTTCTTCATACTCTCCTAATAATTGATACAAATTATATGTGAATGAATCGTAATTATCGATAAGTACAATCATTTCATTACCTCCAACAGTGCTCTCGCTTTATTTAATGTTTCTTCATATTCAGCTACCGGAGCTGAATCGTAAACGATACCCGCTCCTGCCTGAACGTATGCTTTTTCATCTTTTACAACCATCGTTCGAATTGCGAGCGCCATATCAAGATTTCCTGAAAAACTAACGTATCCAACTGCTCCAGCGTATACATTTCTTTTTTCATTCTCTAGCTCATTTATAATTTCCATCGCTCTAATTTTCGGAGCACCTGAAACTGTCCCTGCTGGTAAACAATACGCTAATGCATCAAAACCGCTCATTTGTTTTCGCAATGTTCCATTAACTTCAGATACAATGTGCATAACGTGAGAGTATTTTTCTACTTTCATATATTTATCTATCGTCACAGATCCAATTTCACTTACTCTGCCAATATCGTTTCGTCCAAGGTCCACAAGCATCCTATGCTCTGCTCGCTCTTTCTCATTTCCTAACAGTTCTTTTTCGATTTCCTCATCTTCCTGCTTCGTTTTCCCCCTCGCTCTTGTACCAGCAATTGGGTTCGTCATCACCTTATCCTCCCTTACTGATAACAAACTTTCTGGCGAAGAACCGAGTACAACATAATCTTGAAAATCGATATAAAACATATATGGCGACGGGTTTGCAATGCGAAGTTTTCGGTATAATGCAAATGGATCGCCTTTACATTCACTTTGCAAACGCTGCGATAGTACGACTTGGAATATGTCCCCAGCTCGAATGTATTCTTTCGCCGTTTCTACCATCTCACAAAACTCTTTTTCCGTTATGGAAGAAGTAAATGATAATGTTGATTTTATTTCATTTACTTCCGCTTCTTCTCCCTTTAGCACTTCCTCTTTGTATACTTGCAATCTTTCGTATACTTCTTCATACGGAGCTGAATCATCCTCCCTGCATGCATATACAAACGACAACTTTTGGCGTAAATGATCGTAAACGATAAACTCACGATATAGTAAAAGGTGTACTTCTGGAATATTTAATGGATCGTGTAAATCTGCTCCAATGTTTTCATATTGTCGAATGACGTCATAGCCAATATAACCAACTGCTCCTCCGCAAAATGGGAATGGACTGTCTACTTGTGATGATGTGATCCATTCTTCTAACATTTGAAGTATGTTACCTTGCAATTTTTCTGTTTTCCCATATATCGTTCGTTCCACTTCCGTACCCACGCTTTTCACTTCACCATACGGATTACACCCTAAGTAAGAATAACGTCCTTTATCTTGATGAAGCTGTGAGCTTTCTAGCAAAAATTTCTTCTTCCCTTTCATACTTCTATATAAAGAAATTGGCGTAATGCTATCTCCTTCTTCTTCAGCAATGATTAAAAATGTTTTTCCTTGTTCTTTTTGCTTCATAAATTCTTCTTTCGTCATCATATTCTTCACCTCATCCTGAAAAATAAAAAAGTCCTCTACATATGGAAAATATGTAGAGGACGATAAATATACCGCGGTACCACCTCATGTTGGATGCAATAGCATCCCGCTTTATTCAGGTACAATGAATCTATACCTTATCCTTCTAACGGCGGAACCCGGGTTGCCTACTGAAATAATTGTTCAGCATACCTCTCGTAAGCCCATTCCGTATATGATATCGCACCGGGCTCCCACCTATCCCCGGCTCTCTGTAACGTCTCCAATATACGTACTCTTCTTACTTAAACGATTTTTATATTTATTTTTATGTACAAAAAGGGAGTACTCATCCTATAAAAAGGACGGGTACTCCCGTGGTGCCACCTTAATTCGTTACGAACGTAACGCACTTTACCGTATCCAAAACAATACGTGTCTCTTGTATCGATGAGATCATGTCGCCAAAGCCTACTTCTTTCGTTTCGGTTTGGAAGCTCCGAAGCCCATTCCACATCAATTCCATACTGATTCGCACCAACCATCAGCTCTCTGACATGTTCATCATGTGTACTCTTCTTCATCAACGCTTGCATTTTTTAAGTTGCACTCATTATAGACCTAACTTTTTTCATAAGTCAATACTTTTAAAAAAATTTTATTTTTCCCTCCATTCAATATTATATTGACAAAACAACCTATTTTTATGTAAATATAATAAATACTCTATTAAAATTAGGGTTTTTTGTCTTAAAATTATATATTAAAAAAATAAAACAATGACAAAAAACGCTTACATTTCTGAAAATTCATATTTTTATATGGATTTTTCTGAATCATCATGGTAGATTATAATTATGTAAACGCATCAACAGACATTACAAAAGGAAGGAGAACTACATGAGTACGCAGATGTTAACCTTAACTTCAATCTCTATCTACATGCTCGGGATGTTAGTAATCGGCTATTTCGCCTATAAACGAACGTCCAATTTAACAGATTATATGCTTGGCGGGCGTACACTGGGCCCCGCAGTAACAGCATTAAGTGCTGGAGCATCCGATATGAGTGGTTGGCTTTTAATGGGATTACCCGGTGCAATGTTTAGCGTTGGATTAAGTAGTAGCTGGATTGCGATTGGTCTAACACTAGGCGCATACGCAAACTGGATTTATGTCGCTCCTCGCTTACGTACCTACTCAGAAATTGCAAACAACTCTATTACTATTCCGGAATTTTTGGAACATCGCTTCCACGACAAATCTCATTTGTTACGCTTAGTATCTGGACTTGTTATTATGATTTTCTTTACTTTCTATGTGGCTTCAGGACTAGTTTCAGGCGCTGTATTATTTGAAAATTCATTTGGTATAAACTATCATGTTGGATTATTCATTGTAGCAAGCGTTGTTGTAGCTTACACATTATTTGGTGGTTTCTTAGCCGTAAGTTGGACAGACTTCGTGCAAGGAATCATTATGGTAATTGCTCTTATTCTTGTTCCAATCGTAACAATTATGAATTCAAACGGACTTGGACCTGCATTTGATACCATTCGATCTGTAGATCCAACACGTTTAGATATTTTTAAAGGTGCCTCTACTTTAGGAATTATTTCTTTATTCGCATGGGGCCTTGGTTATGTTGGACAACCTCATATTATCGTACGCTTTATGGCTATTTCGTCTGTAAAAGAAATTAAAAGCGCACGAAGAATTGGTATGAGCTGGATGATTTTCTCCGTTGTCGGAGCTATGTTTACTGGTCTTATTGGTATTGCTTACTATTCACAACAAGGGTGGACATTATCTAACCCAGAGACAATTTTCCTTGAGCTTGGAAAAATTTTATTCCATCCACTTATTACTGGATTTTTATTAGCAGCTATTTTAGCAGCGATTATGAGTACAATCTCATCTCAGCTTCTTGTTACTTCTAGTGCCGTAACAGAAGACTTATATCGTACATTCTTTAAACGCTCTGCTTCTGATAAAGAGCTTGTATTTGTCGGTCGTATGGCTGTACTTGTTATTGCATTAGTTGGGTGCGCATTAGCATTTAAGCAAAATGATACGATTTTAGCTCTTGTTGGATACGCTTGGGCTGGATTTGGTTCCTCATTCGGACCTGCTATTTTATTAAGTCTATACTGGAAACGTATGACAAAATGGGGTGTGCTTGCTGGTATGATTTCTGGTGCCGCGACTGTTATTATATGGACACAATTTAAATTCTTAAAGGACTTCTTATATGAAATGATTCCTGGTTTCACTATTAGTTTACTAGTAATCATAATTGTTAGTTTACTAACGCAACCTTCAAAAGAAGTTGAAGAGCAATTTGAAGATTTTGAAAAACAACATAGTCATAGTCTATAAAAAAAGCTCTGCTGTTACGACAACAGCAGGGCTTTCTTTTTATCCCGCTATTNNATTGGTGTGGGCTAATAATTAGTGGAGATGGACAAAACCCTCACTGATTAAAGTTTCACTTTATCAAATTTCGACAATTTTCCGTTCTAATTTAACAATTTCTTTATGTTTCGTTAAATTAAATATAACACTACTCCTTTATAGTATTACTATTAGTACTTATACAGAAAGGGGACTCCAACATGTTAGCAGCTTTTCACCAACAACAAATACGAAAATTTTCACCTATCACAAATACTTCTGCGTCTTGTTTAAACATACAACCTAATCTACCTAAAATTTCAATTGCTCCTTCTGTTATTTCAGTCATCGGTGTTCATATGGAAAAAAATAAGTTAAAAATAAAAACTGGACAAAGTGCGGAGTTATCAGCTTCCGTTTTGCCAATACAAGCAAAGAATAAAGAACTTATTTGGTCAAATATGAATTCTGACATCATCACCATATTTCCAAAAGATGAAACTGTGACGATTACTGGAAAAAGTACAGGAAGAGCAGTCGTAATTGTTACAACTGCTGAAGGAAAATTCCGTGACCTGTGCGTCATTCATGTACAACCTTATATGACAAATCCAAAGTAAAAGGGTGGCTTCGTAGCCACTCTTTTACTTTAGTTCAATGTGCGGATTTTTACTTTTTACAAGACTCATGAATTTCTCTTTATTTTTAGGGGAAATAATCTCTGTTTTATATGACCCGTAAATTATTTCAAGTCGATCAAATGATAGTGCATGAGCTGCTATTAGGTTTTTCGTGTTCGAAATTTATCCCGCTATTTATGGGCAGTAAGACTCCCACCTCAAAATTCGGCGAATGCGAGGAAGTTAGGTGGGAGAGAACTGCCCGTAAAAGCCTGATTGGTGTGGGCTAATCATCGGCGGGGGATGGACAAAACCCCCTCTGATTAAAATTTTACTTTATCTCTTACATCCTTTTATATGCTAACAACTCGTCATAATTCCTGTGTATATACTGTTTCGTTCACCACTGCTCGTTTTTGTTGCTGCAGTAAGAAAACAGATACACCAAACAATACAAGAATGCTACCGATAATTTGCATTGTATTTAATTTTTCCCCAAGTAAGAAGAACGCAAGTGCAGACGCTCCAACAGGTTCTCCTAAAATACTCATTGAAATTGTCGTTGCGTTTACATAATTTAATAGCCAGTTATTAATTACATGTGACACTGTCGGCACAACCGCAAGTAAAAGAAAAACAGTCCAATCCCCCTTCGTATAACCTGTAAAAGGTACTTGCAATATGACATTATAAATTCCCATAAAAATACCTGCGAATGCAAAGACTGTAAAGCTATAAATCCAGTGTGATACTTTCTTTACTGTCGTTTGTCCGATAAATAAATAACCGACAACTACTATTACACTTACAAAGGATAATAGATCTCCATAAATTGCTTGCTTACTTAAAGCGAAATCTCCCCAACCAATGCACATTACCCCTAATATAGCGATTCCCATCGTTGCAATGGCTGAATATGTTGTTCTTTCTTTAAACAGGAAAAAACCTCCAACTAAAGATACGATTGGTTGAAGTGCTAAAATAATTGTCGAACTAGCAACGGTTGTATGCTTTAAAGATTCAAACCATAAAAGAAAATGAAGTGCTAAAAAGAAACCAGATCCAATTAAAAAGCCCCAATCTTTCATTTGAATCTTCTTAAATTCTTCTCTTTTTTTCCATACAATAGGCAGCATAATAAGTACGATAATCCATAAACGATACATACTTAAAATGGAAGATGGCGCTGAGGACATCTTTACAAAAACTGCTGCGAATGAAATGGCGATTATAGAAATAGCTAATGATAGTACGATTAATTTTTCTTGTTTCAAATCCTATCTCCTCTCTCACCTGTCAAAAATCCCACTTCATTATAGCCGTTTTCTTTCATTACTTAAATACTAATTTTTTAGATTGTTCGTACCATTATGGTAAGATAGAGATGAAAGCACCTATTAGTGAATATTTCTTTCTTTTTTCACTATAAGCGTCGCTCTTACAATCGTTACAGTAAATTGTTATTTAGGGGGATCTACATGAATCAAACAATAGGGAGAATTGAAGAAATCTCATTTTTTAGCACATCACTTCAAGAAGACGTTACGCTTCTCGTTTATTTACCAGTAAATTATACGCCACTGCACAAACATACAGTTGTGATTGCACAAGATGGTAGAGACTATTTTCAGCTCGGCAAAGCGCACCGTGTAACTGAAAGTCTTCGTGAAACTGAAGAAATTGACCGTACAATTATTGTCGGTATTCCATATAAAAACGTACATGATCGCAAAGAAAAATATTTCCCAAATGAAGTGAAAAATGCTGCATATATTCGTTTCCTTGCTCATGAACTTGCGCCCTATATCGATGAAAATTATCCAACGTATCAAATGGGAAAAGGCCGCGTTTTAATTGGTGATTCTCTTGGCGGAACAGTTTCCTTTATGACTGCACTTATGTATCCGCATACATTCGGTAAAGTCGTTATGCAATCACCATTCGTTGATGAAACAGTGATGAACTTAGCAAAAGATTTCAAAGATCCACAAACATTAGAAATTTATCACGTAATTGGGACTGAAGAAACCGCTGTAAAGCGTACAGATGGACAAGTATCTGATTTCGTACAACCGAACCGTGAACTAAATACTCTTCTTACAAATAGAAATTTCATCACGCGTTACGAGGAGTTTGAAGGCAATCATACTTGGAAGTATTGGCAAGCTGATTTACCGAAAGCTTTCTCTCATGTGCTATCAATGAAATAATAGAGAGCAGTATTCAGAATAATTTGATATAATAGATAACGAGATGTATTTATCTCAAAATCTAACTAGACTTACAAAGGGAGGAATTGGAACATGAAATTAGGCATTGTAATTTTCCCATCAAAAATGATTCAAGATAAAGCGAACGGATTGCGTAAGCGTTATGATCCACACTACGCATTAGTTCCGCCACATATTACATTGAAAACACCCTTTGAGGCGCAAGATGAACAATTAGAATCGATTGTAAAAGAGTTACATACAATCGCAAATAAAACGAACCCGTTCACCCTTCATATTGGAAAGGTTGGTTCATTCGCACCTGTTAATAATGTTCTTTATTTTAAAGTTGAAAAAACACCTGAGCTGACTTTCTTAAATGAAGAAATGCATAGTGAATTCTTCACACAAGAACGCGAGTACGCTTTCGTACCACATTTAACAATCGGTCAAGATTTATCAGACGCAGAACATGCTGATGTACTAGGTCGATTACGTATGAAGGATTTCTATTATGAACAGCCAATCGATCGTTTCCACCTTCTATATCAATTAGAAAACGGCACTTGGACTGTATACGAAACATTTCATCTTGGAAAGGGGAACAAATAATTTGCACGCACAAATCGTACAAACGGACGAACAACTAAGAGATGCATTCTCTGTACGTAAACAAGTATTTGTAAATGAACAACGAGTTTCTGCAGAAGAAGAGTATGATGAGTTTGAAGAGATTTCCACACACGTTGTGATATATGATAATGCCATTCCAGTCGGTGCTGGTCGCTTTCGCACTGTTAATGGGATAGGAAAAATGGAGCGCATTTGTGTACTAGCTTCCCATCGTAAAAAAGGCATTGGAAAAATTGTGATGGCTGCACTTGAAGTGTGTGCAAAGGAAGAAGCTCTTCCCAAAATAAAACTTCATGCTCAAACACATGCTGAGGATTTCTATAAAAAACTTGGCTATGTGACGAGTTCGGATGTATTTATGGAGGCGAATATCCCACACGTCGTAATGATAAAAGAATTATAATTTGAAAACAGGAGGTAACCCCTCCTGTTTTTTACATTGCTATTTTCTTTTTCTTCCGCTAAAGTTAAATGTTGATGCTATAGTCTTGAAGGTGAATATATGACACAAGAAAAATTTTCACAAAAATCGTTAACACACACCGATATTCCGCGTGCGACATATCATATTCCAAAAACATCTACCCATTTAATTATGGAAGAAGATGCAGATGCGGCGTATTTCCGCGCTCTCGAACAGCAAAATATTTATTTAAACGAAAAACAAGTAGAGGCCGTGCGAACGACAGAAGGTCCTGTTCTTACATTGGCTGGTGCCGGAAGTGGAAAAACATCTGTTTTAACAACTCGCGTAGGTTATTTAGTAAATGTAAAACGAGTTCATCCGCGGAATATTTTATTGCTTACGTTTACACAAAAAGCAGCTGAAGAAATCCGAAGCCGTGTAGCGAATTTACCAGGTATGAATCATGCCGCAAGTAGCTATGTTGTTGCTGGTACATTCCACTCTGTCTTTTTAAAATTGCTTCGTAGCCAAGGGTATCATCAGCAAATTTTAGCAAATGAAAAACATAAACAAATTATGATAAAGAAAATATTAAAAGAATTACGTTTGAAAGACGATTATGATGCTGAGACGATGCTTGCTATGATTTCACTTGAGAAAAACAAATTAAATCGTCCAAAAGATGTAAAAGCGAAAACACCAGTCGAACAAGAATTTAAAGAAGTATACGAACGTTTTGAAGAGGTAAAACAACGATACAATTATATCGATTTCGATGACATCTTATTAGAAACGTATTATATGCTAGAAAATAACAATCCCTTACTGACTCAATTACAAGAACGTTTCCACTATATTGAAGTAGATGAGTTTCAAGATACATCGTATGCACAATATGAAATTGTAAAATTGTTAGCTTCACCAAGAAATAATTTATTTATTGCAGGTGATGACGATCAAGCGATATACGGCTGGCGAGGGGCAAGTCACCAAATTATTTTATCTTTTCCAAAAGAATTCGATCATACAACGATCATCGCACTGAATACAAATTATCGATCCAATCCATTTATCGTCGGACTTGGAAATGAAGTTATTAAACGCAATCAAGAACGTTTTGATAAAGAGCTGTATTCTGTTCGTGAAGAGGGTGTACAACCATTTTACGCAAGACCAGCTACGACTCTTGATGAAGCAAATCAAATTTTGCAGCTCATTCAAGAAAAAGTAGATAGCGGCGAACGAAACTATAAAGATTTTTGTTTACTGTATCGCACACATGCTGTAAGCCGTTCGTTACTTGATCAGCTTACAATTCATAAGATGCCGTTTATCAAACACGGAGCGAGCCAATCATTTTACGAGCATTCTTTAATTAAACCTGTATTAGATCATTTACGACTCGTGCTTGAACCGTTTCTCTTAGAATCACTTTCAAATATATTACCGACGATGTATATCGGCCGTGATGATTGTATTTCATTTATTGAACGGGAGCAATGGAAATATGGTGAGGGGCGTTTCCCTTCTCTTCTTCATTTCTTATTACTAAATCCAAGCTTGAAACCTTTTCAAGTAAAAAAAGTAAATGAACGTATCGATTTTATTAAATTTATAAAAGAACTAGAACCAAAAAAAGCATTAAAAGAAATTATTCATGGTAAAGGAAAATATTTAGAGTACTTACAAAGTAACGATCGTTCTTCCTTTACAATGCATAAAGACATACAAGAAGAAATATTAGAAGAATTAATGGAATCTGCTACGCGTTTCACCGATATTCCAGCTTACTTACAATTTATTGACGAAGCAATTCAAAGCCAAAAAGAAATGGAAGCATTAAAAACAATGCCACAAAAAGATGCTGTTTCGCTTATGTCAATTCATAACGCGAAAGGTCTTGAATTTCCATGCGTCTTTTTACTTGGAGCAAGCGATGGCATACTACCGCATACTTCTTCATTAAAAGAGGCAAATGATCGTGTCACGGATACTTCTGAAGCTTTAGAAGAAGAACGCCGACTACTTTATGTCGCAATTACGCGTGCGAAAGAAGAACTTTACATTTCCTCTCCACAATTTTTCAGAGGAAAGAAATTAGATATATCTCGTTTTTTATATACGATGCGAAAAGATTTGCCTAAAAGGACATCCACGAAATAAGAGACACTGAAAAAGTCCACTCCATAAAAAAAGGAAACCATCACTTACTATATCCAGGTGATGGTTTCCTTTTAAAACGTATGTTATTTTTTTAAAGCAATCACTTTTTCAGTATCTTCCGAAATAAGGATGTCTTTTTTTATATCACGTAATGTACACCCCTACTATTTGAACCACCCCCACTGATTCAAGTTTCACTTTATTTCTTATCATTGCGATATTCCCATTCGTGTACTTTGTTGTATACGATTGAACTGTATTATTTTTCAATTTAAACCGAGGTGCTTTGTTTTGTTTTTGGGAGAATCGTGCATACGAATGAGCGGGGTGAGGAAGAGAGGATTGAAGAGCGATACTGTCCACTTTTTTTAGCCATACAAATTCTTTTTTAAGAGTAGGTAATTGCGAAGAACAAGTGCCATAGGATATTTTCCTGTTTCTTTCTATCTATCATTCCGCTTTGCCAAAAAGTAATGGAATACAAAACGTGAACAACCCATTCCTTGAGGTGGGAGTTTTCTGTCGGAAAATGATAAACTCCTTGTTTTTATCATGAGAATTAACGTAATAACAATCATATCCTACTCATATTGTAATAGTGTATGTCAGAACTCACGATAAGGAGTGAACACAATGAGCTGCAATTGTAATGAAGATAATCAACATGATTTTGATTTCAACTGTGTATCTAATGTCGTTCGTTTTATACATGAACTACAAGATTGCGCAACCACAACATGTGGATCTGGTTGCGAAGTTCCATTTTTAGGAGCACATAACACTACATCCGTAGCGAATACGCGTCCTTTTATTTTATACACAAAAGCTGGAACACCATTTGAAGCGTTTGCCCCATCAGGAAGCCTTACTAGCTGTACCTCTCCAATTTTACGCGTTGAAAGCATAGATGATGATGACTGTGCTGTGCTACGGGTATTAGCTGTAGTGTTAGGTGATGGCTCCCCTGTACCACCTGGTGATGATCCAGTTTGTACGTTTTTAAATGTACCAAATGCAAGATTAATATCGACCCCCTCTTGTCTGACGGTTGATTTAAGTTGCTTCTGTGCTATTCAATGCTTACGCGATGTTTCTATATAAAACTAAATACAGATTTAAGTACGAATTGGGTGGCAGAGAGTTCTGCCACCCAATCCGTACTTAAAAGGTATTATTATATATTTTTTCACTAGTGTCGCATTAAAA
>NUMR01000080.1 GCA_002578045.1 Bacillus cereus
GGAGAAGGTTTCTTTAAATATCCAGAAGTAACTACCACTAAATAATCTTGTTTATGATTACTATATAAAGAAATAGATTTTAATAGCAAAGATGCCCCATAAATCACTTATGGGGCATCTTTTACTTCGCTTTTCTCGGCACTCTGTATCTAAGAAGTAAATCCGTTTACCACGGCAAGACTTTATCAATTTATTCTTTATTGTTTAAATCGATATGAGGAATTAAAGTTATTAGCAAATATAAAGGAATTATCTATCTCAAGTTATTGTCAATTCATAGTATGCCATTAATACCAAGTACCTTATTCAAGGTTGTATCAGTTACAAAAATTATGGTTTTTGGTAACCGATTTTTAGCTTAACGTACAGGAAAACGGCAATGTAAAATATTTATTTTTTTATGACGAATTGTATTATTAAGTGCGACACCTAAAGAAAATACAAAAAAGCTCACCTTGCTTCGTGTAAAATAGAAGTTACCACACAACCACTTACACGTAGGACGAGTATGAGCTATTC
>NUMR01000081.1 GCA_002578045.1 Bacillus cereus
CTTAAGTTGATGGGCATGTGCCACTTATCCCTAACCGACCATATACCTCATTTGCGGTGTACACTAACTCCATTTCCGCCATAGCGCTTACCCCACCTCCTATAAGAAAAATTCAATACAGATACCCTAAAACCTCTAAGAATTAATCGACGAGACTCGTACCGTCTTTGCTGTATTTTGTCGGAATAAAACGTATTGGTATTGAAACACACATTTTTCTCAGAGGTAGTATATTTTTTTATAAGACGAATTGTATTATTAAGTGCGACACCTAAAGAAAATACAAAAAAGCTCACCTCGCTTCGTGTAAAGTAGAAGTT
>NUMR01000082.1 GCA_002578045.1 Bacillus cereus
CCGAATTTTGAGGTGGGAGTCTTACTGTCCACAAATAGCGGGATAAAAAAGACGAGGCCTTCCATTAGACCTCGTTTCATGTTCGCTGTTAACTTCTATTCGTTTACAGCGACATTATTTTTTCAATTCATTAGGAATACGTCTTCTGTAAATAACATAACTGCGGCTTAAGTATTTAATCGGGGCACTGAAAACATGTACAAGTCTTGTAAATGGCCATACTGCGAAAAGCCCCATCCCTGCAATAATATGAATTTTAAACCATACAGGTACTTCCATCATATATTCAACTTTCGGTTGAAAAATAAAGAGACTTCGGAACCAAGGCCCGATTGTTGTACGATAATCAAATCCTTTTGAATCGATATTTAAAAATGTTGAAGAAAGTCCTGCCAGCATTACGATAAGTAATAAAATAAGCGCAATATAATCTCCCTTTGTACTCGTTGCAATGATACGTTTTACTGTTACTCGGCGATACGTTAATATAATTAAACCGATGATAGAAGCAACACCTGCCGGAAGTCCAAAACTAATTGCTACTATATGATACATATGCTCAGAAATACCTATTGAGCGGTATACGGACTCTGGGATTAAAATCCCCATAACATGACCGCCAATTACGAACATTATCCCAAAGTGGAATAACAGGCTTCCGATTCGGAGCATTTTCTTCTCTAATAATTCGCTAGATTTTGATGTCCATCCAAATTGATCATAGTTATATCTAAAAATATGTCCGCCGATAAAGATTGCAAAAATGATATAAGGAAACAACACCCATAGAAATTGATTCATCATTTTGACAGCTCTCCTTTCTAATTTGTCTGTACACCCCATGTATCGATAGCGAGGAGAACAGCTGCAAGAATTGGTTCATACATACTGTCTGCTTCTTTTAACTGAACGTGCAATGCTTGTATATTCTCCTTGTATTTACTCATAATCGGTTCACTATCTTGCTCATTTGCATTTGCAAAAAACTCAAGTAAAAGCGGTAAATAATCAGGTAGTTCTTTATCTGTTACTTCAAAACCAGATTTTTTATAATGCTGTTTTAACTCTAATAATTCAATACCTCTTTCTCTTTGTTCACCGGTGTTCATATAAGTTAAATACATATTTGTCTTCTTACCAAAATCGAATGTATATACGTAACAATCAATGAGTTGATCGTTCGTTTTATCTAGCGCTTGTTTTATAAATGCTGTAAGTAATGATCCGACTTCTTCCTGTTCAATCATTTGAATCTCTTCCTGCAATTCTAATAAAGCTTCTCTCCACCCTAGTTCCGGGTAGGAGAGAAGAAAAGAAGAACAAGAAAAAACGATTTGTAAACTTTGTTTCATATTTTTCTGCCCCCTTTATTTATGAAATTGTCATACAAGAGCCTGGACCACCTGCGAAGGATAAACCACAGCTTCCTTGTTCACTATATAAATCTGCAACTTGTTCGCGGTGAGAGGTTGGGATGACGAAGCGATCTTTATATTTCGCAATGGCAAGAAGACGATACATATCTTCTACATCCTCCTTCGTTAAACCGAGTTCTTTTAATACAGCTTCATTTGGTTCTTTATTAATTTGCAGTGCTCTCATATGCGTTCGCATGACAGCCATTTTTTTCAATGTAAGACGAATGTGTGATTCATCTCCTGCAGTGAGTAAATTCGCTAAATATTGAATTGGAATACGCATATTATCGATAGCAGGGAAAATTTCTTCTGCTTGCCAGTTACTTCCTTTCCCTTCCACCATATTCATAATTGGGCTAAGCGGTGGGATATACCAAACCATTGGCATTGTACGATACTCCGGATGGAGAGGCAGAGCAATTTTCCAATCAATAATCATTTTATAAATTGGTGACTCTTGTGCCGCTTTAATCCATTCTTCAGGAATTCCTTGTTTTTTTGCTTCAGCTGCTACTTCTGAATCATTTGGATCTAGGAAAACAGTAAGCTGGGATTCATATAAATCTTTTTCATTTTCAACAGAAGCCGCTTCTTTTACTTTGTCAGCGTCATATAGCATTACTCCAATATATCGAATACGTCCTACACATGTTTCAGAACAAATTGTCGGCATACCAGCTTCAATACGCGGGAAACACATTGTGCATTTTTCTGCTTTATTTGTTTGCCAATTAAAATACACTTTTTTATACGGGCAAGACGATACACAAAATCTCCAAGCACGACATGCATTTTGATCTACAAGAACAATCCCATCTTCTTCACGTTTATACATTGCGCCAGATGGACAAGAAGAAACGCAAGATGGATTCATACAATGTTCGCATATACGTGGTAAATACATCATAAAGACATTTTCAAAATCCGTTTTAATTTCTTCTTCCATTTTCTTAACGTTCGGATCTTGTAATCCTGTTATATGCCCGCCTGCTAAATCATCTTCCCAGTTTGGACCCCATTCAATTTTGTCAATAAATTCACCCGTAATTGCTGATTTCGGACGAGCAACCGGTTGATGCTTCATCTGCGGGCTGTTTGTTAATGTTTCATAATCATAGTTCCACGGTTCAAAGTAATCATCGATTGTTGGTTGATCTGGATTGTGGAAAATATTCATAAGACGCTTCATTTTCGAACCAGATTTCAGCTGAATTTCACCATTTTTCAATTCCCAGCCACCTTTGTATTTCTCCTGATCTTCCCATTGTTTTGGATAACCAATTCCAGGTTTCGTTTCTACATTATTGAAGTACATATATTCAGCACCTGGACGATTTGTCCAGGTGTTTTTGCATGTTACACTACAAGTATGGCAGCCGATGCATTTATCTAGGTTCATTACCATTCCGACTTGTGCTTTAATCTTCAAGCCAATCTACCTCCTTCAGTTTGCGAATTACAACGTTTAAGTCGCGCTGATTCCCAGTCGGGCCATAATAGTTAAATCCATAGCTTAATTGACCATATCCACCAATCATATGTGTTGGTTTGACGTGAATTCGAGTTGGACTATTATGCGTTCCCCCGCGGTTACTTGTTAATTTCGTACCAGGTACGTTAATGTGACGATCTTGCGCATGGTGCATAAATGCCATTCCTCTCGGTATACGGTGCGTTACAACAGCACGTGCTACAACAACACCATTACGGTTAAAGCATTCAATCCAATCATTATCAGCGACACCAGCTTCAGCAGCGTCCTCTTTATTCATCCAAACAGTTGGACCCCCTCTAAACAGCGTTAACATCGGTAATGAATCGAAATACATACTATGAATCGACCACTTATTATGCGGTGTTAAATAGTTTAGTGTAATTTCTTTTCCTTCTACTTCGGGCCGTGATTTACGGAACGGTTTATGTTGCAAAATTGGTTTAAATGTTGCCATCGTTTCACCAAACTCTTTCATCATGTCATGATCTAAGTAGAAAGATTGTCGACCAGTTATCGTTCTCCAAGGAATAAGACGTTCTACATTAGTTGTAAATGGTGAGTAACGGCGTCCACCTTTTTCAGAACCTGTAAAGGCTGGAGATGTAATTACCGTTTTGGGCTGTGCTGTAATTTGTTCAAATGTAAAGCATTCCTCTTCACGTTCTTCTGCTAAATCACGTAGTTTTAAATCCGTTTGTTTTTCAAGTGCTTCCCATGCTTTTACAGCCATATGACCGTTTGTTGTAGAAGAAAGTGTTAATACCGCTTCAGCAGCATTAATTGCTTCTTTTATGTCTGGACATCCTTTTGCAATAGAATCCGTTCGAATAACTCCTAATCGGCTCTTTAATTGCTCATATTCTTTTTCTGCAGACCAAGAGATCCCTTTCGTACCAATTGGTTGTTTTCCAGTATTTGGTCCAAGCGCTGTCATTTTGTCATAAACCGTTTTATAATCCCTTTCGACAACATGAATTTGCGGCATTGTTTTACCTGGGATCGGTTCACACTCGCCTTTGCTCCAATCTTTAATCTTACCAAGTGGTTGCGCTAATTCTTGCGGTGTATCGTGAAGAAGTGGTGTTGCAACAACTTCTTTCATTGGTTCAAGATCGATTTTTTTTGCTAAATCTGACACAGCTTTAGAAAGAGAGCAGAAAATATCCCAGTCAGAGCGTGCTTCCCACGGTGAACCGATTGCCGGATTAAATGGATGTACAAATGGATGCATATCTGTACTACTTAAATCATGTTTTTCATACCAAGTTGAAGTAGGTAAGACGATATCAGAATAAAGTGCTGTTCCAGCCATACGGAAATCTAAATTAATGAGTAAATCAAGCTTCCCTTCTGGTGCGTCCTCATGCCACTTTATTTCTTCTGGTCGTAATGAATCACTATCGTCATTCATTAATCCGTTTGTTGTACCTAATAAATGTTTTAAGAAATATTCGTGTCCTTTACCCGAACTTGAAATTAAGTTTGCACGCCATACGAATAAGTTGCGCGGGAAGTTATTTTTATTATCTGGATCCTCAATCGCAAATTTCAGTTCTTTTTCTTTTAGTTTTTGTGCAACATATTTTCCGATTTCTTCTTGCGTTGTTGCACCAGCAGCAACAGCTTCTTTATATATTTCAATTCCATTTTTCTCGAATGTTGGATAGGAAGGTAACCAACCAAGTCGTGCTGCTAATACGTTGTAATCACCGTGATGTTGATAACGAGAGTTGCCCTCAACTGGTGATGCTAAATGTCCAACAGGTGTATCTTCATAACGCCATTGATCTGTTACAAAATAGAAGAAAGATGTACCGTTTTGTAATTTCGGTGGCCCTTGCCAATCTCTTGCCATCGCGATTGTTTGCCACCCTTCTGCTGGTCGTAATTTTTCTTGGCCAACATAATGTGCCCAACCGCCGCCATTTACACCTTGTGCTCCGACAAGGAGGACAAGATTTAAAACTGCGCGATAAATCGTATCAGAGTTAAACCAATGGTTAATACCGGCTCCGACAATAATCATCGAGCGACCATTTGTATCAACTGCATTTTGTGCGAACTCACGAGCGATTTGAATAATAAGCTCTCGTTTCACCCCTGTCATTTTCTCTTGCCATGCAGGTGTAAACGGTACATCATCATTGAAATCTTTCGGTTCTTGCCCACCAAGTCCTCGGTTCACACCGTAATTTGCTAACGTTAAGTCGTATACAGTTGTAACGAACACTTCGCCTTCTTCTGTCGTAATTTTTTTCACTGGAATTGTACGTTCTAATATTGTATTTCCATCATCAGAGAAGTACGGAATTTGTACCGTGCCAACAGCATCTTCCATTCCAAGTAAAGAAAGACGTGGATCAATCTTTCCACCTGTTTGTTCATCTTCTAAACGTAAGTTCCATTTCTTTTCGTTATCCCAACGTGACCCCATTGTGCCGTGAGGTGTTGCAAAATCATTCGTGTTCTCGTTCCAAAGTACAGGTTTCCATTCGCCTAACTTTGTTTCGCGTCCAATATCAGAAGCATTTAAGAAACGATCAGCAACGAATTGATCTTCTTTTTGTTTCAATGTGACAAAGAAAGGAAAATCAGTATATTGCTTTGCATACTTTGTGAAATATTCCACTTGATTATCTACATAAAATTCTTGTAAGATCACGTGCCCCATTGCCATCGCAAGTGCGCCGTCTGTACCTTGTTTCACACTAATCCAATCATCTGCAAACTTTGTAGATTCAGCAAAGTCAGGACTTATAGAAACGACTTTCGTTCCTTTATATCGAACCTCTGCTAAGAAGTGAGCATCTGGTGTTCTTGTCATCGGTACATTTGAACCCCATGTCATAATGTACCCAGAGTTATACCAGTCACTACTTTCTGGTACATCCGTTTGATCGCCCCAAATTTGCGGAGAAGCTGGTGGTAAATCAGCGTACCAATCATAGAAGCTAAGCATTGGCCCACCCATAAGTTGCATAAAACGACTACCAGCAGCATGACTTAACATCGACATAGCTGGAATTGGTGAGAAACCAACATTTCGGTCTGGACCATATTTCATTACTGTATAAAGTAATGACGCAGAAACGAGTTGTAATACTTCATCCCAATTCGCACGAATGAATCCCCCTTTACCACGCGCCTGCTTATATGTACGCGCTTTTTCAGGGTTTTCCACAATACTTTTCCAAGCATCAAGCGGTGACTTGTGATTTTGTAGTTCCTCTTGCCACATATTCCAAAGAACACCACGTACATACGGATATTTCACACGAAGTGGACTATAAATATACCAAGAAAAACTCGCTCCACGCGGACAACCTCGTGGTTCAAAATCAGGCATATCAGGACCTGTTGTTGGGTAGTTAAGTTCTTGCCCTTCCCATGTTACAATTCCATCTTTCACATAAATGTTCCAACTACACGAACCAGTACAGTTCACACCGTGTGTAGAACGGATTACTTTATCATGCTGCCAACGCTTTCTGTACACATTTTCCCATTCACGATCTTCATATGTTTCTTGTGTATGATTATCGTTATAACGATCTATTGGCGAAAAATATTTTAAACGTCTCATTAGTGCTGAAGGTTTCTTCTTCATCATATTCACTCCTTTAATACGTCTCTCTTACATACTCTTACTATAAAAGAGGTTGTAAAATACCGATGTGACATTTCGCACAGTTCAAGAGATTGTCAAAAATTCAGTGCAAAATAAGTTTGAGAGAAAGTATTCGTAAACAACGGTTACTTTGTACCGTTGTGAAGCTTTAAGGTCGACCGTGATTATTAGGAGAATAGTATTTTGAGGTGTCAACTATTTTGCAAAAGAAAAAACGTAGGAGAAATTCCTACGTTTTTCTTTATAAATATATTAAAATGAGTTTTGATATTTTTTGAAAAATACTATAAAGATACGATTGTTATAAAGTTTTCTTTGAAATTTGAAACTTTTTATTCGTAATTATTAGCCAAGTACTTTCTCAATCTCCGCCTCTAAATCCACCGGCTTCATCTGTGGTGCAAAACGCCCTACCACTTTCCCGTCTCTTCCAATTAAAAACTTAGTAAAGTTCCATTTTACTGCTTTCATACCGAGTAAACCTGGTGCTTGTTCTGTCATATATGTATATAAAGGATGCGCTTTATCACCTTTCACATCAATTTTTGCAAACATCGGAAAGGTTACACCGTAATTCAATTCACAAAAACTTGTAATATCCGCTTCCGTTCCTGGCTCTTGTCCTCCAAATTGATTACAAGGGAAACCGAGTATTTCTAGTCCTTGTTCTTTATATTTATCATATAATTCTTGTAAACCTTTATATTGCGGTGTAAACCCGCATTTACTAGCTACATTTACAACAAGAACTACTTTTCCCTCGTAATCTTTTAACGATTTTTCTTCTCCTGTTATTGTTTTAGCTGAAAAATCATAAACTGTCATTTTCCCTACCCCTTTCTTCACTATCATTCTATGTTTATACTATACTACATTCGTGCATATACAGCTCTTATTACATATATCTCTCTAAAAATGTAAACGCTTTATTTTTGTTTGGAAATTCGACACAAACTACTAGACTTTTATGATGGAAAGTTTTACAATTGAATTGTGAACAAAATGTGACAGTTTATATTCCATTATAAAAGAAAAGGATGGTGTTCATTATGAAAACTGCACAACGTGAAACGATTTCAAATCGCGAGTTTTATTTCGTACTATATATGATATTATTGTATGTTGCTGGTTGGGTAATTGATGTAAACGGTTTATTCTTAAGCTCCTACTTTAATTTAGCAGGAGAGATTATGCTTCCATTAGTTGGCGGTATTGTTGGACTGTTCGTTATGTCTATCAATAGAGAACAAACGAAATAACTAGATTACAAAAAGGCAGAAGACGAGCTTTCGTTTTCTGCCTTTTTATATATTTAGCGTATAATAGAAACATGCAGTATACAAGGAGTGGTAAGTATGAAAAAAGTAGAGCAATTATCTTCTCACCTATATCTTATTGATGATTACGACTTACAACATAATGAACGAACTGGTACGTACGTTTTATTAGGTGATGATATTACTTTAATTGAAACTTGTGCAGCCCCTTCTCTTCCCTATATTTTAGATGGCCTACAACAATTACATATTGATTTAAACGATGTAAAAAACATTATCGTTACACATGTTCATTTAGACCACGCTGGGGCAGCTGGTTTAATGATGGAAAAGTGTCCAAATGCTACTTTATATGTGCATTCCCGTGGGGCTCGTCATATGATTGATCCAACAAAACTCATTCTAGGTGCAAAAGCTGTGTACAAAGAAGATTTCGATAAACTTTTCGATCCAATTCTTCCAATTGAAGAAGAACGTGTTCATATTGTACAACATGGTGATACATTAAAAATTGCAGAAGACCGCATCCTTACATTTTATGATACACCGGGGCATGCGAAGCACCATATTAGCATTCATGATTCATTAACAAATGGCATTTTTACTGGCGATACAATTGGAATTTATTATAGAGAGCTCGCAGACCTTGATGTAGAGTTATATCTACCGTCAACGTCCCCTTCACAATTCCAGCCAGATGCGATGATTGCTTCTAAAAATCATATTCAAAATATGGATATAGATACTATTTATTTCGGCCATTACGGTGCATCATCTCATGTTACAGAAGTATATAACCAACTGGAACATTGGTTACCTATTTTCGTTCATACTGGTAAAGATGTCTTTGAAAAATATAATGATTTCGATAAGGCGACTAAGGCATTACAAACTTTATTAATGAATAAAATCTCTTCTCACCTTACAAAGTTAAACGTTCCATCAAATCATTCCGTTTATAACATTTTACATCTAGATATAGAAATTAGCGCAATGGGTATTATTGATTATTTCACGAAGCAAGAGAAAACAAACTCCACTCTTTAACAGTAAAAGAAGAGATATACAACAGTAATTATTGTATATCCCTTTAAGGCAGCATGTATTCTAGATTTAACGGTACCAATAGGAATATGTAATATTTGTGCTACTTCCTCTTGTGAGTAATCATGTAAATACCTCAAAATAATAACTTGTTTCAATTTATACGGTAATTTATGAATGAGTTCGATTAGTTTTTGATTTGTTATTTTACTTATAACATCATTAGAAAAATCAAGTTGTACTGGTTTTCTTTGCTCTTCTGCTTTCTTTACAGTTCTTAGCCGCATCCACCTCTTTCTTCTATAAAAATGAATTTGTTTAATCGTAAGTCCAATTAACCAAGGACGAAATGGTTTCTCGCTATCGTATTTACGAAGTGATTCATATACCTGTATGTATATTTCTTGCACGACATCATCTACATCTGCTTTGTCTTCTATTAAAAAATGTGCTGTCTTATATACTTCTTGAATCGTTTTATCATACAATTCGCTATACGCTTCTTTATTTCCTGATAAAGTTAATCGAATTAAATCTGTGTAATCTGTTTGATCCTTCATATACCATCCCTCCTTTGTCTTACACTTTATATTGGCAAGTAAACAATATTTCGTTCGATTTTTTTCAAAGGTTTTTATATAAATTAATATAATGATGCAATGACTTCATAAGCTTCACTTATAACCGTGCATAACAATTATATAATTTTCCAATTTCTAATAAAGATTTAAAATGATTTATATAGTCAAATTTAGGAGGATATATGATGAAAGCTATCGTTGTAACTTCGTTCGGTGGTCCAGAAGTGATGAAATATACTGATGTAGATATGCCGACTATTTCAGAAAATCAAGTATTAATTCGTGTTGTTGCCACAAGTGTTAATTTTGCTGATATTAAATCACGTTATGGCAAAAAAGGAAATAAATCATTCCCCTTTATTCCCGGGATAGATGCAGCTGGTATCGTAGAACATGTAGGTTCTCATGTGAAAAACATTCACCCTGGACAGCGTGTCATCGCTTTTCCTCAAAATGGATCTTACGCAGAATACGTTGTCGCAAACGAAAACCTAACTTTCGTTTTACCTGATGAAGTCGACTTTCAAACTGCAGCCGCTTGTCCTATCGTATCTTTTACAAGCTATAATTTACTCGTAACTGCTGCAAGAATTCAACAAGGTGAATCTGTTCTCATTCATGCAGCTGCTGGTGGAATTGGCACTACAGCGATTCAACTCGCAAAACTGTTAGGAGCTAGAATAGTTATCGGCACTATTGGAAGTGAAGCGAAAAGAAAAATTGCTTTAGATGCTGGCGCTGATTACGTTATTTGTCATCAAGATGAAGATTTTGTAGAGAAAGTCAATGAGCTGACAAACGGAGAAGGAGTTCATGTAATTTTAGACTCTATTTCTGGAACTGTTTCTGAAAGAAGTTTAAACTGCCTTGCTTATTATGGTCGCCTCGTTCATTTCGGTAATGCGAGCGGTGAAATTGGCAATTTCCGAACGAAAGATTTACATGCAAGTTGCCGTTCTATACTCGGCTTTAGCTTCAGCACTACACGGAAAAAACGTCCCGAGTCACTCCAAGAAACTGCAAATCAAGTTTTCCGTTATTTACGCGATGGAAGTTTGCAAATTAAGGCTACGAAATCTTTTCCACTTCAAGATGCAGGGAAAGCACATGAATGGGTCGAAAGTAGACAAAGTACAGGGAAAGTCATACTAAACGTTCAGTCCGCTCCCTAAAATGAATACTTAAAAAGGGGGCTATATATGGGATCACGAATTATGCATGTTATTATTGCTAACGGGATTGCTGAGAAATTATCCATTCAAGATAAAACTTCTTTCCTACTTGGAGGTGTAGCTCCTGATGCTGTTCATTCAAAAGCAGAAAAAGGAATTTCACATTTTTATGCTGGTACAACGAAGAACTATACGAGAAGAATAGATTATGATGCATTTATTCATAAATATGACGCTCATATGGATTCCCCTTTTCTTCTAGGCTATTACACCCACCTCATCGCCGATGATAATTGGCTAAGCGGATTTTTTCTACCTTGGCTAAAAAATAGAATTGAGAACGATGAAACTATCGCCCCTATGTACTATAACGATTTTAAATTGTTAAATGCAAAGTTACTTCATCATTACGATAAAGAACAACAGTTCTTCTCTCTTCTCAATCAAGAGGCTCACATTGTGGATATTGAAGAGGTTTCTAAAGAAAATGTTTTAGCTTTTCGAAAGTATCTTTTTGAAGATATGCTGTATCCCGAGCAACATCTGCATGAAGACTTACAGGTGTTTACGTTTAATCAAATTATCGGTTATATTGAAACTGCTATTGAGAAAGGCGCTTTTTATATCGAACAACTGTCGAATAAAAAATCCACTTTAAATATTTAATCCCCCTCATTTTATAAGAGGGGGATTTTGCCATAACATCATTATTTATTCTTTTCCATAACCGCAAAATAATTACCTTCACTATCCGCAAAGTTAAACACTTTACCAGAAGGCATAGTTACCATTTCGCCAACTGTAACATTTTTATTTTTTAAATCTGTATATAATTGATCAAGATTTTCTGAGAAGAACATTAAAGACGGTGTACCAAGATTCAATTCTGGGCTCATTTTCGAAATAACTTCTTTATTATGTAGTATAATGCTCGTTTCTGCATCGCTTATCGGAGCAATTTCAATCCATCTCATTCCTTGCTTGTTATCTTCCTCTGCTACTACATGAAACCCTACCTTTTCCGTCCAAAAGTTTACTGCCTCATCTTGATTATTTACATATAACATAATTTGTCCAACTTTATGAATCATTGGTTTTCCCCCTAATGGTTTTTATGTTCTATGTAGCTTTCTACAAATTCTATTATTAATCCTTTTTCATTCATATGTACTTCTTTACGAAGTTTATCGACTGGCTCATAAACAAAAAAGACGTAACTACAAATAGTTACGCCTTCCCCATTATTTATCTAGGCTTTTTCTTCCCAGTAAATGCTGGTTTCTTTTTCTTTGGTGCTTTCGGTTTCGTTTCTACAAATGATCCTTTGAACATTTCTTGCTTCGTAAATACGATGCCTAGTTTTTTCGCAAATTGCAGTAATTTACGCTCCTCCTGTGGTGTTACAAGAGACACGACAGTTCCTTCTTTCCCCATACGTCCAGTACGTCCTGAGCGGTGAATGTATTGGTCTACAGTGTCCGGTAGCTCTAAATGAATTACGTGTGTTAAATCATCGATATCTAATCCACGCGCAGCAATATCAGTAGCCAGTAAAATTTCTAATTTCCCGCTACGGAATGCACGCATCGTCGCTTCACGCTCTTGCTTACTTGCCTCAGCATGAAGAGCAGCTGCCTTCATTTTACGGAATTTCAGTTTCTCAGTAATTTCATCTAAGCGGAATGGGTCATTTAAGAAAGCAACTGCTTTTACATCGCCCATATGCATAATTCTTCTTACGTAATCATTTTTTTCGCGTCGCTCACAAATGATATACGTATGCTCAACTAAACTTTTTGACTCTGCACGTGTTACACGTACTAATTGTGGTTCAACTGCTAAATCACGTGCCGCGTCTTCTGCTGCTTTTGTCATTGTCGCCGAGAAAAATACTAATTGACGATCTCGCATCGTTGATTTAATTACATCCTGTACAGCGCCCATCATCTTTTGTTTTACAATTTGATCAAACTCATCAAATACAATTGTTTTCACTTCATGCATCTTTAGCTTTTTCATACGAATTAATTCTAAAATACGGCCTGGTGAACCGACAATTACTCTCGGGTGTTTCTTTAACTTTTCTACTTGGCGCTTAATATCTGCACCACCAATTAAAGATGCACCTGAAATATCAGTTCCTGCTGTAAACTTTTGAACCTCTTCATGAATTTGCATTACAAGTTCACGCGTTGGCGCTAAAACAACAACTTGTGGCTGTTTTACTTCAGGATTAATTTTATGTAAAAGGGGTAATAAGTACGCTAATGTTTTTCCTGTTCCAGTTGGAGATTCAGCTATAACGTCTTGTCCTTCTAAAATAGTTGGAATCGCTTGTTTTTGAATTTCAGTTAACTCTTTAAAACCTGCCTTCTCCCAAGCTTGTTGTAAAAATGGTTGCATATTTTTTATCATTCGTTTTTCTCCTTTATCTCTATTTTTGAAGAAAATGCTGTATTGCTCGCACTGTTTCTATCATGTGAGAAATAACAGCTATTAAATCATCAACATGGTCTTCTGTAATCGCTTTTTGAAATAGAACCTCTACCTTATTATGATATGAAATCGCTTGCTTATTATATTCGTATGAAACTTTCTGCATAATCATTCTTTCTTTTCCCCATATAGAACACATTAAAGTTTCAATTTCTTCGCACACTACTTCTGGTTGTTCTAACGGGAATGAAAATGCTAACTTCATTTCACAGCCTGGTGTAAACTGGGGCACTTCTAGTATTTCACCAGACAAGTTCTTTGCATCCACAGATAATGAAAATGTTGCTTCTACTAATGGTTCGAACGGTTCTGTTAATTGAAATGAAATATGATATATACGACTTAATGAAGCAAGGTCCATCATATCCTTTCGATCTGTTACAAGAATATCTCCATGTAAGTCAAAATCATAAACAGCACCTTCTACGATTACTTTTAAATTATCAAAAGCAGTTGGATCAAACATAATTTCCTCCAAAAAACAGGCGCCTTTCGATGGAAAGGCGCCACTTGATGTATATATAGTTTACAGATAAACGAGATGAATTACAACCTTTTAGAATAAACCTACTGCTTTTCCATCTTTATTTACATCCATTTGAAGTGCTGCTGGCTGTTTTGGGAGACCTGGCATTGTTAACATTGTTCCTGTTAATGCAACGATAAACCCTGCACCAATAGATGGTTTTAGCTCACGTATTGTAACAGTAAAGTTAGATGGACGACCTAATTTTGTTGCATCATCTGATAGAGAGTATTGTGTTTTCGCCATACAAATCGGTAGGTTATTCCAGCCTTCTCCTTCAAATTGAACTAATTGCTTACGCGCTTTCGGAGCAAATTCAATATCTTTTGCACCGTACACTTTTTGAGCAATTGTACGAATTTTTTCTTCTAATGGTAATTCTAATTCATAAAGTGGTGCGTAGTTATTCTCACCTTTTTCGATTTCTTTTAGTACTTTTTCGGCAAGGTCTACACCACCTTGGCCACCTTTCTCCCAAACTTCTGTTAAGGATACTGCATAGCCACGCTCATTGCACCAATCTTGTAAGTATGCAACTTCTGCATCTGTATCTGTAATGAATTTATTAATAGCAATTACGAAAGGAACACCGAAGCTTTGGATTGTTTCAACATGCTTCTGTAAATTCTCCATACCTTTTGCTAATGCATCTACATTTTCTTCTTTTAATTGATCTTTTGCTACGCCGCCATGCATTTTAAGCGCACGAATAGTCGCAACAATAACAACTGCTTCTGGTTTAATACCGGCTGTACGAGCTTTAATATCCAAAAACTTCTCAGCGCCTAAATCTGCACCAAATCCAGCTTCTGTAATAACATAATCTCCCAATTTCGCTGCCATTGTTGTAGCGATAACACTATTACAACCGTGAGCGATATTTGCAAATGGTCCACCATGAATGATAGCTGGTGTATTTTCTAACGTTTGTACTAAGTTCGGTTTTAATGCGTCTTTTAATAGTAATGTTAACGCACCTTCTACACCTAAATCTTTAACCGTTACAGGTTGATTTACAAAGTTATAAGCAACTACGATGCGGGATAGACGTGCTTTTAAGTCTTGAATATCTGTTGCAAGGCAGAATACGGCCATAATTTCAGATGCTACTGTAATATCAAAACCATCTTCACGTGGTACACCTTGAACTGGTCCACCAAGACCAATTACTACGTTACGAAGGGCACGATCATTTAAGTCAACACAGCGTTTCCAAACGATTTTACGCGTATCAATTCCAAGTGTGTTTCCTTGTTGGATATGATTATCAATAAACGCAGCTAATGCGTTATTGGCAGTTGTAATCGCATGAATATCTCCAGTAAAGTGCAGGTTAATATCTTCCATTGGTACGACTTGTGAAAACCCACCACCTGCTGCTCCGCCTTTTAATCCCATTGTTGGTCCAAGAGATGGTTCACGAAGTGCAATTACTGTTTTCTTACCAATTTTATTAAAAGCTTGACCTAAACCAACTGTAACTGTTGATTTACCTTCTCCAGCTGGAGTTGGGTTAATCGCTGTTACTAAAACAACTTTACCGTCTTCCTCATCTTGTAAGCGCTTAAAAATATCAAGAGATAACTTGCCTTTATAATGCCCATATGGATCCAATTCATCTTCTAAAATATTTAAATCAGCTGCAATTTCTTGAATCTTCTTCATACTTGCTTCTTGTGCGATTTCAATATCGGATTTAACTGTTGTAGTAGTTGTCATATACCCTAGTCCCCCTTTAATTGGTTCTGATGATATTGTATCAGTTTTTTGTATTTTCTGCACTTATTTACCTCCTAAAATTCGACGGTTTTATTTTACGTTTTTCAACATAAATACCCATAAAAAGGTTAATGATTGTTGTAATTCTGTAGGTAATTGACCAATCATCTTTTCATTTACTCCGCGCTTATATACTCCTATGCCATCTTCAACGTCAAATCCTTGTTCTTTCGCTAACTGTTCAAATTCCCAAGGCATCATTGTATTACAAACAACATCTTTTCCGTATAAACGAGGATAACTGTTCTCTCGAGGCTTTGCTGTCGGTCCTAAAATAGCAATACATGCGTATCCATCTTTCTTTAAAACACGTTTCATTTCATTTAATGCTTGTAATGGACTCTCAGTCCATTCTAAAGAATTAATTGCCATAACCGCTTCAAACTGTTCATTTTCAAACGGTAATGAAGAAAGATCGCCTTTCACAAAAGATAAATTTAAACCTTCACCACGTTCCTTGCCTTTTTGAATCATAACCTCCGATAAATCTACTCCAACTATTTTATATCCAGAAAGACTTAATTTATATGTACCGTACCCATCCCCACAGCCAACATCTAACACTTGTGCTCTTTTTTCCACATACTGTTCAAAAAAGGGAATAATCGTACTCCTGCTACCGCTGTCCCACATTTCTTGACTATTTTGATTCCAAAACTCCGCACTACTATCCCATTTCTTCTTTGCTGATTCATGCCAATTAAACTTCGTCATACATTCCCCTACCTTCCCGTATTATCATCCATTTCATTCTACATCATTTTCCAAAATTCCTGTTTATCCCGCTATTTGCAGGCAGTAAGACTCCCACCTCAAAATTCAGCACATGCGAGGAAGTTAGGTGAGAGATTAACTGCCCGTAAAAACCCGATTGATGTGGGCTCATAATGAGAGGGGGATGGACAAAACCCCCTCTCATTAAAGTTTTACCTTATCTTCATAAGGAGATAAGCGGGATAACAACGAAATCTATTTTCTCCAATTTTTTCTTTACTTGGGTTTAACTCATACTTATGTTCTTTCCGTTATGAAAGATACTATAGATACACCCAATTGAAAGAGAGGGATGTACATGCGAAGAAAGAGAAATCATCATTTTAAAAATGGTGAAAAAAACGAAGAGTATGCAGCTGAAATATCACCAGCTGGTATTCCAATTAGACATGAGCGTAAAGAAATTGCAAATGAAGTAGAAGGTACAAATACTAGTGCAATGATAGGCTATGTCGCTTTATTTCTTTCGTTATTCTCAATTGCTTTTTATCCAGTTATACTCGGCTCCCTCGCGATTTTAGTTGGTTTATTAGCTGTCAATTTCGGAGCAAGAACACTCGGATATACAGCAATTGGTTTTGGTAGTTTTTCTGTTTTATTTACTTTACTTTATCCGTTTGCTTTGTTAGCGTTTTAAAAAACACACCAAGTTATACGAAGACACTGAAAAAGTAATTATTTAAAATAACACACATTTTATCNNTATGTTGAAAAACAAGGAATTCATCGCCTGTATATAGTAGGTGATGGATTCCTTTTTCTAAAGAAGTGAACTTTTTCAGTGGTCCTAATTATACTTGGTGTGTTCATTCATGATACAACATGATATGGCCGCATCCACAACAATGTTTCGCTGTAATTTCTTGAAAGACAGGATAATTCTCTTCATCTCTATGCTCAATAAAAACTTTTTCAAATCGATACATGTTTGGCGCATATGCCCAATCTTGTTTCGTACGTGCATATAACGTTGAGGAAAAAAACTCCTCACCACCGCAAACAATACATTCTTTTTTCATCAATATCTCCCTCCTATGCTTGTCTTACTTCAACTATATGAACATAAGCATAAAAAAAAGACCTCCTATTACTAGAAAGTCTTCTCTGAAACAAAAAGAAATGTACCAAACATTCCTACTCCGCTATATTCTTTCGTAACACCAGCTTCTGTTTTAAACGTTTGCTTTACAGTCATAAAGAATACACCATTTCGTGCATCTGTACTTTTAAATTGTAGCTTTTCTTTTTTACCATCTACATTTTGTGTGCATTCAAAACTACTCTCATCACATTTCAGCGCATACTTATCCTCTACATACGAATTAAAATCTGATTCTTCCGGACAAGTAATAAGTAATATTGCCACGAGAACAATACTTACAATACCTACAATTGTATAATATTTATTCATTTGTTCTCCTTTCAAATGACAAGAAAACTTGACCTCATGCGCCAAGTTTTCTTAGTCAACAACCCATTTCCACTCTTGTTCTCTCCTATCAAAAATGAGCCAACCTGTCTCTGTTGCTTCTTCTTTCAATTCATCGATATTATCTAGCACCTCATCCGTACTTTCATACGAACCAACTACATATACCGGAATTTCAAGACCCCTTCTTGACTCAATTTTCCCTGCTAGATCAATATAAAGACCATCTTCCATTAATGGAATAAGCCCCATAATCACTTCTTTTGAAATTGCTGGGAAAATTTTTGATTTTTGGAAGAAAGAAAAACGTTTCTTACCGAAAACACCGAGTTTATAAGGAATGACTTTACTTAACATCCCTACAAAGTCAGCAATTCTACGATAATACACTTTGTTGTACCATCCGTCATCATGTGAAAAATAAACAAATCTATTTTTCAGCAACGGAAAGAATGTTCTTGCAAGTGGTTCTTTTTTGTGAGCCAAATATAAAAGCTCTGCAATCTCTTTCGGCTCTAATTCATCTAAATCGCTTGCATCATCAAAATCTACCCAACAAAATTCATCAAATTCATCAATCTCCGCTTGAATTAACTTATGTATATTTTCTTCCTCAACATATTCAAATAAGGTATGATAATGAAAATCCGTCCATTCAAAGTTATGCTTCAAAAGCAATACTTGATGAAGCGGTGAAGGGATGTTACTCGCAAACTCTTTAAACGTAATTCCTGATGTAATAAAACAATGACCCCGACGATTACCATTAATATATATCATATTCTTTACTTGGTCAGATCCTCCAGACAAAGCACCTAGCCACCTTCGTTTTGTATGTTTCAATTCTATAGCATATTTTAACATGAAAAATTTTAGAAACATAGAAAAAACTTCAAAAACTATTTACAATTTCATGTGTTTTATTACATGGTGATTACAAGAAAAAACACCTGCTCATAAGCAGATGTTTTTAAAGGATTTCATCTGGGTTTTGAGGGTGATGATTCCCCTCTTTCTTTTCGTCTTTTTGGAACATCGATTGAATTTTATCAATTGTTTGTGGAGCTAATTCAATCATTTTTTCTGCTAAATGTGTCGCATTTTGTAAATGAAGAATATTTACCCCATCTTTATTCACCACAAGAAATGCTACTGGTGTAATGGAAACACCACCTGCGCTACCGCCACCAAATGCAGGGGTACCGTTCGCTTTTTGACCATCATTCGTCTGGAAATCAGAACCTCCTGCGCCAAAACCGAACGCTACTTTAGAAACCGTTAACACTACACCACCATCAGCCGTTTGAACAGGCTCTCCAACAATCGTATTTACATCAACCATTTCCTTTAAATTTTCCATTGCTGCTTTCATTAAACCTTGAATTGGATGATCCACCGTTCATAACCTCCTTTGTCATATCTTTCCTAGTTTTTCCGAAAGTTTGTGAACTAAACATAAAATTTTATATTGATTTCAAAAATTTCAAGTTGTAATATTAAAAAAACAAAAAAGGAGGTCGATTTGTTATGATACGGAAATTAACAAAGAAAGATCATGAACAAGTATTCTCTTTTTTAAAAGAAGAAGCAGCCCTTAACTTATTTATCATTGGAGATATTGAGGCTTTTGGTTACGAAACAGACTTTCAAGAATTATGGGGAGCATTCGAAGAGGATGGAACGTTAAAATCAATTTTACTCCGCTTCCACGATACCTTTATACCGTATAGTAAAGAAGAGTTTGTGGTTGCTGACTATGAGGCGCTTCTTTCCGCATATAAGCCGCTGAAACTCTCGGGTAAGTCAACTATTGTAGAAAAATTTGAAACTGCTTCAATTGTACAACTAGGTGCCAAAAATGAAATGTATTTTTGCGAATGTCTAGATGACAATAACATACCTAGCACACCAATTCATGAAACAATTAAACTTGCCTCACTAGATGATATAGAACGAATTATGCAATTACGAAGTAAGATCGCTGAATTCCCAACCGCTAATGAATCAGAGAAAATGTTAAGGCAAGCCATCGAAACAAATACTGGACGTACATACTATATTGAAAAAGACGGTGCAATCATCGCATCCGCCTCTACTTCTGCTGAAAACTCATTATCCGCTATGGTAGTTGGTGTGTGTACACATCCAAATTATCGCGGAAATGGATATACTTCACTCATATTACAAAAAATGATTCAAGACTTTACGAAAGAAGGCCGAACACTTTGCTTATTTTATAACAATCCGGCTGCTGGACGTATTTACAAACGATTAGGGTTTAAAGATATTGGGATGTGGACGATGTATCGATAATAAGGGTTACTCTATAAGTGGACATAGTTGTAATTATTATTTTTCAAACCATTTTCTGCTACCCCGCGACTAACTACATACCATTCTTGTTTCGTATTTTTATTTACATTTTTAACAAATTGATCTCCAAATGCTATTTTATTACCTTCAAATACAGTTCCTTGATCTTCATTTACTAATGCAACTGTCATTTTAGGTGTGCTATTCTCATTAGCTTTCTTTACATTTTGATTTAACGCTAAATAGGAAACTCCTGTTGATAGCACAAGAGCTAAAATAATAAACAACAAGATGCTCCACTTGAACTTTTTCACTACCTATCACTCCTGCGACTGCAAGTCTATTTAATGAAAGACATCTTATCTTACTCTAGTTTTAAAGTAATTTAGCCATACAACTTATGGGTGCATGGCTAAATTATATATTTCTTTTTCTTATTGTAGACCGAAATTACGAGAAAGATCTTCGTCATGTCTAGCAACAGCTTCTGCAGTTTTATTAAGCTGCATATTAATTTCTTGTAATAGCTGCCCGAAATTTTGTACTTTTGGCTTTAATTGATTGAACTGTTGGTCAAAACCTTCAAAAGCACGACCTTCCCATTCTCCTCTTCATTCATTTTGTAAGTTTTGTAGTTGACGTAAAATGTCCTCAATTTGATTTGCACTTTGTCCATATCGAGTCGCTTTCGATTTAAGCTCCTCTGGTGACATACGAATTTGTCCTGCCATAAATAAATCCCCCTTAAAATTTAAAAATAGTAAAATTAACCAAAAGCCAATTCTACAAATTGATTATATCAACAATTAAAACTTACTTAGAATCCTTTAATTGAAAGAGATACTTATATCTTAACTTAATTTTAAAGCCATAGAAAAAGTGCCTCTGGATTGTTAGTCTATCTCTAACAATTTAGAGGCACTTTATATTTGATATTTTTGTTTTTACATGCATTATAATTAAGAAGATAAACATTTATTACCATATAATAATCAGATTAGGAGTGTCTATTTGATTGTACATACTGTACAATCACTTCACCTTTATAGAAAAATGCAAGAGGAAGTTTTTTTATCATTAACGGCCCTTTTGTTTCCATACTCTTTTTTATTTCTCACTTCAAAGTCATAATCACTTGCCTTTCAACAAAACCAAAATCTTCGTACATCTCTTTTGCAAAATTTCCAGCAAATACATTCAAACGAATTTCTGAATACCTCTCCCTCAATTCCTTAATACCGTCTGCCACCAGTTCTCGCGATAATCCCCTCCCACGATATTCTGGGAAAACGTACAACTCATATATAAACCCAAGTTTTTCACGAGAAAAATAGTCTACATTTTCCCCTATTAATATCCACCCTATTATTTTATTTTCTTCTTTAATGACTAAGTAATATGCTCCCTTTTCTACAATTGGCTTAGTAATTTCAATTGCTTTCTCTGTACTTAACTGACAATTTCCTCTCGTCCCTTCAAAAAGAGATTGAGCTGCATAATTTAATATTTCTTTTATATCTTCCTCATTCGCTTTTGTAATCATTTTTTTCTCCCTCCTGCCCTCTAATCATCATTGAAATACCGTTGTCAAGACCGTCTGCTCTTTATTTCATAAATAATTATAATATTTTTCTAAAAAATCAAACAAATATTATTTATTATATTGTATAATTTTGTTATTTGGTACTTATTATTTATGAATATCAAATATTACGATAACTCTAGCATCATTAGGGATTGATAGTTTCTTTATTTTCTCCAAGTATAAGCACTCCAATCGTTCTCTTTCTTATTTAAAACAATTCGACAAAATACACTATATAACCTTTTCAAATGACGAATTGTATTATTAAGTGCGACACCTAAAAAAAACAAAAAGCTCAC
>NUMR01000083.1 GCA_002578045.1 Bacillus cereus
TCCTTTTTATTCTGCAATTTCAATTATATGTGCTTCTCCTGCTTTAAAATTTCTCTTTATGTATGGGAAAACTCCTTTCTTCATTTTTTGCTATAATAGAGATTGTCATTTTATAGATAAGGGGTTAGTTATATGAGCAATTCCCGTTCGATTTTATCTCAACCAGAGTGGCGTATTGTAGATCAGTCTAGTTTAGGACCGACATTCCATGCGCTGCAATCATTCGCAATGGATGATACATTATGCACAAGTATTGGAAATAGCAAATCGACTGCAACAATGCGCTCTTGGGTTCATCACAATACAATTGTTCTTGGCATTCAGGATTCACGCCTACCTCATTTACAAGAAGGTATTTCCTTTTTAAAACGAAACGATTTTCATGTTATCGTTCGTAACTCTGGTGGGCTTGCAGTCGTGCTTGATGAAGGTGTTTTAAATGTATCACTTTTATTCCAAGAAACAGAAAAAAGTATCGATATTAATCTTGGATACGATACAATGTGGCATTTAATTAAGGAAATGTTGAAAGATTACAACGTTACAATTGAGGCAAAAGAAATTGTTGGTTCTTACTGTCCTGGTAGCTATGATTTAAGTATTCGTAATCAAAAATTCGCTGGTATTTCACAGCGCCGTATTCGCGGTGGGGTTGCTGTACAAATTTACTTATGCGCTACAGGAAGTGGATCGGAACGCGCCGCGCTTGTTCGCGACTTTTACAATGTAGCAACCCAAGGAGAAGAAACTCGATTTACGTACCCTGAAATTGTGCCGAGTACGATGGCTTCACTCTCTGAATTACTTGGCGAAACAATTACCGTACAAAATTTAATGATGCGTCTTTTAAAAACATTGCAGCAATTCGCTCCAAAGTTAACACCTTCTCAATTAACAGTAGATGAAATTCCTTTATATGAGGCGAATTTACAACGCATTATTGATCGTAATAATAAATCACTTGGCTTAGAAAAATAAAACATACTAAGATTAATATGTTTTATATAAATACTTTTACTTCTTCACCACGATACATTGCTTATCTTCTAAAAAAATGTATCTCCTAATTGCTGAGGCCACTGAAAAAGTCCACTTCATAAGAAAAAGGAACCCATCACTTACCATATACAGATGATGGGTTCCTTGTTTTTTCAACATATTGATAAAATATATGTCCCTTAAAAATTTAAAACTACTTACATTTTAGGAGAGAAACAAAAATAACCACCTTCATTCCAAATGAAATGAGGTGGTCATTTTTTCATATCAACACTTTATAGAATTAAAGTGTTTGAGCTGCCGTAATTAAAGCTAACTTGTACACTTCTTCTTCGTTACATCCACGAGATAGGTCATTTACAGGCATATTCAAACCTTGTAAAATCGGTCCTACTGCTTCGAAGTTACCTAAACGTTGAGCAATTTTGTAACCAATATTACCAGCTTCTAAGCTTGGGAAGACGAATACGTTTGCGTCACCTTTAATTGTAGAGCCTGGAGCTTTTTTCTCAGCTACAGATGGTACGAATGCAGCATCAAATTGGAACTCTCCATCTAAAGTTAATTCAGGAGCCATTTCTTTTGCAATGCGAGTTGCTTCTACAACTTTTTCTGTTTCTGGAGATTTCGCAGAACCTTTTGTAGAGAAGCTTAACATAGCAACACGCGGTTCAATACCAAATAGTTCAGCAGTTTTCGCACTTTCGATACCAATTTCAGCTAAATCTTGGCTGTTTGGTGCAATGTTAATTGCGCAATCAGCAAATACATACTTCTCGTCTTCACGTACCATGATGAATACGCCAGAAGTTTTTGTAACGCCTTGTTTTGTTTTAATAATTTGAAGTGCTGGACGAACTGTATCAGCTGTAGAGTGAGCTGCACCACTTACTAAACCATGTGCTTTGCCCATGTATACAAGCATTGTACCGAAGTAGTTTTCATCTTTAAGAATCTTGCGAGCATCTTCCTCTGTTGCTTTACCTTTACGGCGTTCAACGAAAGATGCTACCATTGCATCCATTTCTTCGTATGTAGCTGGGTCGTAAATATCAACTCCTGCTAATGTTAAATTCATGTTAGCAGCTTTTGCGCTAATTTCTTCTTTATTACCAACTAAAATTGGCTTTACTAACTCTTCTTTTGCTAAACGCTCTGCAGCGCCTAAAATTCTTTCATCAGTTCCTTCAGGAAGTACAATAGAAATACCTTTTCCTTGAACTTTTTCTTTTACTGTTGTAAATAAATTGCTCACGAATAAACCCTCCTACAAATGTTAAAAAAACTCTATCTTTAAGAATACTGCTTTTCCTCTATATTTTAAACTTATAGCTCCCAAAAAATAGATAAAATAAAAATGATTATATTTTCATAAAATTCAGCCGTGAAATTTATCACATTTAAGAGGCCCCTCTCTCCTTTAAATGTGACAATTTTATGCACTGAGGTTTTATATAGATGATTTTAAAACTATATATGCTATAGTTAACGTGTAAAACTATCATTAACTGAGGTGAATAGAATGAGTGAAGCAACAACAACGTTAGATGGCTGGTATTGTTTACATGATTTACGTTCTATTGATTGGGCTGCATGGAAAACATTATCTAGTGACGAACGCGGACAAGCAGTGTCTGAATTTTTAAATGTCGTTGAAAAATGGAACGAGGTAGCTGCTGCGAAAAAAGGCAGTCATGCAATGTATACAGTCGTTGGTCAAAAAGCTGATATTATGCTTATGATTTTACGTCCAACAATGGAAGAGTTAAATGAAATTGAGACAGAATTAAATAAAACAACATTAGCTGAATATATGGTTCCTGCATATTCTTACGTATCTGTTGTTGAACTAAGCAACTACCTTCCAGCTGATGAAGATCCATACCAAAACCCACAAATTTTAGCTCGCTTATATCCTGACCTACCGAAAGCAAATCATATTTGCTTCTATCCAATGGACAAGCGTCGACAAGGTGCTGACAACTGGTACATGCTTCCGATGGAAAAGCGTAAAAAAATGATGTACAGTCATAGTAAAATCGGTCGCCAGTACGCAGGTAAAGTTCGCCAAGTTATTTCAGGTTCTGTTGGATTCGACGATTTCGAGTGGGGCGTAACACTATTCGCTGACGATGTTCTTCAATTTAAAAAACTTATATATGAAATGCGCTTTGATGAAGTAAGTGCTCGTTATGGTGAATTCGGAACATTCTTCGTTGGAAACATTTTACCGAACGAAAAAGTAGAGAAATTTTTACACATATAGTATTGAAAAAGGAACGAAATTCTTTTATTAAAAGGGAAAGATAAACAGTTTTATCTTTATTTTTAAAGGTTAGGTATATAATGTTACACATTATATGAGAACCAAAAGAAAGGATAGATAAAATAGAGTAAATCTGTTTTATCTATCCTTTTCGTACTACAAATGACCCCATTTACTACGATATATTATTAATTGCTCATGCATATTCCCTCAATATTATCGCTAATTATAAAGGTTTTTTTCGAGTATAATCTTAGGCTCACCTTTATCATCTGTATATGTTCCAATTACATTAAAACCGTTTTTAATGTTCAATATTAACATATTACGCCACTTATTTTTTGTCTTCGTTTGAACTATTCGATATCCCTTTTCTTTTAAAAAAGCATGTTGTTGCTTCATTAATTCAGAGGCAATTCCGTGTCCTCTAAATTCAGTATGAACCCCATCTAACCAACTACAGAACTTATGCTCATTAAGTTCATATCCAATTTTATATCCAACAACTTGCGCCTTATTCATAGCAATATTAATTAAGATTTCTGGTTTTGTTTTCATTTGTTGTATTAATCTAGAGGAATCTCCAAAAATACTTTCATGTAATAGCAAAATACCATTTAATAATTCATTATTAGGAAATGACTGAAATTGTTTATACTCCAAGAAAAATTCCCTCCTTTTTATATATAAAATTATGCTAAAATGATACGAGCTATATGCTAATAACGATGCGAAGGTGATAATCTATATGAAGAAAATCTTGTCTATTTTACTAGTGTTTCTATTGTCAATTTCTTCTTTGGCAGTAACAACATCCCATGCCGAAGAGAAAATACAAATAGAAGCAGCTGCTGCACTTCTATTTGATGCAGATACAGGAAAAATACTGTACGAGCAAAATCCAGACGAATTGCTAGCTATTGCTAGTATGTCAAAATTAATTGTTGTTTATGCTGTTTTAGAGGCGATTAAAGAAGGGAAAATTACTTGGGATACGAAAGTAAATATTTCTGATTACGCTTATGAAGTCTCTCGTAATAACGAATTCTCTAACGTACCATTTGAAAAGGGACGTCAATATACTGTAAGAGAATTATATCATTCTATCGTTGTCTTTTCTGCAAATGGATCTAGTATTGCTTTAGCAGAACTACTTGCAGGAAGTGAGAAAAACTTCTTAAGTCTTGCAAACAATCTTGCGAAAAAACTAGGATTAAAGAAATATAAATTTGTAAACGCTACTGGTTTAAATAATGCTGATTTAAAAGGGAAACATCCTGAAGGAACTGATCCGAATGGAGAAAACTCTTTATCAGCTCGCGATATGGGTATTCTTTCAAAAGAAATTATTACAAAGTATCCAGAATTGCTAGAGGATACAAAACAAAGATTTAGAAACTTCCCAGATAATCATCCAAAACCAATTCGTATGGAAAACTGGAACTGGATGTTGCCAGGTGCTGCTTTCGCTTATGAAGGTACAGATGGTTTAAAAACAGGAAGTTCCGATACAGCTGGATACGGATTTACCATTACTGCAAAGCGCGGTGATTTACGCCTTATCTCTGTTATTATTAAAACAAAATCAATGGACGAGCGCTTCACGGAGTCTCGGGCATTAATTGAATACGGGTTTAATAACTTCGAAAAACAAAAATTAAAAGTTGATAAAAACAACACACTCTCTGTAGTACAAGGGAAAGAAGATCAAGTAACTGTTGCACCTGAGAAAGAAATAACGGTGATTACGAAAAAAGGTAGTAAACCACCTTACAAAATTAGGACTGAAGCGGGTAAATCACTTGCTGAGAATGGATATTTAGTTGCTCCTATTAAAAAGGATGCAAAGGTTGGTTCCATCATTTTAGAATCAACTGATAAATACGGTTTCTTAGACGGAAGTAAAAGTATAAAAGTTGCTGCAAAAGCAACTGAAAAAGTAGAAAAGGCAAACTGGTTCGTATTAACAATGCGTTCTGTTAGTGATTTCTTCTCAAATTTATAGTCTAAAGTATTTTAATGATAAAAAGCTAGCCTACGCTAGCTTTTTTTATTTTCCCTCTCAATGTAAAACTTCGTTTGATTGTCATATCTGAGCCCTTTTCCTCATACGTATGAACTAGTAATTATTCCACACTTCATCTAGAAATAAACCTCTTTCTACAGTGTATTCCAAAAAGAGAGGTGACACATAATGGGCGTTATTGCGCATACAGAAGAAGATGTAAAGTTATTGGCTAGACTTATGCGTGCTGAAGCAGAAGGGGAAGGTCCACAAGGCATGCTCATGGTTGGAAACGTTGGGGTAAATCGTGTTCGTGGAAATTGTTTAGATTTTAAAAAGGTTCGTAATTTACGTCAAATGGTTTATCAAAACCCTGGCGGTTTTGAGGCAACGCAAAAAGGATATTTTTATCAACGGGCACGTGAGCACGATATCGCTTTGGCAAGACGGACTATTCAAGGACAGCGTTTTTGGCCTGCCAACTTTGCCTTATGGTTCTTTAGACCTGAAGGTGCATGTCCGCCAACTTGGTATAACCAACAAAACTCTGGTCGCTTTAAAAAACACTGCTTCTTCCAGCCATCTGGTGAGGATTGTCCTAGCGTATATTAAGGAATGAAAACGAGGAGGGATTTTTGAATGACACAGCAACAAAATCCATATTACGGAACAGGTTTTTATCAACCATCTGGAACTTATGTACAACCGCAACAAATGACTCCACAACAACAGCAACAGCAACAACAAGCAATGCAGCAGCAAGCTGTCCAGGCACAATATGCGATTTCTCAAGGTATGCTCCCATTAGAACAATCCTATATCGAAAATATTCTACGCTTAAACAAGGGGAAACAAGCAACAGTTGTGATGACTTATGAAAGAGCAAGCTCACTTGGTACACAATCTTACACAGGTGTTATCGAAGCAGCTGGCCGTGATCATATCGTAATTAGTGAGCCAGAGTCAGGAAAGCGCTATTTACTACTTATGATTTACTTAGATTATGTAGAATTCCCAGAAAGAATCACCTATTTACCTGGTCAACAAGCAACTTATGCTCCAAGACCATAACAAAAGCTGGCGCATGCCAGCTTTTGTTTTTTATAATCCTTTTACAACTGCAGTTCCGACTAAAATCCACGCCACAATAAACGCTACGCCACCAAGAGGGGTAATTGGGCCAAAAAACTTAATACCTGTCGTACTTAATGCATACAAACTACCTGAGAACATAACAATCCCAGCTACCATAAGCCAACCAGCAGTAGTTAAAAGTGATGATTGAATCTTGTCCATCAATAAGGCAACTACGAACAAGCCACCTGCATGAAACATTTGATATGTAACGCCTGTTTTCCAAACTTCTAACATTTTTGCAGAAACTTTATTTTCTAAACCATGTGCTCCAAAAGCCCCTAACGCAACGGATAGCCCCGCTGCAATACAACCTAGTAAAAAAAAAATTTTCATCTTAATTCTCCTTTTTTACCTTTATCATAAGCAATTTTTACATGTAAGCCAAACGATTTTGCTTTTAAAAATCAAATAAAGAATTACCGTTTGCATCATTTTCTTTTATATATACTGAATCTCCAGAAACCGGCATAACCGGTTGAACCGTTGTCATAGGCTGTGATCCGATAACTTGTGGTTCTCTATGCGTATTTGACTCCACTTGCTCATCTAATAGTAAATCGCATAAAGCACGCACAACTAATACGTGCTCTTTTGATTTTTGTCCTTCACTACTTTTTGCCTTTGCAATTTCATTCGCCATTTTATTTAAAATCTTGTCGCTAGATATTTGCATTCCTTTTCACCTCATACTTTATAGTTTTTTCTCAAATTATCCCAGTTCCTCTACGGAACCAAATACTATTATCATATCACGTTCTTGCAGTTTTTCCCGCTCTAATATACTTTCATCTCTATCCATGGCAACAAATGGGGTTTCCCCCCTGCAATTCATGTACAACTTGAATCCCAACTCTACCGCACCCACATACTATCATATGATTTTGTAACTGTGCTATTTGTTTATCCATCTTCTTCCTCCGTACTGCATGAAATACATTCCCTTCAATAATCATAGTTGCTACTACTCCAATTGCATCCGTAACTATACCGACTCCAACAAGAATAATAAGGAGCGCAAATTCTTTTCCCGCCTGTGTTACAGAAATTGCATCCCCATATCTAACTGTTAATACAGTAATTATTGTCATCCAAAATGCTTGAAACAAACTAATCTCTTCAATCGTCGTCGTAAATCCAAGTGTTCCTAGAATTACAACAAAAGCCATACATATAACTACTATCCATAATTGCTTACGTGCATTCATAACGGGTTTCAACTCTTTTCTCTATCTACAATCTTTGCCAGTGGAAATGAAATATGTATATACTAGAAACGGAATCTATGAAAGAGGTTGATATAATGAAGATATTTCTTTCCGCCTTACAATGGGCACTATTTATTTTGGCTGGAAGTCTTATTGTGCCAGTTAGTGTTGCAACTAGTTACGGCCTTGATGCCGCCGAAGCTATCGCATTCGTACAAAGAACATTATTTGTTCTTGGCTTTGCTGGTCTACTGCAAGCCATATTTGGACATAAGCTTCCTATTCAAGAAGGTCCTGCAGGCCTTTGGTGGGGAATTTTCTCCCTTTATGCAAGTTTAGGTGTCGTATTATTTGGGTCAAGCAATGAAACACTTAAAGTCCTTCAATATGCTTTCCTATTAAGTGGTATTATTTGTATTATTCTTAGCGTTTTGGGACTTATTGATAAACTAGTTCGCTATTTTACACCGACAGTCATTGGAACGTATTTATTTCTTCTTGTCGCACAACTTAGTGGCTCCTTCTTAAAAGGAATGTTTGGCCTTGATGGACAACATACAGAAGTACAAGCTAGCGTATTTATTCTTTCACTTATTGTTATTTTACTATCCTTTTTCATCATGAAGCTACCTATCATTGGACAATATTCTGTTCTTTTCAGTATCGTTTGCGGCTGGGGATTATTCGCGTGCTTCGGATTATCTAATCCAGTAACACCTGTGACGGACATAATCCGTCTTCCATCTCTATTTGTCTTTGGAATGCCTCGCATTGAATGGAACATGGCAATTACAGTCGGTTTCGTTACATTATTACTTCTAACAAATATGTTAGCAAGTATTCGTGTTGTACAAAAGGTTGTCTCTCAATACGAAAAGGATGCAGCACCAAATCGCTTCAAACAAGCCGGCATTATAACGGGAATCAACCAATTGCTAGGCGGTTTATTTTCGGCTATTGGGCCTGTTGCCATTTCTGGATCGGCAGGGTTTATTGCTACGACTAATATTTATAAACGACTCCCATTTATATTAGGTTCAAGCTTTATTATTTTCGTTAGTATATTCCCAAAGATCACTTCATTCTTTGCGGCAATTCCAGTTGCAGTCGGATATGCTGCTATTTATCCTGTATTTGCAAGTATGATTGGTCTCGCCTTTCATGAATACGATACTGTACAAAATAAAGAGCGATTATTTAAAGTAGCTGGCCTTTCCATTTTCACAGGAATTGGTGTTATGTTCGTTCCAGCAGGAGCATTTTCTACACTCCCACCATTTCTAGCATCATTTTTAAGTAACGGTCTCGTTCTTGGATCTGTAATGGCTATCTTACTGGAAATACTATTTTCTCATTCTAACGAAAAACAACTATCGTAAATTGGAAAACCTCCATTATTGCACCCTACCCTTTAGGGTTGTTACGATAATGATAAATTATCATGGGCAACATGCTATTTCACCCCGCACGAAAGAAGCTTTAATGACTGCGCAAGAACAAGGAGTAAAAGTTGTAGAGAAATTCATTTTAAAAGCAGAAGTACTTGTTTAATATTTTCATTCATAAAACCTATTTGAAGTCAAATACTTTAAATAGGTTTTTGTTTAAATTTCCATGCTTTTGTGACTATATTTTGAACTTTACACTATTCTCGTAGTGTAAACTTTCTTTTTGTATATAATGAAAAAAATAGACTATTTTATTTTGAAAAAGAATACAAATTTACTATAAACAAGCATACGTTAAAGGAGGATACTCTGCATGTTATCTACACCAATCGGACGATTAAGAGCAATTGGACTCGTTGAGGGCATTTCTTTCTTATTACTATTATTTGTAGCAATGCCATTAAAATATTTCGCAGGATTTGCAACAGCTGTTAAAATTACAGGCATGGCTCATGGCGTTTTATTTATTCTGTTCATCTTTGCAGTAATTCAAGTAACAATCGTACACCGTAAGTCAATTTTATGGACACTTGGAGCACTTGTTGCATCAGTTATCCCATTTGGTACTTTTGTACTAGATGCAAAACTAAAGAACGAGCAATAATAAAAAGGTAGTTAATCTAATCGTTAACTACCTTTTTATTTACAAATTTGGAATTTCCCAATCAATTTCTCTTTCACCCATATTAGCTAAAATCGTATTTACTTTAGAGTATGGCTTACTACCAAAGAAACCACGTCTTGCTGATAATGGACTTGGATGTACGGATTCAATAATATGATGATTCATATTCGTAATGAGCTTCTTCTTCGCCTGTGCATGGCGTCCCCATAATATGAAAATAACTGGTTTTTCACGTTCATTTAACAGCTCAATCACACGATCTGTGAAATGCTCCCATCCTTTCCCTTTATGAGAATTTGCTTCACCTTGTCGAACTGTTAATACAGTATTTAATAATAGTACTCCTTGCTCCGCCCACTTTACTAAATAACCGTTATTCGGAATTTCATAACCATATTCATCTCTAAGTTCTTTATACATATTTAACAACGACGGTGGCGTTTTAATACCCGGTTGTACCGAAAAGCTTAAGCCATGTGCTTGATTCGGTCCATGGTACGGATCTTGTCCTAAAATAACAACCTTTGTATTTTCATAACTTGTATACTCTAGAGCATTAAATATATCTTCTTTCTTTGGGTAAATCACATGCGTCTCATACTCTTCTTTTAAAAAAACAGCTAATGATTGATAATATTCTTTCTCAAATTCTGGTGCCAATAACGGTTCCCAATCATTTATTAAAATATTCTTCATGCCTTCACTTCCTATCCCATTAATTCACCATATCCTGCTTTGTAAATACTATGAACGAAATAATAAGGGAAATTACTGCCCAAACCGTTAAATTCATTAAAGAAAACCCCATCGATAACCCTTGTAATGCAGGCAGTTTTCCTGATAAATAATCCGTTAATGATAAGTTCACACTAAAAATATATTTCGCACCTTCCCAAGACGTTGCAAAAGAGCTCAAAATGCCACCTGCAATTAACGCAGCTAACATAACGCCCATACCAGCTGGTGTATTACGAATTAAAACGGAAACCATAAATGATATAGTTCCGACAACGGTAGCAACAAACCAAGCTAGTCCATACGCCATTAAGATGTATTGCCACTGCGGAATAAGATGCACAAAGTTCGTATTTAGTGTCTCTTCATCAATAACAAATCCTGTTAACACAGGTAATTTCCATCCTGAGTACCCAAGCACAAACCCCGATAATATATAGGAGAATACGCCGACTAGAAGCAATATAAGTGAGACAAAAAACAACATTGTCACGTACTTACTAAGGAGTATTTTCCAACGCCTTATTGGTCTTGTGAGCAACATTTTCATCGTCCCATCACTTCGTTCTCCTGAAACAATATCAATGGCAATAATCATTACGAGAAGTGGAATAAATAATGTAATTCCTTGCTCAATAAACGCTCTTACAAAAGTCGGTGCGCCCGGTGCCATCGGATTAATATCATGATCTAAATAATATTGTTGCTGTTCTACCCTTACTTTTAGCCAGTCACGCCATTCTTCAGGCAATCTAGAGTTGTTCAAACGGTTTTGAGAATCAACAATTTGTTGTTGTAATGAAACTTTCCAATCAGTTGTACCAAGCCTTTTTTGTGTTGTTTCTAATTCACGATACTGCGCATACACAAAAAGTGGAATCAAGATTGCTAAAATAAGCATGACAACAAAAATACGTTTCTTACGATAAATCTTTTCCGATTCATTTAAAACTAGATTCACAAATTCACGCATGCTGCTCACCCCTTGTGAGTTCAATAAATAAATCTTCTAGCGTAAACACAAGTTCCTTAACGCTATGTACATCTATCCCATTTTCTACAAAATGCTTATTCCAAACACTAATAGATGCAATATCCATGCGGCATAGCAACCGTTCACTTTCTATACTCACTTCTCTTATTTCTTCAGCATGATCTAGCATATCTTTTGCTTTGGAAATTGGTGTAACAATCCACTCCACACGATCACTCGCTGTTTTAATCAACTCTTCAATCGGTGCAACGGTTATCATTTTTCCTTTATGAATAATGGCAACGCGGTCGCATATCATTTGTACTTCACTTAACAAGTGACTGGAAATAAATACACTCATATTTTCTTCTTTTACAAGCTTATGTATAAATTCCCTAAGTTCTCGAATCCCAGCTGGGTCTAAACCATTCGTGGGTTCATCTAATATGAGTAATTTCGGATTTCCTAGGAGCGCCTGTGCAATTCCAAGGCGCTGCTTCATACCGAGTGAGTACGTTTTTACCTTATCGTGAATTCTTTCATCTAAGTGAACCATTTTAGCAATTTCCATAATACGTTCGTCTGATATGCCACCAAGCATACGAGCAAATTGTTTTAAATTTTCCCAACCCGTTAAATATGTATACAGTTCCGGGTTTTCAACAATACTTCCAATTTGACGCATCGCTTCTTTGAAATTTTGTTGAATTGGATAACCACCGATAGAAATAGTACCCTCTGTTGCTTTAATCAATCCGACTAACATTCGAATCGTTGTCGTTTTTCCGGCCCCATTTGGTCCTAAAAAGCCAAACACTTCTCCCTGCTTCACATCAAACGAAATGTTTTCTACAAGCGTTTTCTTTCCAATCACCTTCTTCACGCCTCGTACAGAAAGTATCGTCTTCATTTTACCCCTCCTTGTTCTAGTTTTAATTTACTTACAACATTTTGAACTAATCTTTCTGCCATATATGTATACCCTACTTCGTTCGGATGAAAATGATCAGAGTATAATAAATCTTTTCCACGGTTTTGGAATAAATCAAATGTCGGTGTAATATACACATATTTATTGTTTAGCGCTAATTTCTCTAAAGATGCATTCCAATCTACAACAATGTTTGAAGACCCTTTTAAATCTTCTACGTCTTCAAAAGGATTGTATAAACCGAGCCAAAAAATAGGGCTATCTGCATTTAATTTACGAATTTCTTCTATAATTTTCTTTGCGTCATTTTGAAACGTTTCCGTATCAGGACGATACGTCTCTAAATCTATTTTTCCGAGCGATTCCCATCCTGGAAATAAATCATTCCCTCCAATTGTTAAAACAATTACATCTGCTTGCTTAATTGAATATTGAGCGCCACTGCTCTCTATTTGTTTTAATAAGTCGGGCATTTTCGCACCACTAATTGCTAAGTTTGTTAATGCAACTTTTTGCTTATAATCTTTTTGTAAATCTTCTTTCATTCGTCCAATATAACCAATGCCTTCTTTATCACCAACGCCGCGCGTTAACGAATCGCCTAAACTAACGATTTGTAACGTTCCAGTTTTCTTTTTCTCTTTTGCCACTACATCGGTTTTCTTAATTACATTTGAAGATTTCGGATTTAATACATCATTTACACCTGAAACAAAGCCATATGCAAATAAACAAAAAGATGCAATTGTAATGAGTAGAATTACTTTTACTACTTTTGATCTCATATCAAAACCCCTTTTATCCCTCATAGATTGTCCATAATTATACCAAATGAAATTTTGAAAAGCGATTTTCACACCCTTTTAATTACGTCGTTTCTCTATCTACTAACTCTACATGCTTCACATCTAATTTCTCTTCATTTATCTTTTCATATAGTAATTCAAACGCTTTTATCTCGACATTTTTACTAAGATGTGAAATCGTTGTTATACCTAATATATGTGCCATCTCTTGATCATCACATCCGATAATCGTAATATCTTCTGGAATTCGAATCCCTTTTCTTTTCGATTCCGTTACCATGCCAGCTACAATATGGTTACAAGATACGAGAAATGCTGCCGGTTTTACATACATACGAGCCCACAATCCTGACTACATTACGTCCATCTTCCGCCGTAAAACAGCCTTTAAACTTCCAATCGTCTAGCGGTGTTACAGCAATCTATTGAAGCGAATTTTCATACGCTTTTTTTCTTCTTTGGCTATTAATGTTATTATTTCTGCCGATACAATATCCAATACGTGTATGACCGGCATCTATTAAGCTTTGCATCCCTTGTGAAAACACTTGATAGGAATCAATATGTACGCTTGAAATGCATTTCGAATCTTTTTCTTCACACATAACAATTGGACCAAACTTCGTATATTCTTCAAGTTTCTTCTTACTATTTGCCTAGGAACATATAATAACTCCATCAAGCCTTTTTATTTTTAACATGAAGCTTCTTATTAGATGGGCCAATTTATTTTGGAACAATTATCTTATCCTCTACAACAGGTTGGATTATTCAAGCATTTATCCCGCTATTTGTAGGCAGTAAGCCTCCCACCTCAAAANNGGGGGATGGACAAAACCCCCGCTGATTCAAGTTTCACTTTATTCAAATTGGTACGCAGATTTTAAATAGAAAAGAGCCTATTAAGCATGCTACTTAATAGGCCCTTTCTGTTTTATTATAAGAGATACTACTTAGTCTCTCCTTCAATTCGATAATTTGCCTTCACACAATCTATTTCTTCATACCCTTGCAATGTATGTAGAATGTACTCATAATCCGCAAGAGAAGCACGATGCGTTACAATTACAATTTCTGCTTTCCCTTTCTCTTCAAGCGGCATTTGAATAATTTTCTCAAAGCTAACACCTCGCTCAGAAAATAACGATGTGATTTTTGCAAATACACCAATTTCGTCTTTTACATGAAGTCTTAAGAACTTTTTCGTAATAATTTCGTCTGGCTCTTTTAATACTTTTTTATACTGCGGCGATACCGCACTATTTCCGTTTACACCTAGTCTAATATTTTGCATCACAGCAACTAAATCCGAAACAACAGCCGTTGCTGTCGGTAAGCTTCCTGCACCTGGTCCATAAAACATCGTTTCTCCTACTGCTTCGCCATACACATACACAGCATTATATTCATTTTGCACTGCCGCAAGAGGATGCGTATTTGGAAGTAAAGTTGGCTCCACTGTAACCTCTAATTTTTCACCATCTCGTTTTGCAAGACCAATTAATTTAATTGTATACCCTAAACTCTTACTATATTCAATATCTTCCTCTGTAATAGAAGTAATCCCTTTTACTTTCACATCTCCAAGCTCTACATTTGTAGAGAAACCAAGAGTAGCCAAAATCGTCATTTTTCTTGCTGCATCTAAACCTTCTACGTCTGATGTTGGATCTGCTTCCGCAAACCCAAGTTGCTGGGCTTCTTTTAACACGTCGTTATATGCTCTCCCTTCGTCTGACATTTTTGTCAAAATAAAATTTGTCGTTCCATTTACAATTCCCATTACTTTTGTAATAAGATCTGAAGAAAGTCCTTCTACGATGCTTCGTAAAATCGGAATCCCTCCCGCTACGCTTGCTTCATAAAACAAATCAGCCTTATTATCCTTTGCTACCGCTAAGAGTTCCGCCCCGTGTAACGCCATTAAATCTTTATTTGCAGTCACAACGTGCTTTCCACTTTTTAAAGCTTGTAAAATGTATGATTTTGCATTATCAATGCCACCCATCACTTCGATGACAACATCGATATTTGGATTATCTAAAATTTCATTTGCATTTTGTGTTAATAGAGTAGAAGGTACCTCGACCTCTCTCTCTTTCTCAATGCTTTGTACTAGCACTTTCGTTACTTTTACAGGACAACCCACTTGATGTATGAGTCGTTCTTGATGATCTGTAATAATACGAACTACCCCACTACCAACTGTCCCAAGACCTAATAAGCCAACTTGAATTTCTTTCATAATATTGTCCACCCCTCAAAAATTGTGTTTAGATGAAATTATATGGGTAAAAAACATGAAAAACAATTTATTTTGAACATTCGGAAAAATAAAAGGTAATTTTCAAAAAGAAAGCGTTGCCACGTGTTACACAATCTTTCTTTACAATATATAAGGGGTTTCTTGATACACGTAATAATTCAACCAATTTGAGAATAATAAATTCCCATGACTTCTCCACCTAACAAGCGGCTTCTCATCTGGATTATTATATTTAAAATAATTTTTTGGCACATCAATATTTAACCCTTTTTGGCGATCTCGTTCGTATTCTTCTTTTAACGTATCACAACTATATTCGCTATGTCCGAGGGCGAAAATTTGTCTTCCTTCTTGCCCAATAACAAGATGAACACCAGCTTCTTCAGAATTTGCTAATAGTGTTAAATCTTTCACCTCTCTAATATCACTCTCCCGTACTTCTGTATGACGAGAATGCGGAGCAAAAAACAATTCATCAAATCCTTGTAACAGTTTCACATATTGCTTGCAGACTTCATGTTCAAATACACCGAACATTTTCGCCTTGAGAGGATACTTTGGAACACCGTAATGATAATACAAACCAGCCTGTGCCCCCCAGCAAATATGAAGCGTAGACGTTACATTCGTTTTTGAATACTCCATAATACGTTTAAGCTCTTCCCAATAATCTACTTCTTCAAAAGAAAGTGTCTCTACTGGCGCCCCTGTAATAATGAGCCCATCTAACTTCTCGTTTTCAATATCACGAAACGTTTTATAAAAGCTTGTTAAGTGTTCCTGTGTTACATGACGAGACTGATGCGACTCCATATGAAGTAAATGAACATCTAATTGCAACGGTGTATTTCCAATTAAACGAAGTAATTGTGCTTCTGTTTCTTGCTTTGTAGGCATTAAGTTTAATATGGCAATTTTCAAAGCGCGTATATCTTGTGTTTCTGCTCGCTCCTTTGTCATTACAAAAATATTTTCTTCTTGCAGTACTTTGCGAGCTGGTAAATCTTTATCAATTATGATCGGCATGCTGTTTACCTCCGACTAACGCTGCTGCTAAATCTGCAATAATATCAGAAACATCTTCTATACCAACCGATAAACGAATTAAATCAGATGTTACACCAGCTAAATGCTGATCTTCAGCACTTAATTGTCTATGCGTCGTACTGGCAGGGTGTATAACGCACGTTCTTGCATCAGCTACATGCGTTACGAGAGTCGCTAGTTTCACATTTGCGATAAATTCTTTTGCTGCTTCTAATCCTCCTTTAATACCAAATGTTAAAACACCACTAGCACCTTTTTTCAAATACTTTTGTACTAACGAGTAATTTTCATTACTATTTAATCCCGGATAATTCACCCATTCAATACGTTCATGATTAGCAAGCCACTTAGCAACTGCGAGAGCATTTTCACTATGACGCTCCATTCGTAAATGCAATGTTTCTAACCCAATATTGCTAATATATGCATTGAACGGGCTCATACAGTTTCCATAGTCTCTTAATAACTGAACACGTGCTTTCACAATATAAGCTGCTGCTCCAAAATTTTGAACATAACTTACGCCGTGATAACTTGGATCTGGTTCAACAAGCTCAGGATATTTTCCATTTGTCCAATCAAAGTTTCCTCCGTCAATTACGATGCCACCTAAAGAACTTGCATGACCATCGATATATTTCGTTGTAGAATGAACAATGATGTTTGCTCCATGTTCGAACGCTTGGCATAAATAAGGAGTCGCTAACGTATTATCAACGATAAAAGGTACCTCTAATTCCTTTGCTGCAGCTGAGAATTCTTTAAAATTTAAAACATTCATTGCTGGATTTCCTAACGATTCTGCATAAATGAGCTTCGTATTATCGTTGGCAAGTGCTACAATTTCATCAGCTGTTAAATTTGGATTAAAGAATGTAACATCAATGCCGAGCTTACGTAAACTTACTCCAAATAAATTAAAAGTTCCTCCATAAACTGTTGAAGAACAAAGCAAATGATCCCCGCTACTACAAATATTTAAAACGGCTAGCATAATAGCTGCCTGCCCAGAAGCCGTTGCAACTGCTCCTACACCACCCTCTAATTCTGATAACTTTTGCTCAAATGCAGCTAAAGTAGGATTTCCAATACGTGTATAAATATATCCTTCCGCCTCTAAATTAAATAGCGCTGCTAAATCATCCGAAGTGTCGTATTTATACGTTGTACTTTGATAAAGCGGCAAAACACGCGGTTCACCATTTTTTGGTGTATAACCACCTTGCACACAAATCGTTCCTTTTCCCCATGATTCTCCCATCTCTCATTCTCCTTCCTTTTATACAAAATAAAAACTGCTCCTTTCCTGAACAAGAAAGGAGCAGTTTAAAAACACGCTCTAAAGACTCTTTCTTATCTCTCAGGATTACTACCTGCAGGATTTGGCACAATTCCGTTATACGGCTGTTGCCAAGGTTTCATCGGGCCTGTCCCTCCACCTTTTCTTGATAAGACTATGCAATTACCGTTGATTTTATAGCAATAATTTCCTAATGTCAAATGTTTTTTCTGAATGTTCTAAAACAAATCATCTACTTTTCACTTTGTACTTATTCGTAACATTGATATAATGGTGAAAACATAGTTTTCATTATATCACTCGAGGAGGCTTTCATAATGACATTAAATAAAGCACTTACAATCGCTGGTTCTGATACAAGTGGTGGTGCTGGTATACAAGCAGATTTAAAAACATTCCAAGAACTTGGCGTATACGGAATGACATCCCTTACAACTATCGTAACAATGGATCCACATAACGGTTGGGCACATAACGTATTCCCAATCCCAGCTTCTACATTAAAACCACAATTAGAAACAACAATTGAAGGTGTTGGAGTAGATGCTTTAAAAACAGGTATGCTTGGATCAATAGAAATTATTGAAATGGTTGCGGAAACAATCGAAAAGCACAATTTCAAAAATGTAGTAGTTGACCCTGTTATGGTATGTAAAGGTGCCGATGAAGCATTACATCCTGAAACGAATGATTGTTTACGTGACGTTCTTGTTCCAAAGGCATTGGTTGTAACACCAAACTTATTTGAAGCTTACCAATTAAGTGGCGTGAAAATTAATTCTCTTGAGGACATGAAAGAAGCGGCGAAGAAAATCCATGCTTTAGGTGCTAAATACGTCTTAATTAAAGGCGGTAGCAAACTTGGTACGGAAACTGCAATTGACGTCCTATATGATGGAGAAACATTTGATCTTCTAGAATCAGAAAAAATTGATACTGCAAATACACATGGCGCAGGTTGTACATATTCTGCTGCAATTACAGCAGAACTTGCAAAGGGAAAACCTGTGAAAGAAGCAGTAAAAACTGCTAAAGAATTTATCACAGTGGCTATTCGTTATTCATTCAAAATTAACGAATACGTAGGACCAACTCATCATGGTGCATATCGTAAATTCATTGCACCGAAAGACCTTGTCTAACCTATAATTAAAAACACCCGCAGAGTTCATACATTGTCTCTGCGGGTGTTTTTTAATAAACAGTTCCGGTGATTCTTTATACTCTGAAATTTCTACTGAAACTGTAATTTTTATCCCGCTATTTGCGGGCAGTAAGACTCCCACCCCAAAATTCGGCGAAAGTTAGGTGGGAGTCTTACTGCCCATAAAAGTCCGATTGGTGTGGGCTCATAATCAGTGGGGGATGGACAAAACCTCCACTGATTAAAGTTTCACTTTACTTTTGTTCCATATCCCTATAATTCCAAAAGGTTTTTATTTATTTTTTACTGTTCCACGTGAAACAGAAAAAATAAATAAAGGACGAAAATTCGTCCCTTTTTATTAACAACAGCGTGATATTTTTCCACCTTTTGCATTAAATCTAGATTCTTGCGCCTCAGCAAAAAATTGCTTCTGACATATAACCTCTTCTTCTGGATGATGCTTTTTCATATGCTCTACATATGTTTCATAGCTTGGTACCCCAACAAGTAAACTAATAAATTGTTTCCTTTTTGCCCATACTTGGCGCATTCTTTTAAGCATAGTTCCTCGACTCACTTTCATCTCTAGGAATATATGGCGCCTCTTTTAACGGCATCGCCTTATTTCTTACTACTTGAATCCAAATTCGAAGTGCAGAAATTAATACAGCAATTACAACTATCATAAAAATTCCGCATAGCGCTGCATCAATATAATCATTGAAAATAATTTGCTTCATCTGGGCAACATTTTTTGCTGGTGCTACCACTTTCCCCTCATCTAGTGCTCCCTGAAACACCTTTGCATGAGATAGAAATCCTATTTTAGGGTTTTCATGAAATAACTTTTGATAACCAGCTGTCATTGTTACAATAAGTAAGCCGACTGTCGGAATAAGCGTCACCCAAACATACGCTTTTTTCCCCATTTTGAATAAAATCGTCGTTCCAAGTACTAATGCAATACCTGCTAGCATTTGGTTTGCAATACCGAAAAGTGGCCATAATGTATTAATTCCACCAAGCGGATCTACTACCCCTTGATATAAGAAATATCCCCATCCTAATACACATAACGTTGTAGCTATTACATTCGCTAATGTAGAATCCGTTTTTGCAAACGGCTTATATATATTCCCTAAAATATCTTGAATCATAAATCGCCCTACACGCGTTCCTGCATCAATCGTTGTTAAAATAAATAAGGCTTCAAAGAGAATAGCAAAGTGATACCAAAATGCCATCATTGCTGTTCCACCTACTACTTGTGAGAAAATATGCGCCATACCTATCGCTAACGTTGGTGCGCCACCTGTACGTGATAAAATCGTTTGCTCTCCAACGTTTACAGCAAGATCTTTTAATTCATTTGGTGTAATAGCAAATCCCCATGAAGAAATAACTTGAGCCGCCTGCGATACATCCGTACCAATAAGTGCTGTCGGACTATTAATTGCAAAATAAGTTCCTGGTGTTAATACACAAGCTGCAATCATAGCCATCGCTGCTACAAACGACTCCATTAGCATTGCTCCATAACCGATTGGCCTTGCGTGCTTCTCTTGTTCAATCATTTTTGGTGTTGTTCCGGATGAAACGAGAGCGTGGAATCCAGAAACTGCACCACAGGCAATCGTAATAAATAAGAACGGGAATAAGTTCCCTGAGAAAACAGGACCTGTTCCATCGATAAATTGTGAAACTGCTGGCATTTTTAAATCTGGTGCTACAATTAAAATACCGATAGCCAACCCAACAATTGTTCCAACTTTTAAAAATGTACTTAAATAATCACGCGGTGCTAAAAGCATCCAAACAGGTAATGCTGATGCAATAAATCCATATACAATTAGCATAATAGCAATCGTCTCACCACTAAACGTGAACATACTTGCAAACGTTGGATTTTCTGCTACATACTGTCCTCCCACAAGAGATAAAATAAGTAGAATAATACCAATTACTGATCCTTCACCGACCCGTCCAGGTCTAATGTAGCGCATATACACTCCCATTAAAATAGCGATAGGAATCGTTGCTGCTATTGTAAACATTCCCCAAGGGCTTCCGATAAGTGCCTTCACTACTACTAATGCTAATACCGCTAATAAAATAATCATAATACCTAAAATACCTATCATTGCAATTAGCCCTGTAACAGGACCAATCTCATCTTTAATCATTTCTCCTAATGATTTACCATTGCGTCTCATCGAAGCAAATAAAATTACAAAATCTTGTACAGCCCCAGCGACAACTACTCCAACAATAATCCAAATGGTGCCTGGTAAATAGCCCATTTGTGCCGCCAAAATCGGTCCAACTAAAGGTCCTGCCCCAGCAATTGCTGCAAAATGATGTCCGAATAATACCCACTTATTTGTCGGGACATAATCTTTTCCATCATTTAATGTATGAGCTGGCGTTTTCCGATTATTATCTAAACCAAAAACCTTTCTCGCTATAAATCTACTATAAAAGCGATAAGCCACTGCATATACACATACTGCCGCTACTAAGAGCCATACAGCATTAATAGTTTCACCTTGTGATAAGGCTATTACACCAAAAGCACCTGCTCCTACTGCCGCAATAACCCCCCAAAGTAAAATCGACTTCAATTTATTCACATACAATCCCCCTCACTACTTCTTAGAGGAGATTGTACTAAATTTTCTGATTTTTTAAGTTGAATCCTCCCTATCATGAAGGATTTTTAGTTTATCATGTTAAAATACTCTCATTACCTGCTATAATTCAATTTTATTTCGAAGGCGCTTTACATAATTACGACTGACTGGAATCGGTTGCTCATCATACCTATTTAAATACAAATTATACGTGCCATTATAATAAGGTTTCAGTTCTTGCACATATGACATATTAATTAAATAGCTTTTATGCACACGTAAAAAATCATATGCATTTAGCTTATTTTCTAATTCCTGAAGTGTATATGTTGAAATATACTGATTATTTGTTGTATAAATTGAAACTGTTTTATTCTCTTTATTTTTACTTACATATACAATATCTTCCGGAAAAATATATTTGATCCCCTCTTGACCTTCTATCGGTAGTTTTCGCAAATAACTCTTTGCTCTCTCACCTTGCTCTTTACTCATTCTATATAAAAGAAATTGTAAATCTTCTTCACGAAATGGTCGTAGTAAATAATAAAATGCTTGGAAACGAAAAGCTGTGATAGATTCTTCTATATCCTCACCCATAAAAATAAATTTTGTATAACAATTTACTTCTCGCAATAAACTCGCATATTCAAAACCAGTACCATCTAGTAATTTTGAACTTAAAAAAACAAAATCTGGTGTATGTTTTTTCATCATAAATAAAGATTCTGTTCCTGTCTTTGCTTCAAAACATTCTACATTTCTCATATTTTCAGTAAACTTTTCAGCTAATTGTCTTCGCTCTTCTGCCTCTTCCATGATTAGTAAAATTTTCATTTCTTCAACCACCTAATTCTTTTGTCCATATGTGCTGTTGTATACATTCGCTTTTATAAGAAACAATCCTTTTTCTTACTATACCATTATTTATATAAAAAAACAGAAAAAAGGAAACCACTTCGGTTTCCTCCGCCCTTTTATACTAATTCTCTTTGCTTCGTTTCTTTCCCAAGTATAATTACAGCAAATACTCCAATTAAAATTGAACCACAAAAAATTGTAAATATGACTGAGAGTGAAGCTTGTAAAGCAACTAAATATCCTACTAATAATGGCCCAAGAATGCCACCAATACGGCCGAATGCTGCTGCCATCCCTGCACCTGTACCACGAATAACTGTTGGATATTGTTCAGGTGTATAAGCATATAATGCGCCCCAAGCACCTAAATTAAAGAAGGATAATAACATGCCTGCCACGATTAAAACTGTTAATGAATCCGCAACCCCAAACAAATAAGCGCTGCACGCTGTTCCAATTAAATACGTAACCAAAACAAATTTACGACCAAGGCGCTCAATAAACCATGCTGCTGTGAAATACCCCGGAAGTTGAGCTAATGTCATAATGAGTACGTACTGGAAACTTTTTATTAAACTAAATCCTTTTAATACCATTACACTAGGTAACCAAAGAAATATTCCATAATAGGAAAAGACAACACAAAACCATAGAATCCATAGCATAATTGTCGCTTTACGATATTCTCCAGACCAAACTGACTTTATATTTTCGATAACAGATGGTCTTTTTTCAACCTTTTTAAATCTTGGGGAATCTGGTAAATTCCATCTTAAATATAAAGCATACAGTGCCGGAACCGCACTCAATACCATCGCAGCTTCCCAACCATATTTCGGAATAACAAAATATGAGATAAGAGCTGCAATTAGCCAGCCACCTGCCCAAAAACTTTCTAATAGCACAACTATTTTGCCACGTTCATGCGCTTCAACACTCTCTGATACTAGTGTAGAGGCAACCGGGAGTTCTCCGCCAAGCCCCATACCAATTAAGAATCGTAAAACGAGGAACATTGCGAGTGTCGTCGTTAAAGCAGTTAAACCACTACCGATAGAAAATAGTAATAATGTAATAATAAAGACTGATTTCCTCCCTATTTTATCTGATAATATCCCAAACACGAGCGCTCCTACTGCCATACCAATTGAGTTAATGCTACCTATCCAGCCTATTTCTTGGCTCGTTAATTCCCAATCTTTTTGCAGTGCTACTATTACAAATGAAAGCATTCCAACATCCATTGCATCAAATAGCCACCCAAGCCCCGCTATACCAAGTAGCTTTCGCTTCGAAATTTCTTTTACCTTACCCACAAAAAGTCCTCCTCACACATGTGTCTTTACATATAATTTTACATGTGTAAATTGTATAAGTAAAATACTTTCGTGTAAAAATTTCTCCTTCATCATTCCCAAAAAGTAAAATATTTATTAAAAGTAAACAAATAAAAAAAAGTAGCAATGTTTTGCTACTTTTTTGAACGCATTACTTCTTTTAAAAATTCCGCTAATACTAACTGACGACGCCAGCGTGTTGGATTGCTACATAATCTGTAAAACCACTCTAGATGAATCGCTTGAATCCATTTTGGCGCACGTTTTACCTCTCCGGCCCATACGTCTAAACTTCCACCTACTCCAACAGCCATTTTCGTTTCTAAACGATGCTTATTATTTTGAATAAAGTTTTCTTGTCTTGGGAAACCAAGTGCAACAAGAAGTAAATCTGGTTTTACTTCTTGAATGCGAGAAATAATATTCTCTTCTTCTTCTTGTTTAAAATACCCATCTTGTGTACCAACAATAGATACAGCTGAATATGTCTTCGTTAAATGATCTGCTGCAGCTTGTACAACATGTGGTTTTGCACCTAATAAGAAAACAGATACTGTTTTCTTCTCTTCTGATAACCTCGCAAATAAATTGCACATTAAATCAAAACCTGCTACACGTTCTTTTAAAGGTGTACCAAGCATACCACTTGCTTTTACAACCCCAATACCATCAGGTGTAATTAAATCTGTATTTAATAATGTTTTATAGAATTTTTTATCCTTTTTTGCACACATAACAATTTCAGGGTTTGCTGTTACTACCTGAAAAGTATAAGTTTGCTCCACTTCTAATTGTTCCTTTAAATATTGAAGCGTTTCATCCATTGTCATTGTAGAGAAAGGAACACCTAGAATATCAACCGTTTGTACTTCCATAATTAACTATCCTCTCTATCATTAAAGGTTTTTCTCTATTAATTGCTTATATGTCTCTTTCGTATCTTCATATAACTTTTGTAGTGAGAAGTTCATAGCAGCATGTTCGTAAATATGTTTACCCATCACAGCTAGTTCTCCTGTTTTCCACTTATTATATGCTTCCTCTAATGCCTCCGCCAATGCTTTACCATTACCGGTTGGTACAATCCATCCATATGTTTCATCTGCAATTAGCGGTTCGATTTCTCCTGCTCTTGTCACGATAGATGGAACGTGTTGATTTGCTGCTTCTAATAAGACTAACGGGAATCCTTCACTATGTGATGTTAATAAATTTACATGCGATGATGCAAATAATTGTTTTACATCTTGACGGTGTCCTAAAAATTCAACTTTATCATGAATCCCTTTTTCAGTAGCTAATGACTTCAGCTCTCCTTCTAATGGACCATCGCCAACTAATAATACTTTAATTTTTTCTAATTTTGTTTGTTGTAACGCATCGAATAAAACTTCATGTCCTTTAACAGGATGCAGACGTGCTACTTGGATTGCTGTAAACATATCTTCATCAATATTAAACATTTCCTTTTTATTATAGCCATCTGCTTTTTCCTTATCATATTCAATCCCGTTATAAATAACATGCATCTTTTCATTTGAAACACCTAATGCTGCCAAGCTCTTTTTCAATCTATTCGTTACAACAAAGAATAAATCTATATTTTTTAAAGCTTTTAAATTTAATTTAGTAAAAATCCAACCTTTTAAGCCTTGTTTAGTAAAGTCTTGAAATGGATCACTATGAATGGTCGTTACCCATTTTGCCGTTATTCTCTTTTTCATTAGAAAAACATAGAAATTCGCCCTAGGACCATGTGTATGAACTACATCAAATTTTTCTTTATTAATGAATTCACTTATATTCTTTAAAATGGATAAGTCATAGCGAGACTTTTGTGAAAATACATGAACTTTTATCCCTAACTCTCTTGCTTCTTTCGCAACAATTCCATCTTCAAATACTGCTAATTCTACTTCACCAGTTGGAAACTGATCGAGAAGTGAAATAATATGTGTTTTTCCTCCCCCATCTTCCACTCCTGCATTCATATGCAATATCCTCATATTTTTTCCTCCTTTAAATCCTCGCTACATTTCTATCTATCTTTATTTTACTGTACTAAAAAATAAAAGCTAACTTTTGTTAGCTTTTATTTTTATCATTCAATTTCTAGGTCTACAATTAGATAAGCTAACACCACTACAAAGTAAATCCCAACTCCTGGTGCTGTCAAAATATGTCCTGCAATATATGCAATACCTAATGCTAATAATAAGCTTACTGAAATCATTCCATATTTTACATTAAATATTTCCTTAAATCTTGTAATAAATGCTAGCAGAATTCTTAAGCCGTAATAAATAAATGGAATCATTAGTAATGCAAAGCCAATTATCCCGAAATCATAAAACCAATCATGAAAGTCCATTTCAATTAATTTCGGATCTGGTTGCTTTTGTTCATTATACTTAAAGTTACCTGCATAGCCCATTCCTAATAACTTTTGTGACATTGGTGCTTCTTTAAAGAACTGCTTATGTCTTTCTGCATATACTTGACGTCCACTGAAAATAAGATTCTCTTGATTTTCTTTCTTAAGCTCTTTCTTAACTTCCGCTTCTATTTTTGCCTTTTCTTCTGGATTTTCAACTTTATGTTGTTTTTCTTCTTTTTTAATTTTCTCTTTAATTTCTTTTTCCTTTTGACCTTGCTGTGCTATGTTTTGTTCTGATAAATAGTTAGTATGAATACCCATATTTTTTGCTAATGGTGTCATTTTAAACGTTCCGACAACACCAGCTAATAGAACGATAGCAATTAATGCATTAAGTACAAGAGCTTTTTTGTTTGGATTTTTTCTATCAAATAATAATTGTAGTACAATAATCCCGATTGCTGCCGCTAATGTAGTACCAATTGAGCCCATTCCTACTTTCGTTCCAACTTGAATTAAAGAGTAAATCATTAACAAAGATGGAATCCAATATAAAACGTATTTCATGCTCTTTGTTTTTTGAATAGAATATAGTACCACAGTAGGGAAAATAATAGCTAAGATTGATCCTAGTTCATTACCTGCGTAGAACCACCCTCGAGAACCAACTTTCATCCATTCATAACTACCAAAGTCTGTAGACGTTGAAATAGAAATAACCATAATTGCGTTAATGATTAATGTAGAATATACAATACTATTTCTAACCTTATCACTAATATTAACTGTCTTTTTCAATGATTTTAAAGCTAAAATGTATGAGCCTAGCATGATATATATATATAATGCCTTCGCAACAAACTTAACTTCTTCACCAAGTACAATAGGATTCTTAACTAGTTTATTGTTAATAAACCCGATTCCTAAAACTGCAGCTAATAATATAAGGTAAATTAAAAACTTCCTATTTCCCTTCTCTTTCGCCTGAATTAAAATATAAATTCCACCGACAGCCATAATAAGAAATCTTACCAAAATTCCAACAGTGGCATTTGACTTTAATAAAATGATGCTAAGAGACGTTAATAAATCTAAAACAGGTTGTAAAATAATAAAAAAGAGCAAAAAATGCTCAAATCTAACCCTAGCTTGATTTGCTAACATTCCAAGACCTCCATACAAAATCTTTACATTATCTTTTAATCATAGTTTTCTATCGTTTAAACACACCTAGCAATTATAACATAACTCATATTTAAATTGAGAACTATTTTTCATGCCGAAACTAGTCAAATCAAGCATTAACTAGGAATAGGAATTATTGTCCTTTAGCTATAATTCCCGATTCCTACAAAAACTATCTAACACTCTTTTATTTATTTTCGACAGAAAAAAATATCTATTAATCATTTTATATAGATTCATAATTTAACCTATACTATAGTAACAACCACCTGGCTAATCCACAGCAAAAAAATGATAAAGGTTACTCTTGCTGCACTTTTTCCATTTTATCCCGCTATTTGTGGGCTCATAATCAGTGGGGATGAACAAAACCCCCACTGATTAAAGTTTCACTTTATCAATTGCTCTCTTCTAAACATTTTCAAACGCTTTCTTTATGTATTTCATCCGCTTTTCTACATGTAGCGAAAAGTAATTGTTATTTCCATAACTTTAGTGTATATTTTTTCTCTGGAACATCTTTAGGAGGAAGGGATTAAAGCCATGTTATTAATCGACATATTTACGTTTCTTGGCATTATCGCCGCTGCCATTTCTGGTACATTAGTTGGTTTGAAAAAAAATCTAGATTTATTTGGTGTCCTTTGTTTAGCTGTAGCTACTGCGCTCGGCGGCGGTATTATTCGTGATATTATGATTGGTAACCTGCCTCCTGTAGCATTTATAAAACCAATTTACTTTTTTGTAAGTGTATTATCAGCATTATTTACATGTATGTTTTTTGAACGTATTAATAAACTTCAAGTCGTTATTATGCTTTCTGATGCTGTTGGCTTAGGTGTTTTTACAGCTATTGGTGCAAATGCGGCAATGTCACATCACGTTGACGCCTCATTTTTAGTCGTTTCAATGGGAGTCATTACAGGTATTGGAGGCGGTATTTTACGCGATATTTTCGCGCAAGATATCCCTTACGTATTCCGAAAAGAGATATACGCAATTGCTTCTATTTTAGGAGCAGTTAGCTTTCTAATTACACATGCAATGGGGGCGCACGTATTAGCTTTCTATATTTGTTTATTGATAACATTCGTTATTCGTGTCGTCACCGTAATATACAATGTACATTTCCCAGTTTTCTTTAAAACACATGCAAAAATTAATAAAGGTCATTAAGAGAATTCTAAATAGAATTCTCTTAATTTATGTACAATTATACACACTTATATGGAGTAATTGTATATAAATATATATAATTAAATAGAAATAAAATGAAAACGCTTTATATACAGGAGGTAAAAATGATGCTTGGGTTTTTAAAAAAAAATACCAATAAAACAAACGAAAGTATACTTGAACTAAGTAAAGGTCAACAAATCGTATGCAACGTACCTGCTAATTCTGAGCTAAAATCTCAAATGGATATGCTACATATTTCAAAAGAAGATTTACAAATTGTAAAAGTACTACAACCTTTTATTTACGAAGAAATAGATTGGATCACGGAAAAGTTCTATGCCAATATCACAAAACAACCTAATTTAATTACTATTATTGAACGTTACAGTTCTATTCCAAAATTAAAACAAACATTAAAAACACATATTAAAGAATTATTTAGTGGAAATATGCATGAAGATTTTATTGAACAGCGCATTAGAATTGCAAAAAGGCACGTACAAATTGGTTTACATAGAAAATGGTATACTACTGCTTATCAAGAATTATTCCGTTCCATCATGAAGATTTTGAAAACAAAAATTTCAACGATAGACGATTTTTCTTATTCTATAAATGTAATAAACAAATTACTCACACTCGAACAAGAACTTGTTATTGCGGCTTACGAATTTGAATATGAAAGCATTCAAAAAGAGCATGAAAAAGAAAAAGAACTGACAGCTATGACGATTACACATATTGCAACAGAACTAGCAGCTGTATCTGAAAAAACAAGTACTTCCATTCAAAAATTAACATCTAGATCAGAAAATATAGTGGGCATTGCAAAAACAGGTACATCATTAGCTACAACCTCAGAAGAAAAAGCAAATAAAGGAAAAGAGCAATTAAATCTGCAAAATAAACGAATGGAAAGTATTCAAACGAACATGGAGACTATTATTACAGATACTCGCGAACTTCTTGATATTTCTAACAAAATTAACGAAATCATTGATATTGTAAAATCGATTGCTGAGCAGACAAATTTACTCGCATTAAATGCAGCTATTGAGTCTGCACGTGCTGGTGAATTTGGTAAAGGTTTTTCAGTTGTTGCAGGGGAGATTCGAAAGTTATCGGAGCAAACGAAAGAATCCATATCCAACGTTACAAAACTCGTTGAAAAAACAAATGAACAAATTAGCTACGTCTCTTCTTCTGTGGAACAAATTAGTTCTCTCGTATCTGAAGGAACGGATAGTATGCATGCGACAGATCAATATTTCCAAGAAATCGTAAAAGATATGTCTAACTCGAAAGAACAAAATAAAAAAATTGAAAATGAGTTAGAAACTATTTCACAGGTCATGAAGAGTATTCAAGACGATTCCTCGAAAATGGCTCTAACAGCTGACAGTTTACAACTAGAACTAAACCGATAAGACGAAACTTTAATCGGTGGATATTCTTTATCTCCACTGATTATTAGTCCTCATTACTCATCTATAAATAAAAGAATCCGAAATGGATTCTTTTATTTTCTGAAAAATATTTTTTGGCAATAAAAATAACCCATATAAACACCAAAACTCTGTAAAACAAACAAAGCCGGCATAATAATATTATAATATACCATATCCACTTGAAAGAGCCTTAACGATACATATCCTATAATTAATAATACAAACAACATATATCCTTCATTTTGTTGTTTCTTAATAAGAAAATGTAATAACGCAATTGTCATAAATAATGTTACCGCTATATATATCAACTTTTCATATTTAAAAAGAATAGAATTTATTCCCTCATCTGAAAATTGGTTAATTACTGGTTTTAAAAGATTAAACCTCTCTACTTCAATCTCTTTTAGTTTTTGATCTATGTGCTCTTTCATACTTTGACTTTGGGACGTGTTTTCTCCATTTTGACTTTTTCCAATTAAGACAGATTGAACATACGTCTCATTAGAAATCGTATACTGTGACATTCCCATCGTCTGAATGCCATAACTCACACAAAAATGAGTACTATAAAATAGAATAAGTATCCCTATCATTTTTAATAGTAATTTTTGCTTCATTGTTGATTGGAATAATTCAATTAACAGCACATACACAGTTATAGAAATAGGTAAAAATAACCCAAGTGGCAAAATCATATTGCTAAGTGCAAACAAGATGGCTGAAATTACCCACATATAAGGATGATCTAATCCTTTATATAAAAGTATGTAACAAGCACAATAAAATAAAAATATTGCGAGCGATTCGGCCGTTAATAAAGAACTCATAAATAGATTTGGAATATACAAAACGTAAAACACAGATGCAATACGACCACACTCTTCCCCAAAGACCATCGCTGCAATACGATAAATGAAAAATGCGGTTCCTGTACAAAATAAAACATTAAATAGTTGTAAAGCAAATATCGTATCACCAAATATACGAATAATAATTGATTCATAAATAATAAAAGGCAACTGAGCTATATCCCCTATGTTATTACCAATTGCAATCTGTTTTGCAGACTCGTACATAGATTTCATGTCACCTATAATTGGCACATCTACAAATAAAATCATGCTAAGTCTCACTATTATAGATACGCTTATAAGAAAAACAAGAAATTGTTTATCTGTAAAACGATATTGCAAAATCGATGCTACTAACAAAATAAGAATAATAAAAATCGCCAGTACAATTGTTACACTTGTTGTACTTCCTCCCCAAAATTGTTTACTCGTTCCAAAGGCTGACCAACAACTATAAACAAAAAATGCGAGCATCGCACCAATCACTATTTTACTAAAAAAAAACGAAAAATTTGTTTGTATATGATTCATATGTCCATTGCACCTCTATTTCCATTCATAACAAAACGATTCTATCATGAATAGGTACAACGCTGATAGGGAATTTCTATGACAAATATAGACTCATTACTTTTTCACTTGCAATGTAAGCGAATCCTCTTTTACACTACATTTTATATACAATAAATTTTCTTTCAGTTACATGAATGCAGATACAAACGCTTTACTTCATGAAACATCCAATGACTTTTAAGAATTGAGTACTCCACTTACACATTTCATTCTGATTGAAAACGGAAAATAGGGGCTGAATATATGGAAAAGAAATTCATGCGAGAATCAAAAGCAATTAAAACAACACGTGTTTTTCCTAATGATTTAAATAATCATCAAACACTTTTTGGAGGGAAATTATTAGCAGAAATTGATAGTATTGCTTCAATCGCAGCAGCAAGACACAGTCGTAAACATTGCGTGACAGCATCCATCGATTCCGTTGATTTTTTAACTCCCATTCACCAAGCAGATTCTGTTTGTTATGAGGCGTTCGTATGTTATACAGGAAAATCTTCAATGGAAGTTTTCGTAAAAGTAATTGCAGAGAACTTATTAGTAGGGGAACGTAGAATTGCTGCTACTTGTTTTATTACATTTGTCGCATTAAAAGATGGAAAACCTTCATCTGTACCACAAGTACTTCCCGAAACAGAGGAAGAACATTGGTTACACACAACTGGTTCAGAACGCGCAGAAAATCGAAGAAAAGGGCGCTTAAAAAGCAAAGAAATGGCTGAAGTGTTAACTTTAAGTAAGCCTTGGAATATGTAATATGATACTCTCCTCCTATACATGCACAGGCTTTTTCTTCCTTGCATGTATTTTTTATTAAAATAAAAAGTTATTCCTTACCATTTTTATTCTCCACTCGTTTCCTAAAATACCCCGTCAGCTTTTCCTTTATTTTGTTATACTATTAATGGTATATTAAATAAAGTTCGTTTGAGGATAACCATAATATGATTAAGTATATAAGGGATGGTGCAGTAATGTCTATTGAGGTACCAATTTCAATACCAAAAACGTTAATTATTATTCCTGCGTATAATGAGGAAGAAGCCATTGCAGATACATTAACAAGATTATTAGAACTAAAACAGCATTTTACAGAATTAAGCATTTGCGTTATTAATGATGGATCACACGATAAAACAGCTCAAATCGTAAAAGATTTTCCTGTTCACCTTGTGAATTTACCATATAACCTAGGTATCGGCTCAGCTGTACAAACTGGTTATAAATACGCTTATGAGAACGAGTATGATATTGCAATTCAGTTCGATGCTGATGGGCAGCATAATCCTGATGATTTATACAAAATTATCAAGCCTATTGCTGAAGGTCAATGTGATATGGTACTAGGTTCACGTTTCACAGAAAAAACAGCATATAAAGGTAGTATTTCCCGAAGAATCGGTATTTTTTATTTTACTGCTTTATTAAAAGTATTAACAAAACAAACGTTTATGGATCCAACTTCTGGATATCGTGCTATCAATCGCGAAGTAATTAAGATTTTTGCACATAATTATCCAAAAGATTATCCAGAACCAGAAGTTCTTATTCATTTAAAAAAGAAAAAACTTCGCATTAATGAAATATCTGTAAATATGCAAGAACGCCAAGGTGGACAATCTTCTATTACACCTATTAAATCTGCATATTACATGATTAAGGTAAGTCTTGCTATATTGATGCAAAAAATCGTGAAAGGTTGATAATCAATGCCTATAATTACCTTTTCATTTATCTTTATTCTGTTATTATTTTTATTAATTATTAATTCGGTTCGTCGTGGAGCTTTAGAAACAAAATATGCTATTTTATGGATTTTCGTTTGTATTTCAATGGCAATTTTAAGTTCTACTGACAAAATTATAAATTGGATTGGAAAACTATTAAAAGTAGAATATCCTCCGTCCATCTTATTCTTATTTGGACTACTATTCTGTTTTATCTTAATTTTTGATTTGACGAGAAAAATTTCCAAATTACATCATCAACTTGTAACATTAACGCAAGATTATGCATTATTAAAACAAAAGCTAAATGAAACTGAAACTGCGATAAATAAAGAATAACTTTCAATTTCAATACTAATATACGAAATCCCCTTAATTTCATCTCAAAAATTAAGGGGGTTTTTTATTCTAAATAAATCATGTATTCCTCTTCACAATTGTTGCCACAAACCCTATCCCAATGATAATGAATAAAAATGGTATTAATAAGAGTTTATATGCAATATATAGACATTTCAAAGTAGTTTGGAATATAAGAATTAACCATAAGAATATCATTTCTCTCCACCTTTTTAATAGAAAGTTGATTTACAAAGTTTATATGCGTTAAACTTATACAGATGTTCTTGTAATCTTCTTCCTTTCAAAAGGCTTGTATATATGATGCAAGACATAAAAAATTTGAGGAGATAAAAGCTATGATAGAACAAAAACAACTCGTTTCGGTTGTTATACCGATGTATAATGCAGAAAAATACATTGAAGAAACGATGCAATCAATTCTAGATCAAACATATAAAAACATTGAAATTGTAATTGTAGATGATGGAAGTAAAGATCAATCACCTTCTATCGTAAAAAATCTTGAACAAAAATACTTAGGGCAAGTAAAATACGTTCATCAAAAAAACCAAGGTGTTTCCGTTGCTCGTAATACAGGGATTGAAAATGCTAACGGAGAATACATTGCATTTCTTGATAGTGATGATTTATGGCACCCAACGAAAATAGAAAAGCAAATCGAAAGCATGTATAAAAATAATATGGACGCATGCTATTGTGGTTATATGAACTTCTACGAAGAAACGGGCGAGAAAGTTGAGCATACAACAAACTTCATTAAGGGCGACATGGCAAAAGCTTTCTTAACACATCAAGTTGTCGCTCAAACAAGTACTTGGATTTTCAAACGATCCATCGTAATGGATCATAACATCCGTTTTACACCAGGATGTAGCTGGGGGGAAGATTTGGAGTTTTTATTTAAATTAATGAGTGTGACAACTGTATGCTATGTAAATGAATATTTAACATATTATCGAATCTTATCAGAAGGAAATCTTTCCTCTAAATATAAAGATTACGCATTAAAAACAACGAAAGAATTGGAAGTATTCAATCGTATGAAAGACTGGGTACATAATAAATCTCAAGATTTAATTACAAAAGACCCTCAGCCGCTTATTGAAATTCTTGAGACTTATTTATTCCCTTATACAGTCATTAATAACGCTTGTATTTACATTAAAGAAAACTCTCAATTAGATAAATCACAAGTTCAATTAATTAAAAAAGATATAAAAAAATATTGCCGTAAAATCTATTCACAAAACGGAAAGCGTAGTAAAAAGCTATATGCAATGCTTTGGTTTGTACGAATTAAATTTCTGTTTTCTTAAACCGAAAATATAATGCTAATCTCTCTTTCTGTAACCAAATCAAATTTACAAATAGGACGAACTAACGAGGTCCTGAAGAATAGAAAGGTCTTTTCTCATGAAAACAAATAAAATTCTAAAAAACGCATCCTACCTCTTTGTAGGAAATATTACTGTTCGTTTTATACTTGCTATTGCCACCATTCTCTTTGCAAGATATGTTTCACCAGATGAATATGGGATGTTTACAACTGCATTAGCAGTTTCCGCTGTTATTTGTTATTTTACAGATGCAGGTTTGACACATACGTTTATGCGTGAAGGAACAAAAAGCGCTGCCAACATTAGCGTACTAATAAGTAGTTATTTACGTATTCGTTTAGTATTAGCTATCGTAATTTCTGTACTCTTCGCCATTTTCGCTCAGTTCTTCTACACGGATGCTTACTTACGTGCGATGGTATATTGGGTTGTTTTACCAACAATGTTTGGAGCCACTTTACAAGGTGTTGGGATGGCTTACTTCCAAGTAACAGAACGTATGCAATTTACAGCGATTATTTCTGTACTACAAGGCGTGACTGCTGCTGCTGCTCTTCTACTTGGAATGTCCTTTCAATGGTCACTTATGATGGTTGCTGCCATGTACGGGATATCTAGCCTTGTAACAGGAATCATCGCCTTTATAATGGTCATCCGATATACAACAATTCATAAGGGCTGGGATAAAGGCATTTTGAATCAATTGCTTATTTTCACAATCAATGGAATTATCATTATGCTCTTACCACAGTTAGGGCCCATTATATTAGAAAAAGTTTCAACATATAAGCAAGTCGGGTTCTTTGGAGCTGCATATAAAATACCTGCTGTACTATATCAAATACCAGGAGTAATTGCAGCTGCCTTTTATCCAAGGCTTTTTGCTTTTGGTAATGAAAAAAACATCGAAGAACATACAAAATTATCGAGCTTCGAATTAAAACTTATGTCCTTCTTAGGAATGGGAATTTCTATCCCATTTCTTGCTGATCCAAGTTTCTGGATTGTTAGTTTATTAGGAGAAAAATATGCTCCTGCAGGTGACGCCCTTGCTATTTTAGCGTTCATGGTTATTTTACAATCTATTAACTACCCACTTGCCGACAACTTAACAACGATTGGTCAACAGTGGAAACGTGCGACAACGATGGGGATTGGATTAGCTGTTGCTATTATAAGTTACATCGTCTTAGGTAGTAAGTTCGGAATGATGGGGGCTGCTGTGGCAGCTATTCTTACCGAAGTTACCCTATTAATTGGTTTTACTCTCTTTATTCATAAGGGGGTACAATTATTATTTAAAGGGATTATATTTAATTCTTTAGCCTTTATCATTAGTTACGGTATATACCAATTTGTATTAATCAACTTACCACCACTCGTTGCTTTAACGCTTACTGGTATACTATACGGTATTATCGGACTTGTAATTGATCCTCAAATACGCGGGTTTGTTTTAAGGTTTATAAATCAAAAATTAGGTAAAAAAATAGCATAAAGTCAAGTTCCTTTTCAAAATTTTGAAAAGGAACTTGACTTCTTTATTTACACCTTTTTTTCAAATATTATCAACGATTCCTAACTTCACATCATAGTACTTTGTCACCTCTAATATATTAGTTAGTAAATTTCGTTGTTTTTTCTCCCACTCGGCATATGGAATATTTACAGCATGGAATATAATATCAACACCTTTAGCAGCAGTGAGAAGGTTATTCTTTTCAAATACATCCCCCGCTACTATTGTTACATCCCTTTCTTCTTGAAATAGACTCTCTAGCTTCTGCTTATTTCTTGCAAAAGCTACTACGTGAATTCCCCTTTCACATAGTTCTTTCGTTATTGCATATCCCATCGTTCCTGATCCTCCCAATACTAAAGCCTTTTTCATAATAATGCCCTCTTTTTATTAACCACTGTTCAATTAATATTAAAATAAAAATCACTTACATAAGAAGCGATTTTAAAATAAACTCCACATGTGTATTTGCCAGCCCTCTTACTTCTTCAAATGTTTGACCACTGCCACAATAATGAGCTACAAACCCATGTAGTGATAAAAAAACTGACCATATCATCATCACGTTGACTTTGTCATTACATAAAGAAGCTACCACAGTTGCAAATTTTTCATAACTAGCATTAGGACTATCCGATAAACATTCTTTTAATTCATCATCTTTAATTAAAAACATAATTTCATAATGGCTTTGATTTTGTAAACCAAATTCAATAAAACCAAATAACACGGCTTTTAATTGTTCTTCCCTTGATAAATTGAGAGCAATAATGTCATCTAATTTTTCACTCAACAACAGAAAATCTTGTTCCACCATTTCATAAAAAAGTTCAGCTTTGTTTTTGAAATGGTAATAAATTGAGCCGTGGCTATAACCTAATGCTGTTGCGATTTTACGCATAGACGTATGTTGATACCCCTGTTTTATAAATAAATTTCTTGCTACATCCATAATCATTTCTTTTGTTAGTTCTTGTTTAACTACTTTTCTTGGCGACATAATCTATACCTCACAATTTAATTAACCACCGTTCAATTAAATTGTATAATTATTTTCAAAATAACGCAACAGTAATATTGTAAAAATATACATTTTGAAATGATAGCATTATACGAAAGAATTTAGTATCATGATTCAAGATACTATTTCAAGTCGGACGGAGGATATTATGAGCTTATTAACAGTCGAAAAACTAGGACATACATTTGGCGATCATACATTATTTAAAGATGTATCTATGCGATTACTAGCAGGTGAGCACGTTGGATTAGTCGGTGCAAACGGTGTTGGTAAATCAACATTTATGAATATCATTACTGGTCAACTTATACACGACCAAGGTCGTGTAGAGTGGACGCCAGGCACACATTACGGCTACTTAGATCAGCACACCGTTTTAACGCCTGGACGTACAATTCGTGATGTATTAGCAGATGCATTTTTACCGTTATTTGAAAAGGAAAAAGCATTAAATGAAGTTACAGAAAAAATGGGAACTGCCACGCCAGAAGAATTAGAAGAACTTCTTGAACAAATGGCAGAAATACAAGATGCACTTGAAGCGGGCGGTTTCTATTTACTTGATATTAAAATTGAAGAAGCAGCACGTGGTCTAGGAATTGATGCAATTGGTTTAGATCGTGATGTTTCAGCATTAAGTGGTGGGCAACGTACAAAAGTATTACTTGCAAAGCTATTACTTGAGCAACCAGAAGTATTATTACTTGACGAGCCGACTAACTACTTAGACGTTGAACATATTCATTGGTTAACAACTTATTTAAAAGAATATCCACATGCATTCCTTTTAATTTCGCATGATACAGAATTCATGAACAAGTGTGTTGATGTTATTTTCCATCTAGAATTTACAAAAATGACGCGTTATACAGCAACATATGAAAAATTCTTAGAACTAGCTGAAATTAACAAAAATCAACATATTAATGCGTATGAAAAGCAACGAGAATTTATTAAGAAACAAGAAGATTTCATTGCGAAAAACAAAGCACGTTACTCAACAACAGGGCGTGCGAAAAGTCGCCAAAAACAGCTTGATCGCATGGAGCGTATTGATCGTCCTGAAACAGCAATTAAGCCTGAATTCTCATTTAAAGAAAGTCGTGCAAGTAGCCGCTTCGTCTTTGAAGGTGAAAATGTAGAAATTGGATATACACATCCGCTACTACCAAAACTAACAATGACAATTGAACGTGGGGAGAAAATTGCTATCGTTGGATGCAATGGTGTCGGTAAATCAACGTTACTAAAAACAATTTTAGGTAAAATTAAACCTTTAAATGGTAAAATAAGTCTTGGTGACTTCTTAGAACCTGCATACTTTGAGCAAGAAGTCAAAGCTGATAATATAACACCAATTGATGATGTATGGAATACATTCCCTGGCCTAGACCAGCATCAAATCCGCGCAATGTTAGCAAAATGCGGATTAAAAAATGAACATATTTCACGTCCATTAAGTCAATTAAGTGGTGGAGAACAAGCAAAAGTTCGTTTATGTAAGCTAATGGGTGAAGAAAGTAACTGGCTACTATTTGATGAGCCTACAAACCATCTTGATGTTACAGCAAAAGAAGAACTTAAAAAGGCCATGAAAGCATATAAAGGAACAATTCTCCTTGTATGTCACGAACCAGACTTCTATGAAGATTGGATTACAAAAGTTTGGAATGTAGAAGAGTGGGCGCAGCAAAACTCTTAATTACCTAAAGTCCGCCCTTTATAGCGCATTTTCTTGTGTAAAGGGCGTTTAATTTGAACTAGTTACAAATTTTGATAAGGAGTTTTTAAGTATAATGCAAAGTACATTTCCCCTAAAACTTAATACACTTTTCGTGAAATTTTTATTAGTACTATGTTTAATTATTTCTAGCGCTATTACATGGCATTCAATAGCAGTGATTAGGGAACATGATGACACTCGTCTCCTTGTTATAATGCCAGTCCTTATTCTAATAGGTCTTATATTTTTAATTTTTGGCTATATCTCTAATAAATATATGTCAAAAGTTACATTTTCTATTTCACTAATCATTTTGGCTTTTTCTATTCGATTAATCTGGGTTCTTAATATTCAAACTCCTGTAGAAACAGACTTTGCAATGATGTACAATAGTGCTGTTCAAGCTACTAAAGGAGATTTTAGCTTTGCACAAAGTACATATTATACTTCATGGGTTTACCAACTTGGATTTACAATGTACCAAGCTTTTATTATTAAGTTATTTGGTGAAGGGACGTTTCTCCTAAAGTTTTTAAATATACTGTATTGTACAGGAACAACATTACTAATTTACAAAATAACTTCTCATATATTTAATGAGTGGTCTGGGCGAATAGCTGGATTACTATATGCAGTATATATCCCAAGTATTGTATTGAGTTCAGTACTAACAAATCAACACCTTGCCGTGTTTCTATTTTATTTAGGATTCTATTTATTAATTACAAAAGGTCTAAGCCATAAGTATATGTGGATTTTTATCGGGGCTTCCCTATCTGTAGGAGACATCATGCGTCCACTTGGTGCTATAATTTTAATTGCAGTAACTATTTATATCTTTTTGCAAGGTATATTAGGAAAGTCAAGACAAGAAATTTTCATTTCTATAAAAAAGCTTGGTGGCATTTTTATTGTATTTTACCTTGTACATCAAATTGTAAGTTACTCATTTATATATTCGGGTATTACACAATATCCTCTATCTAATCGTGATCCGCTCTGGAAATTCACGTTAGGATTTAATCATGAGACAAAGGGTGGCTATTCTGGTACAGATGCAGAACATATTATGTCCCTTGAAATTGGTGAAAAGCGAACAACTGCTGAAAAGAAACTAATTCAAGAGCGACTATCTGATCCACAGAAAGTTTTATCCTTATTTGGCGATAAATTTGTACTCATGTGGGCAGACTATGACTCCGCTCCATTATGGAGCCTAGTAACACTAGAGAAGACAGATAAGGATATGGTGTCGTTAAAAGATGACCTTACAAAATATGAAAAGTACATGTATACTGCAGCTATGCTATTTTGTACATTATCACTCCTTTATCTCATCATGACAAAACAAGACAAAACACATTACACACTATTTTTATTATTAATAATCGGTTACGTAGCTATTCATTTCTTAATCGAAGTCCAAACAAGATATCGATACTTCATCATTCCTAGCTTTACAATAATTCAAGGCTACGGACTATATATATGTTATAGTCTACTATCAAAAAAAAGAGCCCCATAAGAATAAAAAGGGCCCTTTCAATGAATGTATAGTTGCCCCAAACTTTACGCACATAAAGTTTGAGGGCAATTTTTCTATAATTAAATTTACTTAAAAGCTGAAAATAAATATTGCGCCGTGCTATCAAAATGAATATAAAACGATACGGAATATAGCCGAACCCTATGAAGAAAGTAACTTGGAAACCGCAAAATACATGTATTTACATTATGTGCTTCACATCATGCTGAACCGTTTAAACTCATCATCCTCTGTTTACAGGTGAATATCAGGCACAATTGAAATTTTATAAATTATATTCACTTCAATTTTGTAATAATTTAGTTGAAAATATGATATAATTTTTGTTTGTTATGTATGAATAAATAATTCTTCTGCATTTCTTATTTTATTTATATATTATTATAAAGATGAGGATATTATTATGGAGAAACTCTTAAAGTTTGGTTTAATAGGAATCTTTAATACATTTATTACAATTATTAGCTTTATGATATTTGTAAAATTCGGAATGCATTACCTTGTTGCGAATACCATTTCATATTTGCTCGGTGTTGCTAATAGCTACTATTGGAATAAAAATTGGGTGTTTAAATCTAATAATAAAAGCATATCAGTGTTTTTCAAATTTCTAACTGTAAATTTAATTATATTAGCTTTTAATACATTAAGTTTGTTTATATTAGTAGATAAACTCGCTTTCCATACATTTATTGCACAAATATTTGCAATTGGTGTCGGAATGATTATGAACTTTTTCCTTAATAAAATTTGGACATTTAATCAAACTGAAAGCCCTACTCATTAAAATTGAAATAATTTATTAAAACTACGGAGGATACAACATGGAAAAATTAATTTCGGTTGTAGTTCCTATGTACTTCGAAGAAGAAGTAGCACAGGAATGTTATAATCGTTTAAAGTCTGTTATGCTTCAAAATAATATTAATTATGAGTTTGTCTTTGTAAACGATGGTAGTACAGATCGTACAATGGAAATCCTATCCGAAGTAGCTGCAAATGATTATCGTACAAAAGTTGTTAATTTTGCACGCAACTTCGGACATCAAGTAGCCGTTACAGCGGGTATTGCTTCTGCAAAAGGTGACGCTATTGTAATTATAGATGCAGACTTACAAGATCCACCAGAAGTTATTCCTGAACTTATTGCAAAATGGGAAGAGGGATATGAAGTTGTTTATGCAAAGCGTAAACAACGTAAAGGTGAAACTTGGTTTAAACTTGTAACTGCTAAATATTTTTATAAATTCTTAAACTATATGTCTGATATCGATATTCCGAAAGATACAGGTGATTTCCGAATCATCGATCGCAAAGTAGCTAATGTTTTCAATCAAATGACAGAGCGAAATCGCTTCATTCGCGGTATGATGTCTTGGGTTGGCTTCCGCCAAACGTATGTTGAATATGAACGTGATGAACGTTTTGCTGGCGAAACAAAATATCCATTAAAGAAAATGATTAAGTTTGCATCCGATGGAATCATTGCATTTTCGACAAAACCGTTACGAATCGTTATGTCTTTAGGCTTATTATCAGTTATCATTTCCATAATTGTCTTGCTGTATACAATTACTGTGAAAATCATCGGAAATGGTACTCAAACAGGTTGGGCATCCATTATGGTCGCTATTACATTCTTTAGCGGTATTCAATTACTTGGTCTTGGAATTGTCGGTCAGTATATTGCTCGTATTTATGACGAAAGTAAAAACCGTCCGATCTATATCGTGAAAGAAACAATCAATATTGAACAAGAAGAGACTGCACAGAAAAAAGAAACAGTGGATGTATAATAAAAAAGGTAACAATGATGACCATCATTGTTACCTTTTTATATTGTAATATCCCATAAGTCGCAAGCGGAATTCCTTTAAATCTGGATATATATCTAAGTTAGATAACACCCCTTGAATGACTGGAATCCTTGGATTTGGCAACTTCATTTCTGCTTCTAAAACATCTAGCATAACAAATAATTCATCATCTTCTAATTGATCAGCTAATGTACGTTTAAAAGTAATAATTTCTTTTAAAACATGCTCCTTAACCTGTTCCTTAATAAACTCTGATTTACAAAGAAACTCTCCAAGCCTTTCTTCATGTAAAACAGGTTCTTCCGAAGATTCTACAAGCCCTCCTACCAAATTATCTACCCTTTTTAAAATAAAAGTTGAGACATACGATAAGTCAATTTCTGACGCCTGTAAAATAATTAGTTCTAAATATCCACGGCATATGCCTTCTACCATAATTACTAAATCTAATAAATATGGAATGACCTTTTCACCATAAATAGACAATAAGCTATTCCGATAAAATACGTGAGACTCTAATTTCATCCGCCTCATAAATTCTTCCACTTCTTTATTAAACGGAATCGCATTTTCTCTCGCATGCATAATAATAAATTCTTTATGCTTTTGTATATCATTAAACTGACAATGTAATTGTTTTGCAAATTTTTCACGTGGTAATAATGATTCTTTATCAATATCCATCATTTTCTTTTGAATTTTGTCATAGTAATATCGAAGTGTCGCTAATAACAGCTCATCTTTCGATTTAAAATATAAATAAAAAGCCCCCTTAGATATACCACTAGCGGTCACAATTTCCTGCACTGATGTCGCATTTACACCCTTGGTCGCAAATAACTTCATAGCCATCTCTATAATTAAACGCTCTTTTTCTTTCATATCTTCTCTCCTAAATTTAATCTCGCATCTTATTATGAATTTATTATACCATCTCTTTTCATTGACGACTGACCAATCAGTCAGTTATATTATGTATTAGACTGACCAGTTGGTCAATACAATAAAAGGGAGAGCGAGCATGAACAAAATCATCAATTTTTCATTAAAAAATAAGTTCGCAGTTTGGCTACTAACCATTATCGTTACCATCGCAGGAATTTATTCCGGGCTCAATATGAAGCTAGAAACAATTCCTGATATTACAACACCTGTTGTAACAGTGACCACGGTTTATCCTGGTGCTACACCAGAAGAAGTTGCTGATAAAGTTTCAAAACCGATGGAAGAGCAACTGCAAAATTTAAGCAGTGTAAACGTTGTTAGTTCATCTTCTTTTCAAAATGCATCTTCTATTCAGGTAGAATATAATTTTGATAAAAATATGGAAAAAGCTGAAACGGAAATTAAAGAGGCACTCGCAAATGTGAAACTCCCTGAAGGTGTAAAAGACCCAAAAGTTTCACGAGTAAACTTCAACGCTTTTCCTGTTATTTCATTAAGCGTAGCGAGTAAAAATGAATCTTTAGCTACATTAACTGAAAATGTAGAGAAAAATGTTGTCCCGGGATTAAAAGGACTTGATGGAGTCGCATCTGTTCAAATTTCAGGTCAACAAGTAGATGAAGTACAACTTGTCTTCAAGAAAGATAAGATGAAAGAATTAGGATTAAGTGAAGATACTGTAAAAAATATAATTAAAGGATCGGACGTATCTTTACCACTTGGCTTATATACATTTAAAGATACGGAAAAATCAGTTGTTGTAGATGGTAATATTACAACAATTAAAGCATTAAAAGAATTAAAAATTCCAGCTATCCCTTCATCACCGAACGGTCAAGGTAGTCAAAAAAATGGCGCTGATGCACAGACTCCGCAAATGAATCCAGCTGCTATGAATGGAATTCCAACAGTTACATTAGAAGAAATTGCTGACATTAAAGAAGTTGGGAAAGCAGAATCTATTTCTCGAACAAATGGAAAAGAAGCAATTGGAATTCAAATTGTGAAAGCTGCTGATGCAAACACAGTTGATGTTGTAAATGCTGTTAAAGATAAAGTAAAAGACCTTGAGAAAAAATATAAAGACTTAGAGATCATTTCAACATTCGACCAAGGTGCACCGATTGAGAAATCAGTTGAAACAATGCTTAGCAAAGCAATTTTCGGGGCTATCTTTGCAATTGTTATTATTATGTTGTTCCTACGAAATATCCGAACAACGTTAATCTCTGTCGTTTCTATACCACTTTCTTTATTAATTGCTGTTTTAGTCATAAAACAGATGGATATTACGCTTAATATTATGACACTTGGAGCAATGACAGTCGCTATCGGACGTGTTGTCGATGACTCAATTGTTGTTATTGAAAATATTTACCGACGTATGTCGTTATCAGAAGAAAAATTACGCGGGAAAGATTTAATTCGTGAAGCTACGAAAGAAATGTTTATCCCGATCATGTCTTCTACCATTGTAACAATTGCTGTATTCTTACCGCTTGGACTTGTAAAAGGTATGATTGGTGAAATGTTCTTACCATTCGCCTTAACTATTGTCTTTGCTTTATTAGCATCATTACTAGTGGCAATTACAATCGTACCAATGCTAGCTCACTCCTTATTTAAGAAAGAGAGTATAAGAGAAAAAGAAGTACATCATGAAGAAAAACCAAGTAAATTAGCAAACGGCTATAAACGTATACTTAAATGGGCTTTAAACCATAAAATTATTACATCAAGTATCGCTGTCCTTCTATTAGTTGGTAGTCTTGCACTTGTACCAACTATCGGTGTAAGCTTCTTACCATCTGAAGAAGAAAAAATGATTATCACAACATACAACCCTGAACCAGGACAAACATTAGAAGATGTTGAAAAAATTGCAACGAAAGCTGAAAAGCATTTCCAAGATAAAAAAGAAGTAAAAACAATTCAGTTCTCATTAGGGGGAGAAAACCCAATGAGTCCTGGTAAAACAAATCAAGCGATGTTCTTCGTTCAATATGATAACGGCACGAAAAACTTTGAAAAAGAAAAAGAACAAGTCGTAAAAGACCTACAGAAAATGTCTGGAAAAGGCGAATGGAAAAACCAAGACTTCGGAGCAAGTGGCGGTAGTAATGAAATTAAACTATACGTTTACGGAGATAGCTTGGAAGACATTAAGCCTGTCGTGAAAGATATTCAAAATATCATGAAGAAAAATAAAGACTTAAAAGACGTAGACTCTAGTCTTGCAAAAACGTATGCAGAGTACACTTTAGTCGCAGATCAGGAAAAACTAAGCAAAATGGGTCTAACGGCCGCTCAAATTGGAATGGAACTTTCTAATCAACATGATCGCCCTGTTCTCACAACAATTAAAAAAGACGGTAAAGATGTAAATGTATATGTAGAAGCCGAGAAACAGAATTATGAAACAATTGATGATTTAACGAATCGTAAAATTACAACATCACTTGGTAATGAGATTGCGGTTAAAGATGTTATGACTGTAAAAGAAGGTGAAACTTCTAATACAGTCACACATAGAGATGGCCGAGTTTATGCAGAAGTGAGTGCGAAATTAACATCTAATGATGCTTCAAAAGCATCTGCAGCAGTTCAAAAAGAAGTAGATAAAATGGACCTTCCTTCTGGTGTAGACGTTTCTATGGGCGGTGTTACAAAAGATATTCAAGAATCATTTAAGCAACTTGGCTTAGCTATGTTAGCTGCAATTGCCATTGTATACTTCATTCTTGTCGTTACATTTGGCGGTGCCCTTGCACCATTTGCAATCTTATTCTCGCTACCATTCACAATCATTGGTGCACTTGTTGCCCTATTAATCTCTGGCGAAACATTAAGTGTATCTGCAATGATTGGTGCGCTTATGTTAATCGGTATCGTTGTAACAAACGCAATCGTGCTTATCGACCGTGTTATTCATAAAGAAAATGAAGGTGTATCAACGCGTGAAGCTTTATTAGAAGCTGGTGCAACACGCCTGCGTCCTATTTTAATGACTGCAATCGCCACAATTGGGGCTCTTATCCCGCTTGCATTAGGATTCGAAGGTAGTGGCTTAATTTCTAAAGGACTTGGTGTAACCGTAATTGGCGGATTAACAAGTTCAACGTTATTAACTCTTCTTATCGTACCAATTGTTTATGAAGTACTGAGTAAGTTTAAAAAGAAGAAAGTACAGTAAAAAATAACACACATTTTATCAATATGTTGAAAAAACAAGGAATCCATCACCTGTATATAGTAGATGATGGATTCCTTTTTCTTATGAAGTAGGCTTTTTCAGCACCTTCGCAGTTAGCGAGGTTATTTTTTATTTTCGAATAGAATTTGGAAATCACCATATCCTTCTTTCTCTAATTCCTCTTTTGGAATAAATCGAAGGGCTGCTGAATTAATACAATAACGAAGACCATTTGGCCCTGGTCCATCTGGGAATACATGTCCAAGATGTGAATCTCCTTCTTTACTTCTCACTTCCGTACGGGTCATATTATGACTAACATCCATTTTTTCTTTTACACTGGCTGACATAACTGGCTTCGTAAAACTAGGCCATCCACATCCGCTATCAAATTTATCTAAAGAAGTAAATAACGGTTCACCTGAAACGATGTCTACATAAAGACCTTCTTCTTTATGATTCCAGTATTCATTTTGAAAAGGTGGCTCAGTTCCATTCTCCTGTGTTACATAAAACTGCATCTCATTTAGTTTTCCCTTTAAATGAGCATTATCTTTTGGCCAATGTTGTTTAATAAAAGCATCTCGTCCCGAGCCTTTACGGTACAACTCATAACGAAAAGCATTTTTCTTATGATATCCTTGATGATATTCTTCAGCTGGATAAAACGTAGTAGCTGGCAATATTTTTGTCGCAATTGGTTTTGAAAAACGCCCACTCTTCGCAAGCTCTTCCTTTGAAACCTCTGCCTTTTTATGCTGTTCTTCATTATGATAAAAAATCACTGTTTCGTAAGACTGTCCACGGTCGTGAAATTGCCCGCCGACGTCAGTTGGATCAATCTGTCTCCAATATATGTGAAGCAACTCTTCATACGACATTTTATTTGCATCAAATGTAATTTGTACTGCCTCGTAATGTCCCGTCGTTTCCGAACATACTTCTTTATATGTCGGATCCTCTTTATAACCACCTGTATAACCAGAAACAACCTTTATAATTCCTTCCATCTCTTCAAATGGCGAAACCATGCACCAGAAGCAGCCTCCAGCAAATGTAGCCCATTCTATCTTTTCATTTACAGCCATTATTTCACCTCTATTCTATATTCTCCTTACAGTATGGCATAAAAAACATGATGTTATAAAAGAAAAAGCATCGAACATTGATGCTTTTTCCTTCCTTCACTTTATCCCGCTATTTGTGGTCAGTAAGCCTCCCACCTCAAAATTCTGCGAATGCGAGGAAGTTAGGTGGGAGAGAACTGCCCGTAAAAGCCCGATTGGTGTGAGCTCATAATCAGTGGGGGATGGACAAAACCCCCACTGATTAAAGTTTTACTTTATTTTTTCCCAACATCTTTCTCCATTTCATCACTTGTTACATCTAAAACGTCTAATAAGAAAATGAAGATCGGAATACCAATAATAAGTCCCCATACACCTAAAAAGTGCTCTGAGAAAATTAATACCATAAATGTATAGAAAATCGGTAAATTTGTTTTTTGTGACATAAATTTCGGATTTAATACGTAACTTTCAAGTGCATGAATGACTGCTATGATAATTAAAATATAAACAACGTACATAATACCGCCGATATTGTAAGCAATCATACAAAGCGGGAATAACGAAATGATAACTCCGGCTACTGGAATTAAACCAAGTAAGAAGATCATTAATGCTAAACCTAATAATTGCGGGAATCCTAATATCCATAATGCGATAACTGATAGAACACAGTTAACAACTGCAATTAAAAATTGTGCTTCGATTACCTTTCCGAATGAACGTGCAAATTTCTTTCCAAAGTACTCAATTTCAGTATAGAAAATTGCAAGTCTGCTTTCTTTAAATTTTGCAGTAAACGCAAAGATACGAGCTTTTTCCAGTAAGAAAAATAAACTTAAAATTAAAGAAAGTAAAACTTGAAGGCTAAATTTCCCAACATTCGTAATAGATTTATACAAAATGTCTACACCTTGTCCTACATATTTCGAAAGTTCCATATGATTAACAGCATTAACTGTATACTTAATTAGTTCACTATCCGGTGGGTTCCTTAAAAATACATTAAATTGATAAATCAATTGTGAAATTTGTATCGTTAATACTGGTAAATATTTAAATAGCGTAATAGCAATTCCACCAATTAACATTACATATAGAAATGCTATAATAAGTTTTCTATTAATGGGCATAAACTGATCTAATTTGCGTGAAATAAACTTTTGGAATCGATCCATTAAATACGTAAGAATAAACGTAATTAATATTAAATTCAACATACTTTGCAACCCATATAATACGAGAGCAAGTATTACTAATACGAGTAACCTCTGAAATCCTTTGCTTTGAAACAGGTTTTTTATTTGCATAATCGACGAGTACTCTCTCCTGTCCTATAAAGTAAAACATTAATAAGTAGATTTTTCTCTCTTTTCTACCTTTAAATATTCATTCATATTAAAATTCTTATAAGCTCCTTATCAAACCATATAGTAGCTTACTTCTTATTTTACAATACAATGACCTAATTCAAAACGTATTATACAGGGTATTAATGAAGATTTAAGGAAATTTGTATTTTGCAAAAAATAGGTCTTACCACTACTGTAACATAAAAAGCAAGCTATCAGTAGAAATCTGTCCTACAAATAGCTTGCTTTTCTCATTTTTTAAGTAAATTTTACTATCCAATGAATGACATGAACATCGGTATGACAACTACTGTTACAACCCCAACTACTGTTACAGCAATACTTGCCATAGCTGCCTCTACTTCACCCATTTCAATTCCTACTGCAACTCCTAATGCATGACCTGCTGTTCCAAGTGCTAAACCTTTTGCAATTGGATGTTTCACTCTAAATGTCTTTAAGAATAATGCTCCTAATGCGTATACGATAACTGCGTTAAAAATAACTGCAAACGATGTGATTGCTGGAATACCACCAATACTTTCAGAGATTGGTAATGCAATTGCTGTTGTTGCTGCCTGTGGTAACATTGAATTCATTACTGCTGTATCTAAACCAATTGCTTTTGCAACAATGAACACGACAATTACTGAACAAATAGATCCAACAACGATAGCTGATAAAATTTGCCACCAATATTTTTTTAACTTATCAACTTGTTTATATAATGGAATTGCAAATGCAATTGTTGCTGGCTCTAAGAAGAAACTAATCATTTTTCCACCAGTATTATATTCTTCAAAAGTAAAGTTACCTACTTTTAGAAAGACAATCCCTAATACCATCGCTACGAATAATGGTGTAAATAGGAAGAACCCCTTTGAATGTTTGAATAATAATGTTCCGATTCCGTATGCGATTAATGAAACGACGATTCCGAAATATGGAGTCATTGTGCTTGCCATGGTCATTACCTCCTAACAATATATACGCTAAAATGGTTACGCAACTTTTCCGTGCTTGCGTCCTTTATTTACTACTTTCAATTCTTTTGTATCTTTTGTTTCTTTGTCACCTTTTCCTAAAATAAATTGTGCAAATAATCCTGTTACAGCTAGTAAAATAACTGTTGCGACAACAATTACAGTTAGAATTTGTACAAAGTACTGTCCCATTACGCCAAGAGAATTAATAACTGAAATGCCTGATGGGACGAAAAGGAATCCGATAATACCTGTTAAAGCTGTTCCGAATGATTCAACTTGCTCTAATTTAATAACTTTTAAGCATAATAGACTAAATAAAATGACTAACCCGATTACCGATGAAGGCATCGGAATTGGTAAATGTGTTACAATAATATTAGAAATTAACATAATGGCAGAGAATATGAACGCTTGTGATAAGAAACTATATACTTTTTTAGTACTCATTTTGGCCACCTCTTTCGATTTGGTATCTTTATTGTATAAGATGCAAACGACTTAGTAAGCGTTTTCAAAACAGAACGTCAAATATACAGAATCAGTTACAAAAATAAGAGGGTGAAATACAAAAGCAGCTTCAAATACGAAGCAGCTTTTTAAGTTCTTTTGCATATGTACGACTAACAGGGACTTTAGACCCTTCTTTCATAATTAAATTATAAGTAGAATTGAACCACGGTTGCACTTCTGTAATATGATTAATATTCGCAATAAAACTACGATGAACACGCATAAAACTTGCTTGTGGTAGCTTCTTTTCCAAAATTACAAGTGTATCGTGTGTTACATATGTTTCCCTCATTGTTTTTACTGTCACTTTCCCATCTACAAGTCCTACATATATAATATCTTCAATATTTACAAGTACGATTGATTCCTCAATTGACAATGCTAATTTATGCATCTCTGCCGTGACATCTCCACCCTTTCCTTCTTGCTTCATTTCTATTTTCGCTTGTTTTTGTTTTTTATATTTCTTTAATGTCTGTACAATGCGTTCTTCATCTAATGGTTTTAAAATGTAATCTAACGCATCTACTTCAAATGCTTGTAATGCATATTGATCATAGGCAGTTGCAAATACAATTGCAGGAGGATTTTTCATCTTTTTTAATATATTTGCGATTTCAAATCCATTATCATCAGATAATTGAATATCTAGAAATACAATATCCGGTCTATTGTTCATTAGTTCCTCTAATGCGTCTTCCACACAATCAGCCTCACCAACTATCTCGACTTCTTTCGTTCTTTCTAATAGATACTTTAGTTCATCACGTGCTAACATCTCATCATCAACTACTAATACTTTTAACAACCCGCTCTTCCTCCCCTACTTTTTTAGGAATGATAAAGGTAATCTCCGTCCCCTTGTTTAATTCACTTTCAATATGAAGCATCGTCTCTTTCCCAAATAAACCGATTAGACGTTCATTAATATTATATAAAGCTGTTCCAGTCCCTTTCTTTGACGAAACTACCATTTTCCCTAATTGTTCTAGACGTTCTTCCTCAATTCCTTGCCCATTATCTTTCACTTCAAAGTGTACCATTCCTTCTCGTTCAATTACGTGGACTTCCACTTGGCATACTGGTTGCTTCTTCGGAAAGGCATGTCGTAATGCATTTTCAACCAATAGTTGCAGAACAAACGGCGGGACTAAAGTCGTCTTTAGCTCTTCCTCAATGTATATCTTTACTTCATACTTATTTGGAAACCTCGCTTGCTCTAATGATAGGTATGCATGCACATGGTTTAATTCTTGTTCTAGTGGAATTAATAGTTGACGTGCTCCTTGCAAATTACAACGGAAATAAACGCTAAGCTGCAGTAATAACTTCCTTGCTTTTTCTACATCTGTTCGGCATAAGGCTGACACTGTATTAATTGCATTAAATAGAAAATGTGGATTAATCTGTGCTTGTAGTGCCTTTATTTCTGCATCCTGTAACAACTTACTTTGTAACTCCGCTTCACCTAATTCAAGCTGTGTGGAGAATATTTTTGCTAACCCTTCTGCTAACTCTTCTTCAACACGGCTTAATTGGTTAGGATTTTTGAAATACAGTTTTAATGTCCCTATCGTATTTCCATGTGAAGTTAGTGGAATAACAATAGCCGCTTGCAAAGGACAACCTTCATGTTGGCAATTAATAACCTCATGTGATTTCGCTTTCATTATTTTCCCTGTATGTAAAACTTCTTTCGATAAACCAGTTATTAAACTATGTGAAGGAATATGGTGATCTGATGCTAATCCAACGTGAGCTAGTATTTTCTCTGTATCTGTTAAAGATACCGCATCTGTTCCTGTAAAACGATGGATAATTTGTGCCACGTGCTTGCAAGATTCTTCTGTTAAACCTTGACGAAAATAAGGTAACGTTTTATCGGCAATGCGCAATACCTTATGAGTCTGCAACGCCTTTGCATTCTCTTCCTGACGCAAAATAGCTTGTATCATAGAAAGCAAAATAAAACTTCCAAAGCTATTTACAAGAATCATCGGTATCGCAATTGTTTTCACAACGCTAATTCCATCCTCTATAATTAATAAGATTATGAACATTTCTAAAGATACGATAAAAACACTTAAAACCGCTGAAAATTTAGGCGTAATTGTACGATTATATTTTTTAAAAATGTATCCAATATATCCTGTTATAATCCCCGCTAAAATAGACGATATTGCACAGCTTAATGCTGTCGTACCACCGAGCATATACCGGTGAATACCAGCGATAACCCCTACTCCAACCCCTATAACAGGCCCACCAAGCAAACCACTAATTCCAACACCCATAATACGTGTATTCGCAATGGTACTTGATGACGAAACGCCTTGTATCCAATTTTCATTCATAATCGTATTTCCTGCAATTTCAATCCCTGTGTAATTACTTACAATTGTAAATACTGAAAAAATACAAATAAGCTTAAGCTTATCTACATATCCGTCCTGCTTATGAAGAAGACGTCTGAATGTCTTAATATGAGAGAGTAAAAATCCTAAAATGACAATAAGTCCGACACGTTCAATCATCATGAGTACTAAATTTAGCATCTGTGATTCATTCCTTTTTATTTAATTACTTTTATTTATGAAAGAAATTCGGTTTCAAAATATCATTCAGATACGGCTTATGATACATATGAGTGGTAGCTGGAGACAATGGCGGAATTAACCATACCCAATTACCTGTTACAACACGTCCACAAGCAGCTTCTTGCTTCTCAAATTGCTGAAATTGTTGTGCAGCAGTATGATGGTCAACAATACTAACTCCTTGTTTTTTAAAGGAGTGTAAAACAGCCACATTCAATTCAACTAATGCCTTATCTTTCCATAACGTACTATTTCTCGATGTATCTAAATTCATCATTTCTGCAACTGCTGGAAGCAAATTATAACGATTGTGATCTGCTAAGTTACGGGCTCCAATCTCCGTTCCCATATACCATCCATTGAACGGAGCAGCAGTATAAGAAATACCGCCAATCTCTAAGCGCATATCTGAAATCATCGGCACTCCATACCATTTTACTCCTAGTGCTGAAATAGGGTATTCCGGATGCTCAATTGGTACTTCTTTTACTTCTTTTTTCGGAATTTCTTTATATATGGGTGCTTTCCCGTCTATAGAAAAAACAAGCGGTAACACATCAAAATTCGTACCTTCCCCTTGCCAACCTAGTTTCTGGCAAAAATCTGTAAATATAGCAGAGTGAGAATCACCGATTACTCCCATTTCCGTTTTATATCCTGCATATCGAATTAATTGATGATTATAAATCCGTATATTATTTTCTTCACCTTGATATTGCTTAAAAATTGTAATGGTCGGTTTCACTTTCCCTTCGTTCGTTGCATATTTAATATGATGAATTAATGCATTATATACACCTTTCTCATCATTCACTTCACGTGCATCTAATATGTGCATCTTACTCCAAAATAGTCTTCCAATACATCTATTACTATTGCGCCATGCCATTCGTGCACCATGAATAAGTTCTTCGAATGTATGCTCATACGTCCCCGTTTTCTCTATTTCGATTTGAATTTCTTTTATACGCTCTTCTATTAATTGCTCTTTATTAAGCTCTTTATAGCAAATCGTAATAAAATTACTTGTTTCCTCTATTAACTGTTTCGTTTTACTCATAAACAATCTCCTTCTATTTCAACAAAACACTACTACTTTACAGTATAAGCAAAAAGGATAAGAGTCACAAACGAAAGTGAAAATGTTACTTTTATTGTATAATTTTTCAGAAAATTAACGAACTTCCTGTTGACTTACATGAGAAATAGGTATATTTTTGACTTAGGTAAATTATTTTTACCTAAGCAAACTTTAAACTAGAAAGGAGGTAATGTTATGTCTTCATTTCAACTGCCAAAGCTTTCATATGACTATGATGAACTAGAGCCATATATTGACAGCAACACACTCTCCATTCACCATGGAAAGCACCATGCGACATATGTAAACAATTTAAATGCTGCTTTAGAAAACTATACTGAATTACATAATAAATCTTTAGAAGAGTTACTATGTAATTTAAATGGTTTGCCAAAAGAAATTGTTACAGCTGTCAGAAATAACGGTGGTGGTCATTATTGTCATAGTCTTTTTTGGGAAGTGATGAGCCCACGAGGTGGCGGCGAGCCTAATGGAGACGTTGCAAAAGTAATTGATTATTATTTCAATACCTTTGACAACTTAAAAGATCAACTGTCCAAAGCAGCTATTAGTCGTTTTGGAAGTGGGTATGGGTGGCTTGTTCTTGATGGTGAAGAACTTGTTGTTATGAGTACACCAAATCAAGATACACCTTTGCAAGAAGGAAAAGTTCCATTACTCGTCATAGATGTATGGGAACATGCCTATTATTTAAAGTATCAAAATCGGCGCCCAGAGTTTGTTACCAACTGGTGGCATACAGTAAACTGGGACCAAGTAAACGAGAAGTATTTACAAGCAATTCAATCACAAAAACATTAATCGTGCGTATAAGGTAAATTTGGTAATGTAAAACTAGTATTGTTTAAATCCTCCAAAATCCCCCGGATTGCCACCGGGGGATTTATGATTACTTCATTGTATTTATGTAATGACGTAAAACTTTTTCCATTTCTAGTTTCAACTCTCGGAATGAAAATCCTAATTCACGAGCCTTTCCATTATGTAACGTACAATTCGTTATCTCATTATAAGGGGCTATATTGCCTCCTGTCTCTCGAATAAGCGCTTTCATCCCAGTATTCTCTTCTATAAAACGAATAACTTCTCCGGCAGAAACTACCCCGTTACTACAAGCATTAATTGGCCCTTCTATGTTCTCCAGCCCACACCAAGCTAAAAACTCTCCTGCTTCTTTTTCATGTATAAGTGACAACTCTCCATCCACATGCTCCACAACGATAGCCTCTTGTTTCATAATATGCTCTACATAAAATTGTAATCTTTTCGTATAATCATTTTCTCCAATAACAACTGGAAAACGCACTGCAACGACTGGGAATGTTGCATGTTGAAATAACACTGCTTCTGCTAATTTCTTTCCTTCACTATAAGTGAAATCTTTCCTATCTCCGTACTTAATTGCATACTCATAGGGATTAAAGCTCTGTTCTAACAAGCCTAGTGCCGACTCATAGACAGCCATTGAAGATGTCATAATGTATTTTTTTACCCTACCACGTAATACTTTACATATAATTTCCGCAGCATTTGGGCTATAGCATAAATTATCGTATACAATATCATAACTTTTACCTTTTAGACGCTCCTCTAGTAACTTATCGTCTTCCCTGTCTACGATAAGCCTTTTTACTGCATTTCCAAAGGAATCCTCAGTAAATCCCCTCGTTGCAATCGTTACCTCCTGCCCAGCTTGCAAAAGCGATTCTACTAAATGCTTACCAAAAAACCTTGTTCCCCCTAGTACCAATACTTTTTTCATATTCATCATCCCCATCTTTACAAATCGTAAAATACTACCTCTATTATTATAAACGCTAAAATATAAAAATCATGGAATCAATTTAACGATTCCATGATTTCCTACAGGCGATATTTTAACGCACTCTAACAATGATACAAGTGTTTCAATAACTTTGCATAGAAAGAAGCGAGAAAATGTGGCAAGCATAGGATTCTGATTACAAAAATTATTTCAAGAAGACTACTATTTTTCAAGAGTAAAAGCTTATGGATTTTCGTTATTTGTTACAGCCGGTCCTTAATTAGTCGTTATTTTGGCAGTAACGGCTATTCGATACATTTTAAGTTTGTTCCATATTAGAGAATACATTTAATGGAAAACAAACATAAAAAAATGACCTTTTACTTATGCAAAGATCATTTTTTATCTACATATTAAGATTCTAGATAGCCATTTTTATTATTTGATTGCCATCTCCAAGAATCTACACACATCTCTTCCAATCCACGTGTTGCCTCCCAGCCTAATTCACGCTTTGCTTTTGCTACATCAGCAAAACATACTGCCACATCACCAGGGCGACGCTCCGTAATTTTATAAGGAACTTCCTTACCTGAAACTTTTTCAAATGCTTCAATCATCTCTAACACACTATAACCCGTACCTGTGCCCAGATTATAAGCATCTACTCCCGTTGTATTCAGTACTTTCTCAAGTGCTTTTACGTGACCATTTGCTAAGTCTACAACATGAATATAATCACGGACGCCTGTTCCATCTTTAGTTGGGTAGTCGTTTCCAAATACACTTAATTCTTTTAGCTTACCTACTGCTACTTGTGTTACATATGGCATTAAGTTATTTGGAATTCCATTTGGATCTTCTCCAATACGCCCACTTTCATGTGCCCCAAATGGATTGAAATAGCGAAGTAATGCGATACTCCATTCTGCATCCGCAAATGCTACATCACGCATAATTTGTTCAATCATTAATTTCGTTTGACCGTATGGATTTGTTGCGCTTAATGGGAACTCTTCCGTGATTGGTGATGTTTCTGGGATACCATATACCGTTGCAGATGAACTAAAGATCATCTTCTTCACATTGTGCTTCTGCATCACATCACATAGTACTAATGTGCTTGTAATGTTGTTGTGATAATATGTTAATGGGATTGCCACTGATTCTCCTACAGCCTTAAAGCCTGCAAAGTGAATGACAGCTTCAATTGTATTTTCTTCAAAAATCGTATCAAGTGCTTCGCGATTTAACACGTCTTCTTTATAAAACTTAAATTGTTTTCCTGTTATCTCTTTCACTCGATTTATAGCCTCTACCGAACTATTCGAAAGATTATCTACTACTACAATTTCGTAACCGCTATTCAGTAATTCTACGCATGTATGACTACCAATATATCCTGCTCCACCTGTTACAAGTATTGCCATAATTATAGTCCTCCATATTTCATTCATTATAAACTTCTCAAAGTATATCACATATTTCTTATCATATGTTTATTATGCGAACACAGGAACTTACATTTTACCCCATACTCATTTTGTACAATAAAAGATTTCACTTGGGCAATCAAAAAATGCCACATAACAAGGTCATATAGTATTTTTAATTAAATTACGTAACAATATACACTTAGAAAATGTGCAAGACTACCTAACAATACAAAAATATGAAAAATTTCATGATGTCCCATATATTTAAACTCTAACCATTTTGGCTTCGCACCGTAAATAAATCCACCAATTGTATAAAAAATACCTCCAAGCACTAAGAATACGATACCTCCTGTGCTTAAACTCTTAGCTAATGGTGCAAAGAATAGAACGATTAACCAACCCATCGTAATATAAATTGCTGTCGATAACCATCTCGGACAATTAAACCAAAACATTTTAAAAACAATACCACAAATCGCAGTTGCATAAACTAAGCAAAATAATAACAAACCATTTGCAGAATGTAATGTAATGAGGCAAAAGGGGGCATATGTACCTGCAATTAGTATAAAAATCATAGAATGATCTAACTTCCTAAAGAAATAAATAACACGTTCACTAGCTACAACACTGTGATATACAGCTGATGCCGTATAAAGGATCATCATCCCAATACCAAATAAAATAACAGATGTAATTGCAGCAAATGATGGCATCTTAATAGAAACTTTCACAAGCATAGCTAATAATGCAATAAATGATAATACAGCTCCACCTAAGTGAGTAAATGCATTAATCGGTTCTCTTATATAAGTATTCATAATAACACCCCTCATATAATTACATGTAGTTTTAATAACTACATGTAATTATATACACATTATTTATATAGGTCAACATTTACAATTCATTTGTTTCGTAATACCATATTTAAAGATATATCAAACATTCAATTCCACTAAGTTATAAAAGTGAGGGATTCTACGTGGAAAATATAAATAAATTATTTGAATCATTACATTTAGAAAAAAATATTAAACTTGAGGATATTCCGAATGTCGACTTATATGTAGACCAAGTTGTCCAACTATTTGAGAATACTTATGCGGATACAACGAGAGCTACTGATGAAAAAGTATTAACAAAAACAATGATTAACAATTACGCAAAGGGAAAATTATTCATCCCTATTAAAAATAAAAAGTATTCAAAAGAGCATATGATTTTAATTAGCTTAATTTATCAATTAAAAGGGGCCCTTTCCATTAATGACATAAAAAGCTCCTTAGAAAATATAAATGATTCCTTATTAAACGATGATACGTTCGAATTAGATATACTATATAAAGACTATCTTGCTCTTACCGAAAACAATGTCGAGAGCTTTAAACAAGACATAAATAATCGCGTTACAGAAGTAAATGAAGTTTCTTCCGCAACAGATCCAAAACTAAAAAATTTTTTATTACTAACATCCTTTGTGACCATGAGTAATATGTATAGACGTTTAGCGGAGAAGTTAATTGATGATCTAAAAAAATCTTAATAACGGCAAAACGCTGCCTAAAAATAGACAGCGTTTTATTTCTTGTCACCTTATTCAGATGCCTTCAGTTATCGGAATGATTGTAGAAATTTAGTAACACAAACCCCTGAAATATTCAGCTATTCCCACCGCTATTTTTATAATAATGGCATTATAAACATGTTTCTTTTGAGCAAAACATAAAACAAATATGACGATGGATAAGCCTTGGTATACTCTTATTCTTCTAAAATAAAAAAGTACAGTCTATCGGCTAATAGAATGTACTTTTCTCTAATTTTTAAATAAAGTGAAACTTTAATCAGTGGGGGTTGTCCATCCCCACTGATTATGAGCCCACACCAATCGGGCNNGGATGGTTCTCTTACTGAATTGCCTTATGAACCTTTAATTGTTTCCCTTTAATCGTTGTAGTTTTCATGACCTTTAAAACGAGCGGTCCTTTTCCATTTAATATTTCAACGTACGAAACATTATCTTGTATCGTAATAATGCCTATATCCCCTGCTGAAACACCTTTAATTTTAGCAATCGTACCAACGAAATCTACTGCCCTAATTTTCTTTTTCTTTCCGCCATTAAAGTACAGTTTCATAATTTCTTTATTTATATCAGCATTTTTATCTTTCTTGATAATTGGTTGAGCATGTATTTTCTCTTCAAATACTGCTCTCCTTTTCATAACCTCCTCTTTTGAAGGCGCATGTTCCTTTGGAATTTCAAATCCGATATACCCCTCAGTTTCTTCCAAAAATCTATTCTCATATTGTGTTATAAATGTAATGGCTTTTCCACTATTCCCAGCTCGCCCTGTTCTTCCAGTACGGTGTACATAACTTTCTTTTTCTAGTGGGATATCGTAATTAATAACATGTGTAATATTATCAATATCAATTCCTCTTGCAGCTACATCTGTTGCTACTAAGTAACGGAATTTCCCTTTTCTAAAATCATCCATAACTTCGAAACGATCTTCTTGTACCATACCACCATGGATTTTATCACAAGGATAGTTAACTCGTTTTAACTGTCTAAATACGTGATCTACGTTTTCTTGTGTACGGCAAAAAATAATACAACTATCTGGATTCTCAATTGTTGTTACATCTTTAAGAAGTGAAAGCTTCTCCTCTTCTCTCACCTCAAAAAGGGTATGTTCAATCTTATCCGTTATAATCCCAGCAGCTTTAATTTCAATATGAGTTGGCGAATTCATATACATACGGGATAACTTTTCGACATCTTCTGGAAGTGTTGCTGAAAATAGCATTGTCATTCTTTTTGTAGGTAATTCATCAATAATCGCCTCTACTTGATCGATAAAGCCCATGTTTAGCATTTCATCTGCTTCATCAATCACTAAATATCTCAATCGTTCTAAAGAAAGAGTACCTTTTTCAATATGATCTAGCACACGGCCAGGAGTCCCAACTACAATATGTGTCTTTTGCTTTAATTCTAATTTTTGACGTGCAAATGGAGATTTACCATAAACTGCAGCAGCCTTAATTCTTTTGAAGCGACCTATATTCATAATATCTTCTTTTACCTGCACCGCAAGCTCTCTCGTTGGTGTTAAAACTAATGCTTGCGGCTTATTCTCTCCCCAATCCACCATTTCACAAAGTGGAATACCAAATGAAGCTGTTTTTCCACTTCCAGTCTGTGATTTCACGACAAGGTCCTTCTTTTTCAATGCAACTGGAATAACCTCTCCTTGCACTTCCGTTGGATGCCCATATCCTAAACCATTAAGTGCTCTCACAATTTCCTTACTTAACACATAATCAGCAAAGCTTTTTTTAACCATATATTAACCTCATTTTATTCTATATTATTTTCTTCTTTATCTTTTCCTATCAAGGAATCATCATGTACGTTACTATTACCTTATTCATTATACTTGAAAGATTACATAAAAAGGCGAATCATACAAGATTCACCCTTTTTAAAGTATTGTTAAGAAAATCTTTGACTTCTTAATAAAAATGATGTAAATTATCCTACGAACGAACATTTTTAAGTAATAAAAATAAAATATTCGTATTTTAGAGGTGTAAATGATGGAAAACGTATTTGACTATGAAGATATTCAATTAATTCCCGCAAAATGCATTGTAAATAGTCGCTCTGAATGTGATACAACTGTCACTTTAGGAAAACATACATTTAAATTACCTGTCGTACCTGCAAATATGCAAACGATTATTGATGAAAGAATTGCAACTTATTTAGCTGAAAATAATTACTTCTATATCATGCATCGTTTCCAACCAGAGAAACGAATCTCATTCATTACAAATATGCAATCACGTGGATTAATTGCTTCTATCAGCATTGGTGTTAAAGAAGACGAGTATGAATTCGTACAACAATTAGCTGCTGAGCAACTTACACCTGAATACATTACAATCGATATCGCACACGGCCACTCTAATGCTGTGATCAACATGATTCAACATATTAAAAAACATTTACCAGAAAGCTTCGTTATCGCTGGAAACGTTGGAACTCCAGAAGCGGTAAGAGAATTAGAAAACGCTGGTGCTGACGCAACAAAAGTGGGTATTGGACCTGGTAAAGTTTGTATTACTAAAATTAAAACAGGATTTGGAACTGGCGGTTGGCAATTGGCTGCACTTCGCTGGTGTGCAAAAGCTGCAAGCAAGCCTATCATTGCTGACGGTGGTATCCGTACGCACGGTGATGTAGCTAAATCTATTCGATTTGGAGCGACTATGGTTATGATTGGTTCTCTATTCGCTGGTCATGAAGAGTCTCCAGGGGAAACAATCGAAAAAGATGGAAAACTTTATAAAGAATATTTCGGTTCAGCTTCTGAATTCCAAAAAGGTGAGAAGAAAAACGTTGAAGGTAAAAAAATGTTCGTAGAGCATAAAGGTTCTTTAGAACATACATTAATTGAAATGGAACAAGATTTGCAATCGTCTATCTCTTACGCTGGCGGAACAAAATTAGACTCTATTCGTACTGTAGATTATGTTATCGTGAAGAACTCTATTTTCAACGGTGATAAAGTATATTAATTTTTAAACAAAAGAAGGACAAGCATCTTTATGAAAGCACTGAAAAAGTGATTACTTTAAAAAAATAACACACATTTTATCGATATGTTGAAAAAAAGGGAATCCACCACCTATATATAGTAGGTGATGAATTCCTTTTTCTTATGAAGTGGATTTTTTCAGTGACCTCATCTTTATGCTTGTCCTTTTTTATTGTCCAAACCTTTTGCGGTACCCACATTTTCTGCATAACTCTTCAACCGCAACTCTTTTTGAAAATCCATCCACAATATTTTTCGCTCTTTCCCCTTCAATAATGTTAGAAAATGAGTCATTATTAATGTTTCCGAGATTAATAATTCCTTCACCATCTAAACAACAAGGTATAACCGTTCCGTTTGCTAAAATACCAGCTTGATTACGGAGACCATGACAGAAACCTTTTCCATCATCCTCTTCTTCATGTAATGCTGGCCACTGGAATTCATAGTCTTGATTAATAAAGACACGTTCCGCCAATTTTATGCCTTTTCCTGGTGTAAGCTTCTCTTCAATTTGATAAGGCAGGTCAAACTCATTTTCAATTATGGATAATAACTCTCTATTTTTCTGAATTTCAATATTTGTTTTGTTATCCTGGGTTAAATTCCATAATCTTAGTGAAACGATTAAGTCCGATTGACTAGTCGCCTCTCTAATGAAAGAAAGTATACTTCTTACATATCCTTCTTTATCTTCTGAACCTGGATGCCCGTCAAAACTATGGAGTGAAAAGTTTATTTGTCTTAACGCAGGTTTATTTAACAGTCTATGCCTTCTCTTATTAATTAACGTTCCGTTCGTTGTAATATTCACTTTAAACCCTTTTTCATGGCTTAGATCAAGCAATTGATCTATCTTTGGATGAAGCAAAGGCTCACCCTTCACGTGCAAATAAATGTAGTCTGTGTGAGGTTTAATTTGGTCTAATCTTTTAGAAAAATCCTCCACAGAAATGAACTGCTTCTGCCTTTCCGTCGGCGGACAAAAGCTGCACGCAAGATTACATACGCTCGTAATTTCCAAGTAAAACTTCTTAAACTTTTTCACCTTTAATTCCTCACTTCTCTAACTACTTATAACTTTTTCCTCTTCATATTACAGCACACTTTTTTAGAAATAGAAACATACTTATTTTAGGAAATCTACATGCCACCTTTTAATTTCCAACAGACCATTGGTGATTTTTATCCCATAAAAAAACGTTATAAAGATAATGATAACAATGAAAACATATTTCCATCCCTTTACATTTAATAATTTGGACAGTTCACATTCCCTATTTTTTATAATTTTAATTGTAGTAACTATAATGATAAGTATTAAAAAATACTATACATAGTAACAAAATATAAAGTACGTATAAAAAAGCACTCTATCCTGTAAAGATAAGTGCTAATTTCTTGACTATATTTTTTATTCAATATGTTAATACACAAAGCAGTATTAACTTTCGATTACTACCTACTATTTATGATACGGTTCACCACGATTAATCCGAAACGCCCTATATACCTGTTCAAGCAGCACTAATCGCATTAATTGATGTGGTAATGTCATCTTTGAAAAGGAAAGGGATTCGTTCGAGCGCTTCATTACTTCTGAACTTAGTCCAAGTGATCCACCAATTACAAATGCAACTTTACTCTTTCCATATGTAGCAAGACGATCTATACTTGCTGCAAATTCTTCTGATGATTTTTGTTTTCCTTCTATAGCTAGCGCAATGACATGCGTATCATCAGAAATTTTATCCAGTATACGTATACCTTCTTTTTCTTTTACAATTAACATTTCTGCTTCACTTAAATTTTCTGGTGCCTTTTCATCTGGCAATTCAATTACTTCTACTTTTGCGTATGCAGATAATCGTTTTAAGTATTCTGCTATACCTTGTTTCAAATATTTTTCTTTTAATTTCCCAATTGAAATAATCGAGATATTCACATGTATTCCCCACCTTACAAACACGTTATCCACATAACTTATCCACATATCCACAAACACTACCCACATATTGTGTGAGAATCTATGTTCGATACAACATATATCGCCTCATTTTGACAAAATTCACATGTTTTTTTTTCTTTTTCGGAGTTATCCACATTATTGATAACTGGCGCAACTTCACACTCATCCACAATAATATCTAATGCTAATTCGACATGTTCTAAACAACAAGGTAAATTCATATTCTTCACCTCCCTTTTCTACAATAGAAAACAGGAGGTCGGCCCTCCTGTTTTTAATACTTTTGAATGCCTAATTTCACCGTTGTTGTTGCTCGTTTTGTACCACGATAAAACGTAAGAGTCATTTTATCATTAATTTTCTTATCGTATAAAGCTGTGCGGAATCCGATAATATCATGAATCGGTTTTCCATCTACCGCAATAATAACATCATGTTCTCGTAAACCAGCATCTGCACCTGGCGAAGGACTTTTCACATCTAAAATGCAAACTCCCTCTGTTACATTGCTTGGTAAATGTAATGTTTTTGACCAATAATAATTCGGAATCTCATTTAATGATCTAAGTTCAACTCCAACATAAGGTCTTCTCACTTTTCCGTACTTCTCAAGTTCATTCATAATCGGAATGGCTCTAGTAACTGGAATAGCTAGTCCAATTCCTTCTACTTCTTTTGCAGCAATTTTCATTGAGTTAATACCAATTAATTGTCCTGCTGCATTTACAAGCGCACCACCACTATTACCTGGATTAATCGCTGCGTCTGTTTGCAATACTTCTACTTGCCAATCATAATGCCCATCTTGATCCAAATCTACAGGGACAATACGTTCATTAGCTGAAATAATACCTTGTGTGACAGTCCCGGAAAATTGTAATCCAAGTGGATTTCCAATCGCAATGACTGGTTCTCCTCTGCGAACAGTATTAGAATCGCCAAGTTCAATTATTTTTTTTACATGCTTCGCATCTATTTCTAGTACAGCCAAATCTGTTACAACATCGGTCCCTAATACTTTTCCTGGAACCTTCTTACCGTCACTTAGGCTCACTTCAATACGATTTGCTCCAGCAACGACATGGTTATTCGTTACAATATAAGCTTGTCCATCTGCCTTTTTATAAATTACACCAGATCCTGTACCAGCTTCCGCATCTGCCTCTGAAAAGTTGTCTCGTTGAATATTAATAACGCCAACAACAGCTTCAGAAGCGCGATCAACAGCGTCCACAAAGCTAATCTGTTTAATCCCTTGAGCTTCAGCCATATTACTTCCGCTTGCTTCCGCTTGCAGAAACTTGCCCGTATGCTTTGAAAATAAAGGGGCTCCAAATGCAAATAATGAAGCTCCTACAATTATTCCTGCTACACTAGAAATAACAATACCTTTATGCTTCTTTTTTCCTGCACGTTTCATACGATTTTTTTCTTCATCAATAAAGGACATATTTGTTCACCCATCTTCCTGAAAACAACTATATTCTCCTTTATTATTTACTAAAATGAAGAATTATACGTATTGAATTTTCGTAGGTATTTTTGGGTCCGTGTCGTGAACTTCAAAGGATTCCCCCACCCCAAATCCTTTTTCTTCTAATACTTGTGATACTGACATACGTGCTAATTCTTTCATGTTGTTATCTAAACTTAAATGTGCTAAATAAATATGCTTTGTCTCATCTGTAATTACATCCGCCATCGCTAAGGCAGCATCCTCATTACAAACGTGGCCAACGTCACTTAAAATACGTCGTTTAATGCTCCACGGGTAACGCCCCATACGAAGCATTTCCACATCATGATTACTCTCAAATACGAAAGCATTTGCCCCCTTAATAACACCTTTCATACGGTCACTTACGTATCCTGTATCTGTAATAAGAGCTAATTTTCTATTATTGTTATGAAAAGCATAAAACATCGGTTCTGCCGCATCATGAGAAACTCCAAATGACTCAACCTCAATGTCACCAAACGTTTTTACATCTCCAACTGAGAAAATAAACTTTTGCTCAGTTGGGATATTGCCTATTAAATGTTCCATTGCATTCCATGTTTTCTCGTTCGCATAAATAGGTAAATGATATTTACGAGCCAATACACCTAATCCTTTAATGTGGTCACTATGCTCATGTGTTACAAGAATACCTGATATATCATTTATATTCAGTTCAGCTTGTTTAAACAAAGCCTCTGTAGCTTTACCACTTAAACCTGCATCGACGAGTAATTTTTTTTCATCTGTTCCTACATATAGCATATTCCCTGTACTTCCACTTGCAAGTACACTAAAATACATACTCATTTTTTTCTCACTCCATTATGTTCTTCCGCCACTTGAGTTTCCCCTAATTCCATAACTTGTCCTTCAATTGCATTCACAAAAAAGTCCTTTTTCTGCTCTGTCTTTAAGTTCCAAGTTGGAGCAAGTACTTGTATATTAGAAGAGGATTCAGCTAGAGTCGCATATCCAATCTGCGCCTCTTTCACGTGCGTATTTTCTGCAATTTTATTTTTTAAATATATATTTTCTAAAGCTGTTTGAGCAGTGATAATTTCTTGTTCTTTCGTTTTTTCGCTTTCACCCATTTCCTTCAAATCCGTTAACATTGTTTGTGTATACGAAACAAGCTCATTTTTTTCATTTAAATTTACAACAATCATTGCATGATTGTTGTAAAAAATTGGTTTATCCTTATACTTTTGAAAGAAATAAATTTTAGAGTCTTTCATTGCCCCAAATTCATACTTCTGTCCATCTAGCACAAAGTTTTTTAAAAAATCATTATACTTATCCTTTGATAATGATTTTGTATTTAAAAACGGTTCTTTTAACTTACTTTCTATCTTGTATTCATCTTGCAGATGCGCTGTTTGATTTTTTAAAGATTGCACATCTTCTTCTTTAAAATTTTTATTTTTCGCCATAATAAATGACTCTTTCTTCGGCTCTTTAGGAAAACTCCCCATAGTAATCTTGGACTCTTTTAATTGTTGATCGATTTTTGTTTCTGTCACAAGTTCCAACTGATTACTATCTTGCTTTTGAATGAACTGGAAGATAAGAAAGAGGTCTAAAACAAAAAAGGTCACAATAAATATTGTTTTAATTCGATCCCAATCCATTTAGTCCCCCCTCACTCCACTCATATGTTTTTTGCTTACCTTCTTCATTACATTTTACATACCATATTGGCTGTAAGATAACAATTTTCCCTCCGTTGATGGAGGGTTCTACTAACATTTTATAACCAATCCCAACATCTTGAATTGAATTTTTGTCAATCTCTGGGTTATTCTCTAATGATGTCATCACTGTATGTCCTGATGCAAGAGAATAATCTGGAGATTGTTTACTAGGTAAATTGATTCTGAAATTAAAAAGAGGTCTCTCATACCGCATGATTTCACCTGAACCCCATTCTTGTTTTAACTCAGCCATTCCATCTGCATTAAATACTGGAAAACCGCCCTCATTTAAACGGAATGAAGTTTTCCCCTTATTAATATAATCAAAACGATAGGACTTTAAAGTACCACTATGCCCACTTACAAAGTCAAAGCTTTTTTTTAAAAGCACAGCATTATCTGTAGCTTTATCACTATATACTGCAGAGTTTTTGTATTTCAACATTAAATTCGACTTATCAATTTCCATAGATCGAATACCATCTGTAAATGTTTCCTTTGTTTTCTCGGTAATAGGGCTTAAATAACGCGGATCACTGAATAAAGCATTTTTAAATGGCTCCACTTCTAATCCAGATACAAGATACTCCACCTGACTTAATTCTGTAATTCCATCTGGTAAAAACAGCTTTTTCGTATCATTTATTTGATATTCAAAATATGGTTTTGTTAATGTAATAAGTTGATTTTGGGCATTTATAACATCTTTTACATAAACACCACCTAATGTCGCTTGGTATATTTTACGAGAATTATCATAGGAAACAAAATTAATTTTAATTTCTTGATCTTTACTTCGAGAAGGATCAATTACAATACGATTAAAGCTTCTGTTATACTCTAGATTTTTATCTTTTATATTAAACATATCTTTAATCATATCAAGTGGTATATTTGTAGGAAAAACAAATTCAATCTTTTCTTCCCCGTGTACATAAGAAAGAAGATCACCTTTAGAAACCGTCCCTGTTATTTCTCTAAAATCATGTAATTCTCCGTTTTCAAGGATTTTATAAATTAAATCCACATTGTTCGTATTTTCACTCACATAATGGTTTTTATCTTTATGAATAATAACAGAGGATGGGCGAATAACCTCTGAAATCTTTATTGGATTTATCTCTTCATTACCTTGAACAAATTTTGCAGTTTGCACGGAAGTGGAATCGGGAACATATGTCCATAAATTAAAAGTTAAAAATAGACTAATAACAACTAAATTAATTAGAACTATCGTTTTAAAGTTTTCCATACTCATTCCCAATCGTCCTCTTCATCTGGTGCCATTGGCAGTGTGAAATAAATCGTTGTTCCTTTTCCTTCCTCACTCTTCACCCAAATAGAACCACCATGTGCCTCAATCATTTCTTTTGCAATAGCTAATCCAAGACCTGTACCACCCATTTTTCTTGAACGAGCTTTATCCACACGATAAAAACGTTCGAAGATTTTATCTACGTTTTCTTTCGGAATCCCCATACCTTGATCACTTACACTAATCTCTAATAAATCCCCGCGATCACGTAAGCGATATGTTACTGTTCCACCTTCTGGCGAATACTTTAATGCATTAGAAATAATGTTATACAGCACTTGTGTAATTTTGTCCGTATCCATATCAATAAATCTAGATTTCCTAGAAAAAGATCGTTTGAAACTTACGTTTTGCTCTTTAGACATTTCAAAGCGGTCAATAATGTTATTAAAGAAGTCAGTAAAGTCAACCCATTCTTTCATTAAACGATGTTCTGTACTATCAAGCTTAGATAGTTGCAACAACGCATTTACAAGTCTAATCATTCTTTCTGTTTCCTCTTGTGTAACCGTTAAAAATTGCGGTGCAATATTCGAATCCTGCCATGCACCATCTGTAAGTGCTTCTAAGTAACTGCGCATCGTTGTTAACGGCGTTCTTAATTCATGGGATACGTTCGCCACAAATTCACGTCGTTCTCGTTCTATACGTTCCTGCTCCGTTACATCATATAATACTGCAATTAAACCATTTGCCTTCCCTGTTTCTTTTTGAATTACAGAGAAGCTAGCGCGTAAAATATATGGTTCATTCCTCGTACTAAAATCTAATAAAACGGAATCAGGCTCTTCATATAAATGATCCAGCGTAAATTCTTCTTGTATCCCTAACACTTCTAAAACAGATTGATCCAACGCCGTTTCACGCGAAACATTTAACATCTTTTCCGCAGGGTCATTTAATAAGATAATATCCCCTTTTCGATCAGTAGCAATTACTCCATCTGTCATATGTGATAAAACAGATGATAATTTACGTCTTTCGCTTTCTGTCGAAGAACGAGCTTGTTGTAACTTTTTTGATAAATTATTGAAAGATAATGCTAATTGCCCAATTTCATCATGGCTATGGACCTTTACTTTTCTCGAATAATTTCCTTTTGCCATTTCAATTGCTTGTCTTCGCATATCTGAAATTGGTCTTGTAATTGTTTGAGCTAGTAAAATTCCAAGCACAGCCGTTACTAACAAAGCAATTACTGTTCCCGTAGCAAAAATTTGATTTATATCCTTCATTTGTTTATACACATCTTCCATAGATGCAACAATACGAATGACACCCAGTACCTCCCCAGCTTTATCACTTTGAATAGGAGTAATCATCACTTGAACTCGATGGCCAGTTTCTCCATCTTTCTCAATTTTCGATTCTGGTTTATTTTGTACAATTACCCGTTGGACAGCTATATCCGTCGACGTTCTTCCTACCTTATTTTGCTTAGACGCGTCTGAAATCGCCATTAATTTTCTATTAGAATCAAATACACTTACTTCTTGAATATCTTTCTTACGATCTGATGCAAACTTTTGAATTGAATTTTTTATAGCATCATCTAATGATTCTGGATCTGCTTTCGCACGACTTTTTGTAATTTCTTGCTTTAAATTATACGATAGTAAATTCGTTTGTTGCGTCAAAGAATCTTTAAAGCCTTGTACAAGGCTTTTTTCTAATTCCCTTACGAAATATACACCGATTACTTGCATCGCTATTAATATTAATAGCATATATATGAGCACAAATTTTAAATGAATAGATTGAAAAAAACCAACTTTCTTCATATACTATTCCTGCTCTGGGTCACGCAAGTAATACCCTACCCCACGTCTAGTAACAATTAAAGTAGGATGACTTGGATTATCTTCAATTTTTTCACGTAAACGACGTACTGTTACGTCCACTGTACGCACATCTCCAAAATAATCATAACCCCAAACCGTTTGCAATAAATGTTCACGTGTCATAACTTGTCCTAAATGTTTTGCTAAATAATGTAGCAGTTCAAATTCACGATGTGTAAGCTCAATATTTTCCTCGCGCTTCGTTACGCTATAGGCATTTGGATTAATAACAATGGGTCCAATAACCATTTCAGTATTTTCTTCTTTTTCTGCTGCACCACCTTGTTGATGGCGGCGTAAATTCGCCTTCACACGAGCAAGCAACTCTCTTGTACTAAAAGGTTTCGTTACATAATCATCTGCGCCAAGCTCAAGTCCCAATACTTTATCAATTTCAGAGTCTTTTGCTGTAAGCATAATAATCGGCATTTCTGAGTTTTTGCGTATTTCACGACAAACCTCTAAACCATCTTTTCCTGGTAGCATAATATCTAATAAAACCATATCTGGTTGTTCTTCATTTGCTTTTTCAATTGCTTCATCACCATCATGCGCCATTACAATTTCAAAACCTTCTTTTTCTAGGTTGAACTTCAAAATATCCGCAATCGGCTTTTCATCATCAACTACTAAAATTTTCTTTCCCATCATCGTTTATTTCCTCCTTATAAAAATATGGTCAATAATCCCTAAACACATTGACGTTTACATAGCATGTCCCTATATGAGCGCACCCTTTGTTTAAATATTTTCTCCTCTATTGTCACAGACTCATGTATGATCCACTTTTACACGGAATCCTATACGATCTATAGAAAAACCTCTAGCTTCAACTGCTAGAGGCTCCTCAATCTATTTTAAAATAACTACTCAATTTTGTAAAATTACATAAATAAAAAGGATATTAAGTGGGCCCACTTAATATCCTAAGAGTGGCTCGGGACGGAATCGAACCGCCGACACGAGGATTTTCAGTCCTCTGCTCTACCGACTGAGCTACCGAGCCAAAACTATATATAAAACCACTAATGGTGGTATAAACAAAAGTGGCGGTCCCGACCGGGGTCGAACCGGCGATCTCCTGCGTGACAGGCAGGCATGTTAACCACTACACCACGGGACCAAAAATGAACATAAAAAAACATGACCCGTACGGGATTCGAACCCGTGTTACCGCCGTGAAAGGGCGGTGTCTTAACCACTTGACCAACGGGCCACGAAAAATAAAATGGTGAGCCATGAAGGACTCGAACCTTCGACCCTCTGATTAAAAGTCAGATGCTCTACCAACTGAGCTAATGGCTCATACTCACCAACGCCATATTTTCGTGACGACAAGACATATCATATCATATTATCTTTCATTTTTACAATACATTTTTTATAAAAAAACAAGAAAAAACTCATGAAAACATGAGTTTTTTCTTAAAAAATCATTTTCTTATATGAATTAAGCTTCGTATACGTTACGAACGATATTTGTTTGGTTACGATCTGGTCCAACTGAGAACATAGACAATTGAATTCCTGTTAACTCAGAAACACGTTCTACATATTTTCGTGCATTTTCAGGAAGCTCATCTAATGATCTTACACCGGTAATATCTTCTGCCCAACCTGGAAGTTCTTCGTATACAGGCTCACATTTCGCTAAAATGTTTAAATTTGCTGGAACTTCATCTAAAACTTCTCCGTTATACTTGTAAGCAACACAAATTTTAACAGTTGGAATACCTGTTAGAACATCGATAGAATTTAATGATAAATCCGTTAAACCGCTAACACGACGTGCATGTCTTACAACAACACTATCAAACCAACCTACACGGCGCGGACGACCAGTTGTCGTTCCATACTCACGACCAACTTCGCGAATTTGATGACCAATTTCATCATGAAGCTCAGTAGGGAATGGGCCGTCGCCAACACGACTTGTATATGCTTTACATACACCTACAACGCGAGTAACTTTCGAAGGACCAACACCAGATCCAACTGTTACACCACCAGCAACTGGGTTAGAAGATGTAACGAATGGGTACGTGCCGTGGTCAATATCAAGCATAACACCTTGTGCCCCTTCAAATAATACACGACGATTGTCATCTAGTACATCATTTAATACAACAGATGTATCACATACATATTGTGCAATTTGTTGACCGTACTCGAAGTACTCTTCGAAAATCTCTTCTACACTAAAACCTTCTGTATCGTACATCTTTTCAAACAAACGATTTTTTTCTACTAAATTGCGCTCAAGCTTTTCTTTAAATGCTTCACGGTCTAAAAGATCAGCCATACGGATACCAATACGAGCAGCCTTATCCATATATGCAGGACCGATACCTTTTTTCGTTGTACCAATTTTATTATCACCTTTACTTGCCTCTTCTAACTCATCTTGTTTTAAGTGATAAGGTAAAATAACGTGCGCACGATTACTAACACGTAAATTATCAGTACTTACACCACGATCGTGTAAGTATTTTAACTCTTCAAGTAATGCTTTCGGATCTACTACTACTCCGTTTCCGATTACACAAATTTTTTCTTTATAAAAAATACCAGATGGAATTAAGTGCAGTTTATATTTAACTCCGCCGAAAACAATTGTATGTCCCGCGTTATTTCCACCTTGATATCTTGCAACTACTTCCGCATGCTCAGAAAGAAAGTCAGTAATTTTACCTTTTCCTTCGTCGCCCCATTGTGTTCCTACAACTACTACTGAAGACATTATTCAAGCACCTCCGCAATTTTCAAACGATCTTTTCAAACAATATAATTGTACCAAAACCGAAAGAGAAGTCAACCAAAAAACGAACATTTTTTTACTGAAAATCATTTTTGTTCGTAAGAATTATGTATTTGTCCTGTAAAAGCCCTATCTTTCTTATAAAAAAAAAGAAACACATCTTATTATAAGAAATGCGTTTCTTTTTTATACTGATTTTACGCCGGCGGTGCATGCCCATCCTCAAAGCGGCGTTCTAAGTTGACGAATTTATTAAACTCTTTAACAAACGCAAGCTCTACTGAACCTACCGGACCATTACGTTGTTTCGCAATGATAATTTCAATCGTATTTTTATTTTCCGTTTCACGGTCATAGTAATCTTCTCGATACAAGAATGCTACAATATCAGCATCCTGCTCAATACTTCCTGATTCACGAATATCAGACATCATCGGACGCTTATCTTGACGAGATTCAACACCACGGGATAGCTGTGAAAGGGCAATAACAGGCACTTGCAATTCACGTGCAATTCCTTTTAGTGTACGAGAAATCTCAGATACTTCCTGCTGACGATTCTCGCCGGACTTCCCACTTCCTTGAATAAGTTGCAAATAGTCAATTAAAATCATCCCAAGACCTTGTTCTTGTTTTAATCTACGACATTTTGCTCGAATCTCATTTACCTTTATCCCTGGTGTGTCATCAATATATATACCAGCATTCGAAAGACTCCCCATCGCCATTGTTAACTTTGCCCAATCATCAGAAGTTAATGAACCAGTACGAAGTCTTTGCGCATCAATATTTCCTTCCGCACAAAGCATACGCATAACAAGCTGATCCGCACCCATCTCTAAACTAAAAATCGCTACATTTTCATCAGTTTTCGTCGCTACGTTTTGTGCGATATTTAATGAAAATGCCGTTTTCCCTACTGATGGACGTGCTGCCACAATAATTAAATCATTTCGTTGAAAGCCCGCGGTCATCTTATCCAACTCAGTGAATCCAGTTGGTATCCCTGTAACTTCACCCTTTTGATTATGCAATAGCTCAATCTTATCGTAAGCATCGACAAGTACATCTTTAATATTTTGAAAGGCTTTCGCATTGGTTTGGTGAGATACTTCTAATATCTTTTTCTCTGCCTCATTTAAAAGACCATCTACGTCATCTTCTCTCTCGTATCCATCCGATACAATATGAGTCGCTGTGCGGATTAAACGACGTAAAAGCGCCTTTTCAGCAATAATGCGTGCATAGTATTCTACGTTAGCAGCAGTTGGGACAACTTCTGCTAACTCCGCCAAGTACGAAACCCCACCAACTTCTTCTAGCAAGCCTTGATCAGCCATTGCTGATGTCATCATTACTAAGTCGATTGGTTCTCCCTTATCAGACAACCCAAGCATGGCTTCAAAAATCTTTTGATGTTTCGTTCGATAGAATGAGTCAGGTACCAATAGTTCTGATGCTGACGTTAATGCATCTTGATCAATTAATATAGCCCCTAAAACCGCCTGCTCAGCCTCTATATTATGCGGAGGGGTACGATCAGCAAGTACATCACTCATACGCAATCCTCCTTACTTAACTTATTTTTATTGTTCACTAACATGAACTTTTACTGTTGCTGTAACTTGTGGATGCAATTTCACTGTTACATTTGTATAGCCTAACGCACGAATTGCATCATCCATTTCAAATTTACGCTTATCAAGTTTAATCTTGTGTAATTTTTGCATTGCATCTACGATTTGCTTACTTGTGATAGATCCAAATAAACGACCGCCTTCACCAGATTTTGCTTTTAATTCTACAGTTAATTTCTCTAAAGTCTCTTTTAGCTTTTTTGCACTTTCAAGTTCTGCTGCTGCATCTTTTTCTTCTTTACGCTTTTGAGCTTCTAAAGTTTTCATACTGCTATTTGTCGCTTCTGCAGCTAATCCTTGTTTTAGTAAGAAGTTATTTGCATAACCATCTGGTACATTTTTTACTTCTCCTTTTTTCCCTTTCCCTTTTACGTCTTTTAAAAAAATTACTTTCATGATTGTGTGCCTCCCTGTAAATAGTCATCAATAACAAATCGAAGCTTCTCCTCAGCTTCATCTACTGTAACATTTTTCATTTGTGTGGCTGCATTCGTCAAATGCCCGCCACCTCCTAAATTTTCCATAATTAGCTGCACATTCACTTCGCCTAAAGACCTGCCGCTAATTCCAATGAAATTCTCTCCGCGTTTCGCAATAACAAACGATGCAATAATACCCGTCATTGTTAATAGCGTGTCCGCTGATTGTGCAATAAGTACCTGATCGTAATAATCATCACTATCAACTTTTGCAATCGCAATTCCATTTTTATAAATGTACGCATTTTTAATAGCTTTTGCAACTCGTAAATACTGACCCATATCTTCTTTTAACAATTCTTGTACAAGTACAGTGTCTGCACCATGTGAGCGTAAATAAGAAGCTGCATCAAACGTACGAGCCCCCGTTCTGAATGTAAAACTTTTCGTATCAACAATAATACCAGCTAACAATGCCGTCGCTTCTAACATTGTCATCTTCAAATTCTTCGGTTGATACTCAAGTAATTCTGTAACAAGTTCTGCCGTTGACGAAGCATACGGTTCCATATAAACAAGCAATGGATCTTCAATAAAATCTTCTCCACGACGATGATGGTCAATAACCACTACATTTTCAATTTTATGTAACAGCTTTTCCTCCATCACCATTGAAGGCTTATGCGTATCAACAACAACAAGTAAGGAATCATCATTTGCAAATTCCATCGCTTGTGCTGGTGAAACAAAGTGAGACCATAGCTCTTCATTTTGTTTCACTTTATCCATCAAACGCTTAATTCCCTTATCGGAATCATTTTCATCTAATACGATATATCCTTTGCGTTCATTTAATTGGGCTACTTTTAAAATACCAATCGCAGCACCAATTGCATCCATATCAGGCGCTCTATGCCCCATTATAATGACATTGCTACTTTCTAATACTAAATCCTTTAATGCGTGCGAAATAACTCTAGCACGTACACGAGTACGCTTTTCGACCGGATTTGTCTTACCACCGTAAAACTTAACTTTACCTGTTGCTTGTTTAATAGCTACTTGGTCTCCCCCGCGGCCTAATGCAAGGTCTAAACCTGATTGAGCCATCGCTCCAAGCTCTGATACAGGTAAATCTCCCGATCCAACGCCAACACTTAATGTAAGTGGTATATTCCTTTTTGAAGTTTCTTCCCGCACCTGATCTAAAATACTAAATTTCCCTTTTTCCATTTGTGCTAAAATACTTTCATTTAGTACAACAAAGAATCTTTCTGAAGATGCACGCTTTAAATATGCACCGTACTTAACAGCCCATTCATTTAGACGTGATGTCACAAGACTTGTTATATTCGTACGTAATTGATCATCTAACCCTTGTGTTACTTCATCATAGTTATCTAAATAAATAACAGCTAAAACTGTACGCTGATCCTCGTACATCTTTTCGATTTCCGTTTGTTCCGTTACATCAAAGAAATAAATTAATTTCTCTTCTTTCCTTACAAACACACGGAACTTTCGATTATTTAAAGATACTATATCGTCAGAAGTCTCTCCCTTAATAAAAAGGAGTAATGTTTCTGATACATCGTACAGGTGCCACCCAGCTAATGCATGTTGCCCTAAACATGAAGATAAATAAGGATTTGCCCAATCAATCCCATAATCCTTATTGTATAACAATATACCGATTGGCATCTGATTGAACGCTTCGTTGCTCACTTTTTTTACCCTTGTGACCATATCTGTCGTATACTTTTCAAAATTCCTTTGAAAGGTAAGTTCAAATCGTATAACTAAAAAGAGAACGATGCTAAAAATTAAAAAGATGGCTATTCCCATAATCAAATGAAAATAACAGAGAATCGCAATTAGCACAAACACAAAAAATGCCAACACGTAAACAGGATATAAAAACCACTGTTTCTTATAAAATTCAGGCATGTATACAACTCCTATAAAGTAAAACTAACTCATCTTCCAGTTAGTTTAACAGATTAAACACCTTAAAACAGCATAAGAATGCTATTTTACCCCTCCGTTTTTCATTTCATTTTAGAACGCAATGAAATCCCTAAATCAATTATACCTAAGATTGTGACAAGAGGAAACATCATTGGAATAAACATACAGACGATAAAACTAATAATAGGAATTCCTTTCGTAAACCCTTTCCTATCCGCTAAAAAGGTAATTAATGTAAGACCTTGTAGTACAAGTAATAGAGCAAATATGACATATAGGTTAGAAAATACCATATGTAAATATGATGTTGGTTCTACATTTATAAAAGTTGCTAACAAAATAAATATAACGTAATACCAGACAATGCTCTTTGGCAATTGTATATCTTTAAATTTAGGCCAAGGTGTAACATCTTGCTTTAACTTTTTCAAAACACTACCTGATATCATAACTGTAATCCAAGAAGAACATACAGAAGCCATGACAAGTAGACTTGGGAATAATGTTTGTAACACATTATTAAATTGCTCAAATAACTCTTTTTGTTCCTTACTAATCGGCATACCTGCAGCACTTACTATTTTTTCACTTTGCGCGATACTTTCACTAAACATATTTTGTATTTGCTTCATTAAATCTATGTTAAAAAACTTTATACTCGCAACATATATGAGTACAATACCAATTAAATATGCAAGTGTTCCTGCCATCAAGATTTCCACTGGCTTTTTTCTTTTTTTATACATATATCCTAAAGCTATCCCTATCAGCCCAAACATAATCGTCTTTACTAGATTCATGGGCTGGCTCACAATAACAGTAATAAAAAGCGCTGCTGTAAAAATCACAAAAGCATTGGATAACCTATATTTTATCGTTAACAATATAAATGGTAATGGTAGTGCAAACGTTACAACCACGCCTAAAACTGGAACATATAAAGACACAAGCATTAATATCGCATATATAGCTAATAACGCTGCGCCTTCAGTAATAAACTTTGTTTGTTTCATGATTCAACCTCTCTTTCAAAAAGAAAAGCATAGCAAAATGCACAGTAGAGTCCGACTCTACTGTGCATTTCATACGCTATTATTCACCAACATATGGTAAAAGTGCCATTTGACGAGCACGTTTAATTGCAACTGTAAGTTTGCGTTGATATTTTGCGCTTGTTCCTGTTACACGACGAGGTAAAATTTTACCACGCTCAGAAACGAAACGTTTTAATAAATCAACATCTTTATAGTCGATGCGAGTGATGCCGTTAGCTGTGAAGAAACACACCTTACGACGTTTCGCACGTCCACCTTTGCGTCCTGCCATGTCTATTTCCCTCCATTCTTTGTTAAAACTAACAGATTTACTGTATTAGAACGGTAAATCATCGTCGGAAATGTCGATCGGTTGACCTACATTTGAAAATGGATCGTCATTCTTTGTAAATCCAGAATTACCTTGGTTACCTGAATTACTAGATTGACCAAATGAGTTAGAGCCTTGGTTACCGAAACCAGCTCCTGATGGTTGCTGATTGAATGAACCGCGTTGCTCTCCACTGCCATTACGCGGCTCTAAAAATTGTACGCTCTCCGCAAGAACTTCTGTTACATATACACGTTTACCATCTTGTCCCTCGTAATTACGAGTTTGAAGACGCCCATCTACGCCTGCTAAGCTACCTTTTTTCAAATAATTTGCTACGTTTTCTGCTTGTTTACGCCATATTACACAATTAATAAAGTCAGCTTCACGCTCACCTTGCTGATTCGTAAATGCGCGATTCACAGCTAACGTAAAAGTAGCTACTGCAACACCATTGGGCGTGTAACGTAAGTCAGGGTCCTTAGTTAAACGACCAACGAGGATAACACGATTCATCAATCGAACCACTCTCCCTTATATATCAAATATTATTCTTCATTTTTAACAACGATGTGACGCATGATGTCTTCATTAATCTTAGCTAAACGGTCGAATTCTTTAACAGCTTCTGCGCTAGAATTTACGTTTAAGATCATGTAGAAACCGTCACGTAAGTCGTTGATTTCGTAAGCTAAACGACGCTTACCCCACTCTTTCGTGTTAATGATTTCTGCACCATTGCTAGTTAGAACGTTTGCGAAACGCTCAACTAAAGCTTTTTGAGCTTCTTCCTCCATGTTTGGACGGATGATGTACATGATTTCGTACTTTTTCATTACACTTTCACCTCCTTTTGGTCTAAACGGCCCATTACGGGCAAGGAGCAATTAATTTATAGTAATTACTCACGAGTTTAGATTATATCATAGTAAGTTAGATGAATCAACTCATCAATACATAAAAAAACTTGGCAAACATATAATATATTTGCCAAGTCCATATCTTTATTTTTCCTAGGAAATATTAAATTAAACGTTAAAGCGAAAGTGCATAACATCTCCATCTTTTACGATATACTCTTTACCTTCTAAACGTACTTTTCCAGCTTCTTTTGCAGCTGTCATAGAACCATTTCCCATTAAGTCATCGTAAGAAACTGTTTCTGCACGAATAAATCCACGCTCAAAGTCTGTATGAATTATACCCGCACATTGAGGTGCTTTCATACCTTTTTTAAATGTCCAAGCGCGTACTTCTTGAACACCAGCTGTAAAGTAAGTAGCAAGTCCTAATAAGTCGTATGCTGCACGAATTAATTGATCTAAACCAGATTCTTCAATCCCTAGTTCTTCAAGGAATACTTTCTTCTCTTCCTCATCTAACTCAGCAATCTCTGATTCAATTTTTGCGCATACAACGATTACTTGAGAATTTTCATTTGCTGCAAATTCTTTTACCATTTGTACGTACTTATTTTCAGATGGATCGATAACATCGTCTTCACTTACGTTTGCTACGTATAACATTTCTTTCGTTGTAAGTAAATGAAGACCTTTCACAACTTTCATTTGCTCTTCTGTAAATTCAACAGTACGAGCTGGTTTACCAGCTTCGAACGCTTCTTTTAAACGAACTAAAATTTCATGCTCATATACCGCTTCTTTATCTTTTTGTCTTGCTAATTTCGCAACACGTTCGATACGTTTATCGACAGATTCTAAATCCGCTAAGATTAGCTCTAAATTGATTGTTTCAATATCATCAATTGGATCTACTTTTCCTGAAACGTGCGTAATATTTTCATCTTCAAAACAACGAACAACTTGGCAAATTGCATCTACTTGACGAATGTGAGATAAGAATTTATTTCCTAATCCTTCACCTTTACTCGCACCTTTTACGATACCTGCGATATCAGTAAATTCAAATACAGTCGGAACAGTTTTTTTCGGTTCTACTAATTCCGTTAATTTATTTAAACGTTCATCTGGTACTTCTACAATCCCAACGTTTGGGTCAATTGTACAGAATGGATAGTTCGCAGATTCTGCTCCTGCTTGTGTAATTGCATTAAATAAAGTGGATTTCCCTACGTTAGGTAATCCAACAATCCCAGCCGTTAATCCCATATTTTTCACTCCTATGTCTCAATCTTTCATCATTATAGATAGTAACGAAAAAAATGACAAGTTTCCTCCAGACGAAAAAAAGTAACAGTCACCTAATGCAACTGTTACTTTCCCTCTATTCCTCATGCTTCACAAGTATTTTTTTCACCTTACGATCAAACTCTCTTCGAGGAATCATTACCGAATGGCCACATCCCTCGCACTTAATGCGGATATCCATTCCCATACGAATAATCTTCCAGCGATTCTCACCACATGGGTGGGCTTTCTTCATTTCCACAACATCATACAAGTTATATTGCTTTTGCTCCACTCTCCAAACTCCTCTCAATACTAAATTGATTTTCCACTAACCAATTCTTCACGATTATATAAAACCATACGCGGATATGGAATTTCAATTCCATGTAAATCTAGACGGTTTTTAATCTCTTTACGAAGAGCTCTCGCAATAACTGCATGTTGCATTGGCTCCACTTCAACAATAACACGTAATATAACTTCTGATGCAGCTAATGTTTGTATACCTAACAATTGAGGCGTTGCTACCATCTTCTCGTATTTTGCAGGTAATTCTACTAATAACTCTTCAATTACTTGCTCTGCTTTTGCTATGTCAGCCTCATACGAAATAGATACATCAACAAATGCGACTCCATTACTCACCGAAAAGTTAGTAACTTGAATAATACTTCCATTTGGTAAAGTATGAATCTCACCTGTCCAACTCTTTACTTTCGTTGTACGAAGCCCAATTTGTAAAACGACTCCCTCAAACTGACCAATTTTCACATAATCACCAACTGAAAACTGATCTTCTAATAAGATAAATAATCCTGTAATGACATCTTTAACTAAACTTTGAGCACCAAATCCGACCGCTAAACCAATTACCCCAGCACCGGCTAGTAATCCTGATGCACTTATTTCAAATACACCTAAAATTGCTACTAACATAATGAACATAACAACGTATGCCACAATATTTTCAAACAATTTCGCTACTGTAACTGTACGACGTTCTGAAATTTGAATTGGCGATCGACTTCCCACGAGAAATGCATTTCGTACAATCACCCTTGCAATACGAACGACGATTGCACCAAGTATTAAGATAACAACTATTTTAAGTGATTTCACTCCTATATTCGTCCAATTTATGGACTCGAACCATTTTATCGCTAAATCCATATCCCTCTACCTCTCTAGCTAAAATTTCTTTTTAAATATCCTTCTTATTGTATCAGAAGTCTCTCTGATTTCTGATACAATTTTATGACTTTAATTACATTTGCTTAGGTATAAAATGCCACAAATATATATATACTAGTACTATTATTTCTGTTTTCATTCGCATTTTACAAAAAGTATACACTTATAATTTTTCATTCCTCTTACTATATAACATATTTTGGAAATCTTTTAAAAGGATGGGTGCTTCATGAATATTGGAAGTTTTCGCTTACCTTTTTTTGACAAAGAAACTCAAAACGTTATGCACCAAGATTTAGAAGCCTCCGAGACAATCAGTAATTTCCTACTTTCTCATATTCCTATTAAAACTAATATACCACTTATTCTCGTTTGTATCGGAACAGATCGTTCCACTGGTGACGCACTCGGTCCATTAGTTGGTACTAAACTACAGCAAGTAGAAATTAAAAACTTCCAAGTATTCGGCACGCTAGATGAACCAATACACGCACTTAATTTAGAAGAAAAAGTCCGGAATATACAGAAAGATAATCCTACTTCATTTATAATTGCTGTTGATGCATGTTTAGGAAAATCTCAAAGTATCGGTTCTATTACTACCGGAAAGGGACCTAGTAAGCCTGGAGCTGCGATGAATAAGAATTTACGTGCGGTTGGCGATTTACATATACACGGCATCGTAAATTTAAATGGTTTTATGGAGTTTTTTGTTCTTCAAAATACAAGATTAAGTTTAGTTATGAAAATAGCTGATGTAATCGCACAAAGTATAAAAGAAACAGACCAAAAATTATCTTCATTAAAAAAGGCAAACCATCTATAAATAATAAGATGGTTTGCTCTTTAATTTCCCTGCGATAATAATTCTAAAATGCGATTTAAATCTTCCTTATTAAAAAATTCAATTTCGATTTTACCTTTTTCTTTTTTCGTTTCTTTAATTTTCACATCTGTTCCAAACTTTTCTCTTAAGAGCGTTTCACGTTCTACGAAAAATATATTTCGCTCTTTTTTCACTTGTTTTGTTTCACGTGAAACCCCTTGATTAATCTCTTGAACAATTTTCTCTAATTGACGAACATTTAATCCTTCTTTTTCAATTCGTTTCAATAAGGACTTCAATTGTCCTTCATCTTTTATCGTAAGTAGAGTTCTCCCGTGGGCCATTGAAAGTTGACCATTTGCAATCATATCTTGCACGAACGAAGGGAGGCTTAATAACCGAGTATAATTTGCGATGTAGGGCCTACTTTTACCAAGACGTTTCGCTAATTGTTCTTGCGTTACATTTAGCTCATTCATTAACATTTGGTATGCCATCGCCTCTTCCATAGGATTTAAGTCTTCTCGCTGTAAATTTTCTAGCAAAGCAAATTCCATCATTTGCTGCTCATTTAATTGTCTTACAACGGTTGGTACTTTTTCAAGTCCAGCCTCTTTGGCAGCACGATATCTTCTTTCACCTGCAACAATTTCATATCCTTTAATACTCTTTCTAGCAATTAGCGGTTGTAATATGCCGTGTTCTTTAATAGAAGCCGCTAGTTCCTGAATCGCCTCTTTATGAAAGTGTTTACGTGGTTGGTACGGATTCGGTCTTAATTCCGTTACGATAATCTCCTGAATTGTTTCTTCTTCTTTCACATCTAAATCAGGAAAAAACACATTGATTCCTCTTCCTAATCCTTTAGCCACCTGCAATCACTTCCTCTGCTAAATCTATATATACTTCTGCCCCTCTTGATTTAGCGTCATACTGCATAATCGGTTTCCCATGACTCGGCGCCTCACTTAAGCGAACGTTACGAGGAATAATCGAACGGTATACTTTATCCCTAAAGTACTTTTTCACTTCATCTATAACTTGAATCCCTAAATTTGTACGGGCATCCAGCATCGTTAACAATACACCTTGAATTGCTAAGTTTTTATTTAAATGTTTTTGCACGAGTCGAACTGTATTTAATAGCTGACTTAATCCTTCTAGTGCGTAATATTCACACTGAACAGGAATAATAACAGAATCTGCCGCTGTTAATGCATTAATCGTTAATAGCCCTAAAGATGGGGGACAGTCGATAATAATATAATCATATTCATCACGAACTGGCTGTAATGCTCTTTGCAAACGTACTTCCCGGGAAATAGTCGGTACCAATTCAATTTCAGCACCGGCCAATTGAATTGTAGCGGGTAGAACATCTAAATTTTCAGTTGCGGTTTTTCGTATAACCCCTTGAACATCTGCATCTTCCACAAGAATGTTGTAAATACATTGATCTAATTCAGATTTTTCAATTCCCACACCAGTCGTTGCATTTCCTTGAGCATCAATATCTACGAGAAGGACCTTTTTACCTACTTGTGCTAATCCAGCCCCTAAGTTAACAGATGTTGTTGTTTTTCCAACACCGCCTTTTTGATTAGCAATAGCAATGATTTTTCCCATGATGTCACCTACTTTCAACCTTTCTATCTTATTCTAGTAACAATTACGTTTATTGTAACATGAAATAAAGGTTTTTCTTTTACGTCCTTATTAAACTTCAAAATTTATTTCTAAACTCCTTCTTCATTTAACAAGAAAATATAGTAAAAGAGACCTCACCATTAGGATAAGATCTCTAACACGTCATTATTATTTTTTCTTCGGAATTTTAATTGTAATTTGATAGTACTCGTCAAATTCTTCTTCCTTAGAATTAACATTCAAACCACTGTCAGCAACCATTTGTAACGACTGCCTAATTGTATTCATAGCAATTCTCGTATCTCGGCTTACTGCTTTTTGCCTTGCTTTACGCTTCGGTTTTACGTCCTCTAGTAATTTCGCAATTCTTTCTTCTGTTTGTTTTACATTTAGTTCTTTTTCCACAATTTCCTGTAAAACCTTCAACTGTAATTCCTCATTTTTTAAAGGAATGAGAGCGCGGGCATGACGTTCTGTAATACTTTTTTCTAATAATGCACTTTTTATTTCTTCAGGCAACTTTAACAATCGTAACTTATTTGCGATTGTGGATTGTCCTTTTCCAAGTCGTTGTGCCAATGCTTCTTGGGTTAAATTATGTAACTCAATCAGCTTTTGATATGCCACAGCCTCCTCGATTGCTGTTAATTCTTCGCGTTGCAAATTTTCAATTAACGCTACAGAAGCTGTCTCTGTATCATTTAAGTTCTTTATAATTGCAGGGACTTTTTCCCATCCTAACTTCGTCGCTGCGCGAAAACGTCTTTCTCCAGCAATAATCTCGTACTTATCATCCTCATATTGCCTCACAACAATTGGTTGAATAAGTCCGTGTGTACGAATCGTTAATGCTAGTTCGTCAATACGTGCATCGTCAAAAATTGTTCGTGGTTGATAACGGTTAGGAGTAATGTTTATTATCGGAATTTCTTGTATTTCTTCATATACCTTTTTATCTATTTCTTCATGGCTTTCGTCTTGTAATTCGAATTCGCTCTCTTTATCTCCAAAGCCAAATAAACGAGAAAACGTATTTTTCATACATATTCCACCACCTTTTAGGCCTATTGACTATTCTCTATAAAATGTTTCATAGGAAACATTTACGTTTTCATTTATATAATTTCATCTTACGTCTAATAAGATTTATTTTTCAATAGGTAATTTATTGGGTGTTCCCGGTTTGCGTGGATATTTCTTTGGTGTCTTGCGCTTTTTCTCGATTAATAAAATATTACGTTCGCTTTCTTCAAACGGTAATTGGAACGTAAACATTTCTTTTACATCCCCACCAAGCACCTCTAAAGCATACTTACCATTTTCAATTTCTTCGTTTGCTGCTGCACCTTTCATTGCAATGAATGTTCCTCCAACTTTTACAAGTGGTAAACATAGCTCGCTTAATACAGAAAGACGCGCAACTGCCCGTGCCATTACAATATCGTATGATTCACGTACCCCTTCTTTTTTCCCAAATGTTTCAGCTCGGTCGTGACAAAATGCAACATCACTTAATTCTAGCTTTTGTGCTAAATGGTTTAAAAAATTAATACGTTTTTGCAATGAATCTACAATTGTTACTTTTAAGTGCGGGAAACAGATTTTTAAAGGAATACTTGGGAAGCCAGCCCCTGCGCCAACATCACAAATTGAGAATGATTTTGAAAAATCATAATAAAAAGCAGCTGTAATGGAATCAAAAAAATGTTTTAAGTATACTTCTTCTTTTTCCGTAATAGCCGTTAAATTCATTTTTCCATTCCACTCTACTAATGTTTCAAAGTAGATTTTGAACTGCTCTAACTGTCTAGAAGAGATAGTAATCCCCTTCTCTTCTAGCATAGATTGAAATTGTTCTATGTTCATCTAGCAATATCCCCTTACTATTTATTGGTTCGATACTCGTGCAATTTTTCCTTGTTCAATATACACAAGTAAAATGGAAACATCAGCTGGATTTACGCCAGAAATACGCGAAGCCTGCCCCATCGAAAGTGGACGAACATCTTTCAATTTCTGTCTAGCTTCTGATGCCAGTCCAGAAATCGCATCATAATCAATATCCACAGGAATCTTTTTATTTTCCATTTTCTTCATACGCTCTACTTGCTGTAAAGATTTTTCGATATATCCTTCGTACTTAATCTGAATTTCAACTTGTTCTGTAATCTCATCACTTAATTCTACTCCACTTGGTACTAAAAGATCGATATGCTCATATGACATCTCTGGGCGACGTAATAAATCACTCGCACGTATCCCATCTTTCAACTCGCTTCCACCAATACTGCGAATTAATTCTTGAACTTCAGGACGCGGTTTAATAATAATACTTTCTAAACGTTCCTTTTCCTGATCAATTTGTAGCTTTTTATTTGTAAAACGCTTATAACGATCTTCTTTAATTAAGCCAATTTTACGACCAATTTCTGTTAAACGAAGATCTGCATTGTCATGACGTAATAATAGACGGTATTCTGCACGAGACGTTAATAAACGATACGGTTCATTTGTACCTTTCGTTACAAGATCATCAATTAAGACACCAATATACGCATCAGCACGACCTAAAATTACTTCTTCTTTACCTAAAGATCGACATGCTGCATTAATCCCAGCCATAAGTCCTTGTCCCGCCGCTTCTTCGTAACCAGAAGTTCCGTTAATTTGTCCTGCTGTATATAAATTTTTAATTCTTTTCGTTTCCAGTGTTGGCCATAGTTGTGTTGGCACAATTGCATCATACTCAATTGCATAACCTGTACGCATCATTTCAACATTTTCTAGACCTGGGATTGTTCTAAGCATTTCACGCTGTACATCTTCTGGTAGGCTTGTGGATAAACCTTGTACATACACTTCCTGCGTATTACGTCCCTCTGGCTCTAAGAAAATTTGATGACGTGGTTTATCATTAAATCTTACTACCTTATCTTCAATAGAAGGACAGTATCTAGGTCCCGTTCCTTTAATCATACCAGAATACATAGCTGAACGATGTAAATTTTTATCTATTAAACGATGTGTTTCAGTACTTGTATATGTCAACCAACATGGAATTTGATCCATAATAAATTTAGTCGTTTCAAAAGAGAACGCACGTGGTTTATCATCTCCTGGTTGAATTTCTGTTTTACTGTAGTCAATTGTATTACTGTTTACACGCGGAGGTGTACCTGTTTTAAATCTAACAAGGTCAAAACCAAGCTCCTCTAAATGTTCAGATAATGTAATAGATGGTTGCTGATTATTTGGACCGCTTGAATATTTTAAGTCCCCCATAATAATCTCACCGCGTAAAAATGTTCCAGTCGTAATTACAACTGTTTTTGCTGTATATTCAGCACCTGCTTGCGTAATTACCCCTTTACATACACCGTCTTCAACGATTAAACGCTCTACCATTCCTTGGAACAACGTTAAGTTTGGTGTCTCTTCAATCGTTTTCTTTAATTCATGCTGGTAAGAGAATTTATCGGCTTGTGCTCGAAGCGCACGTACAGCTGGTCCCTTACCTGTATTTAACATGCGCATTTGAATATACGTTTTATCAATATTACGTCCCATTTCGCCGCCTAATGCATCAATTTCACGAACAACAATCCCTTTTGCTGGTCCACCAACAGAAGGGTTACATGGCATAAACGCTACCATATCTAAGTTAATTGTTAACATTAATGTTTTAGAGCCCATTCGTGCTGCCGCAAGACCAGCTTCACATCCTGCATGACCTGCACCGATTACTATGACGTCGTATGAACCGGCATTGTATCCCATTTTTTATTCCTCCTAATAATCTCTATCTTCCTAAAACATCACTATTTTCCTAAACAAAATTGAGAGAACAACTGGTCAATTAAACTTTCATGCACGGTATCGCCAGTAATTTCACCAAGTATTTCCCACGTTCTTGTTAAATCAATTTGTACCATATCAATTGGAACACCATTTTCTATCGCCTCAATTGCATCACCAATTGTTTTTCCTGCTTGTGTTAATAATCCAATATGTCTTGCATTAGAAACATATGTCATATCTGCAGAATCAATTGTTCCTTCAAAGAATAAATCAGCAATTGCCTTTTCAAGTTCATCTATTCCTTGCTCTTCAATTAAGGATGTTGTAATAATACGATTCCCCGCAGCTAACTCTGCAACACGTTCCATATCAATTCCTTGTGGTAAATCCGTCTTATTCACAATAATAATGAAGTCTTTTCCTTGTACGGCACGGAATAAATCTTCATCCTCATTTGTTAAAGCCTCGCTATAATTGACAACAACTAACACTAAATCTGCTTGGCTCATCATTTCTTTTGAACGCTCTACACCAATTCGTTCAACAACATCTTCTGTCTCACGAATGCCGGCTGTATCTATAAGTTTAAGTGGTACACCACGCACATTAACGTACTCTTCAATAACATCACGAGTTGTTCCTGCAATATCAGTTACGATTGCTTTTTTCTCCTGAACAAGACTATTTAAGAGCGATGATTTCCCAACGTTAGGTCTACCGATAATTGCTGTAGCAATACCTTCACGCAAAATTTTTCCTTGCTTTGATGTTTCTAATATTTTTTCAATTTCCGAACGAACATGTGTCGCTTTCTCAATTAAAATATTATGTGTCATCTCTTCTACATCGTCGTATTCTGGATAATCTATATTTACTTCAACATGAGCTAATGTTTCTAATATTTCTTGACGTAGGCGACCAATTAATTTAGATAATCGTCCTTCCATTTGGTTAATGGCTACATTCATTGCACGATCTGTTTTTGCACGAATTAAATCCATAACAGCTTCTGCTTGTGATAAATCAATACGTCCATTTAAAAAAGCACGTTTTGTAAATTCACCAGGCTCCGCTAACCTTACTCCTTGTGCTAAAATAAGCTGCAATACTTTATTTACCGAAACAAGCCCACCGTGACAGTTAATTTCAACTATATTTTCACGCGTAAAAGTCCTTGGTGCACGCATAATAGACACCATAACTTCTTCAATAACCTGATTTGTATCTAAATCAATAATATGACCATAATGAATAGTGTGAGAAGGAACCTCTGTTAAATCCTTCCCTTTAAAAATACGATTCACTTTCTCAACCGCATCATCCCCACTTACTCGAACAATGGCAATTGCACCCTCTCCAAGAGCTGTGGAAATCGCGGCAATTGTATCAAGTTCCATGTCCTTTCACCTCACTTGCTTATTTCTCTCTATTTCAACATGATTATTTCCTTCACTAAATTATTAGGATACCATAACGAACCTATCTACAAAAGAATAATAACTCATTTTATTATGTCCCCATGTAAAAAACACTAAACTTATTCACAGTGGATAAGTTTAGTGTTTTTAGTTATCCACATTCATTTTCCCCTCAAAAAAACCGGCACTCATTTGAGTAACCGGTCATTTGGAAGATATTACAACATGCCGATGTGGTTCATTTCCTTCAGAAGTTGTATTGATATCTTGATGGTTAGATAATGCTTGATGAATAATTTTTCGTTCAAAAGATGGCATTGGCTCTAAAACAACTCTTTTTTTCGTATTAGACACTTGTTTTGCTAATCGATAAGAAAGCGATTCTAACGTACTTTTTCTTTTACTACGATAATTTTCAGCATCTAGTGTAATACCCATATACTGCTTCGTATTGCGATTCGCGACAAGTTTTGTTAAATATTGTAAAGAGTTTAACGTATTACCTCTTTTGCCAATCAAAATACCCACATTTTCTCCAGAAATTTCAAATTCAACTTCGCGTCCCTTTACAACTTTACTAATCTCAACTTCCACACCCATACCATGAATAACATTTCTTAAATATTCTTCACATTCTTGAATTGGATCTTTCTTCAATACAACTTCTACTACTGCAGGACGATTCCCAAATAATCCTAAGAATCCTCTTTTACCCTCATCGATAATATTTATATCAACTCGATTTTTTGAAGTATTTAATTGCCTTAAAGCATCTTCTACTGCCAGCTCGACTGTTTGTCCTTTAGCAGTAATTATACTCACTTGCCTGATCCTCCAGCCTTACTAGCCTTAATTTCCGGCCCTTTGATAAAGTACATTTGAGCGATGCCAAAGATATTACCAACAACCCAGTAAAGTGATAATGCAGCCGGGAAGTTAATTGCAAAGATTAAAATCATAATCGGCATAAGCCAAACCATCATTGCCATTTGCGGATTTTGTCCAGCTGTTCCTGCCATTGCAAGCTTTTGCTGAATAAATGTCGTAATCGCTGCAACAACCGGTAAGATATAGTACGGATCTGCCTGTCCTAAATCAAACCATAAAAATGTATGTTTACTAATTTCTGATGTTCTCATAATCGCATGATAAAAAGCGAATAAAATAGGCATCTGAACAAATATTGGTAAACAACCAGCTAATGGATTTACACCATTTTTTTGGTATAACTGCATCATTTCTTGTTGTAATTTTTGCTGTGTTGCTTGATCTTTAGAGCTATATTTCTCTTTTAACTTCACCATTTCTGGTTGTAATGCTTGCATTGCCTTCGTACTCTTCGTTTGTTTGATCATTAATGGTAATAATGCAAAACGAATGATAAGAGTTGTAACAACGATTGCTAAACCATAATTCTTACCGAATAATTCTGCAAAATACGTGATTAACTGAGACAGTGGGTATACGAAATATTCATTCCAAATCCCCGTGCTTTTTGGTGTAATTGGCTCTTTTATTTCGCTACAGCCAGCAGTAATCGCCATTAATGCAACAACCATGGCTAGTAAACCTATTTTCTTTTTCAAAGCCTACTCCTCCTTGTATCGGTATGTATATAGTGTAATTCATTTCCTTACGCTACTTTTTTATTCTTTTCATACCAGAGCGTTTAAGGACATGAATTAAGCTTTTCTTTACTTCTTCATATGTCATCTCTGCACAAGGCTTCCTTGCTATTATAACAAAATCTTTTCCAGAATCTATCTCATCTTTTAATTCTGTGATTGACTGGCGGATCATACGCTTAATTCTGTTACGAACTACTGCATTTCCTATTTTCTTGCTAACAGAAAGACCGATGCGAAAGTTTGGCTGTTCTTCCTTATCTAATTGGTATACAACAAATTGACGATTAGCATTTGATTTTCCTTTTTGAAAAACCGTCTGAAATTCATCATTCTTTTTTATACGATTTTTTTTCTTCATATCAATTGACACTCCTGTATTTCATCAGCGGAAATTTACTATTATTAGAAAAAAAGACCACTGAACGATCAGTGGTCTACGCAGATAATACTTTTCTTCCTTTACGACGACGAGCTGCTAGCACTTTACGTCCGTTCGCTGTGCTCATACGGCTGCGGAAACCATGTACTTTGCTGCGCTTACGTTTATTTGGTTGGTAAGTTCTTTTCATTATATGACACCTCCCTGAGGAATATCTGTTAAAGACAGTCTTATAAATTATAGTTAATCAACTAGGAAAATGTCAATGGTTCTCGAAATTTTCATCTTCTATTCATTTTAAACCTATTCACATACTTTTTCACAGCCTCTATATTTCCTTGTGGATAAGTATTTTTTCTCGTTTTTTATACCCACAAACTTTTTTCACACTTTTACACAGTATATCGTGTTGTGGACAAGTTTATTCCACAAGGTATTGATTTTGTGGATAACTTTATTAATTTCATTGCTATAGCTACTTTTTTTTGATATTATAGTTGTGTTTTCACTTTGAATAAGTTTTCCACATTTTCATCTTATCCACAATTTGTGCATAACATGTGGACAATTTTAATCACATGTGGGTAAGTGATTGTCCACATTTACTTTTTTTGTCGAAAACCCTATCTCATATACAAACGACATTTTTAGGTTTTAAAATACGTTTCGTATAAATATACATTTTTTATTTATCAGGTTGTACATTTGTTGCACAACCTTATTCTTTTACCATCTTAGTAAAGGAGGGACACCTTTGGAAAATATCTCTGATTTATGGAATAGTGCCTTAAAAGAATTAGAAAAAAAGGTCAGTAAACCTAGTTATGAAACATGGTTAAAGTCAACAACCGCACATAATTTAAAGAAAGATGTATTAACGATTACAGCTCCGAATGAATTTGCTCGTGATTGGCTGGAATCTCATTATTCAGAACTCATTTCGGAAACACTTTATGACTTAACAGGGGCAAAATTAGCTATTCGCTTTATTATTCCCCAAAGTCAAGTTGAAGAGGAGATTGATCTTCCTCCTGTTAAACAACATTCAACACAGGATGATTCTAATCATTTACCACAGAGCATGCTAAATCCAAAATATACGTTCGATACATTTGTTATTGGCTCTGGTAACCGTTTTGCTCACGCTGCTTCATTAGCTGTAGCCGAAGCGCCAGCTAAAGCATACAATCCTCTCTTTATTTACGGGGGGGTTGGGCTTGGAAAAACGCATTTAATGCATGCGATTGGTCATTATGTAATTGAACATAATCCAAATGCGAAAGTTGTATATTTATCATCAGAAAAATTTACAAATGAATTTATTAACTCTATTCGTGATAATAAAGCGGTCGATTTTCGTAATAAGTATCGCAATGTAGATGTTTTATTGATAGATGATATTCAATTTCTCGCTGGAAAAGAACAAACTCAAGAAGAGTTTTTCCATACATTTAATGCATTACACGAAGAAAGCAAGCAAATTGTAATTTCAAGTGATCGGCCACCAAAAGAAATTCCAACTTTAGAAGATCGTCTTCGTTCTCGCTTTGAATGGGGACTCATTACGGATATTACGCCACCAGATTTAGAGACGCGAATTGCAATTTTACGTAAAAAAGCGAAAGCTGAAGGGCTTGATATACCAAATGAAGTTATGCTTTATATCGCAAATCAAATTGATTCAAACATTCGTGAGCTAGAAGGTGCACTCATCCGGGTTGTAGCTTATTCATCTTTAATTAACAAAGATATTAATGCTGATTTAGCAGCTGAAGCACTTAAAGATATTATTCCAAATTCTAAACCAAAAATTATTTCTATTTATGATATTCAAAAAGCTGTCGGGGACGTTTATCAAGTAAAATTAGAAGATTTTAAGGCGAAAAAGCGTACAAAATCGGTTGCGTTTCCTCGCCAAATTGCAATGTATTTATCACGCGAACTTACAGACTCCTCTTTACCTAAAATAGGTGAAGAATTTGGTGGACGTGACCATACAACCGTTATCCATGCCCATGAAAAAATTTCTAAGCTACTAAAAACGGATACGCAATTACAGAAACAAGTCGAAGAACTTAATGATATCTTAAAGTAGTAGCTGAATAGTGTGAATAACTTCCCTTGTTTTACACACAGTCTATCCACATGTAGATAGACTGTTTTTACATCTTTCAACGAGGTTATCCACATATCCACAAGCCCTATTACTATTACTACTATTTTTTTATCTTTATTAATTAAATAAAATCTTATACTTACCGGAGGTTTTTCGTTATGCATTTTACAATACAAAAAGACTATCTTGTAAGAAGTGTGCAAGATGTAATGAAAGCTGTTTCCTCTCGGACAACAATTCCGATTCTTACGGGAATTAAAGTTGTCGCTACTGAAGAAGGAGTTACATTAACAGGAAGTGATGCAGACATTTCTATCGAATCGTTTATTCCGGTTGAAGAAGACGGAAAAGAAATCGTAGAAATAACACAATCAGGAAGTATTGTTTTACAAGCAAAATATTTCAGTGAAATTGTAAAAAAACTACCGAAAGATACTGTTGAAATTTCTGTTGAAAATCATCTTATGACAAAAATAAAATCTGGAAAATCAGAGTTTAACTTAAACGGTTTAGATTCTGTGGAATATCCATTATTACCACAGATTGAAGAACACCATGTTTTTAAGATTCCAACAGATTTACTTAAACATATGATTCGACAAACTGTGTTTGCAGTTTCAACTTCTGAAACAAGGCCAATCTTGACAGGTGTAAACTGGAAAGTATATAACAGCGAATTAACTTGCATTGCAACAGATAGTCACAGACTAGCACTTCGAAAAGCAAAAATCGAAGGACATAATATTGCTGATGAATTTCAAGCGAATGTTGTTATCCCTGGTAAGAGCCTAAATGAATTGAGTAAAATTCTAGATGAATCAGAAGAAATGGTGGATATCGTCATTACGGAGTATCAAGTATTATTCCGTACAAAACATCTTTTATTTTTCTCAAGATTGTTAGAAGGTAATTATCCAGATACAACACGTTTAATTCCTGCTGAGAGTAAAACTGATATTTTTGTCAATACAAAAGAATTTTTACAAGCAATTGATCGTGCTTCACTATTAGCGAGAGAAGGCCGTAACAATGTTGTGAAATTATCAACGTTAAAGCAAGAAATGTTAGAAATCTCTTCGAATTCACCAGAAATCGGAAAAGTAGTAGAAGAAGTTCAATGTGAAAAGGTAGATGGGGAAGAATTAAAAATATCTTTTAGCGCAAAATATATGATGGATGCATTAAAGGCCTTAGATAGTACGGAAATTAAGATTAGCTTTACTGGAGCAATGAGACCATTCTTAATTCGCACAGTAAATGATGATTCGATTATTCAATTAATTTTACCAGTTCGTACTTATTAGGTAAGAAATAAGGGTTGCTAGTTTAAAGATGCTAGTAACCCTTATTTGATTTTTGGGTATTACTTTCCTAATGTTCGTTTATTTAGTACAATGAAAGAATGAACACTTTCAGAAAGTGAGCGATTGTATGAAACGTATTAAAATTTCAACAGAGTATATTACACTAGGACAATTTTTAAAGTTAGCCGATATAATTGATACAGGTGGCGCTGTAAAATGGTTTTTAGAAGAATATGAAGTGTACGTGAATCAAGAACCTGAAAATAGAAGAGGTCGCAAGTTATATGCGAACGATATTATTGAAATTCCAGGAAGTGGAACCTTCCAAGTTCAGGCATAAAGGGGGAGCCCTTTGTTTATTTCAGAAATACAATTAAAAAACTATCGCAATTACGAAAAACTAGAGCTTTCCTTTGAAGATAAGGTGAATGTAATTATCGGCGAAAATGCGCAAGGGAAAACAAATTTGATGGAAGCTATTTACGTGTTAGCGATGGCGAAATCTCATAGAACCTCTAATGATCGTGAGCTTATCCGTTGGGATGAAGATTTCGGTCAAATTAAAGGGAAATTACAAAAGAGAAACAGTTCTTTGTCTTTGGAATTAAATATTTCAAAAAAAGGTAAAAAGGCAAAATTAAATCAACTTGAACAACAAAAATTGAGTCAATATATTGGCGAAATGAATGTTGTCATGTTTGCACCAGAAGATTTAAATCTTGTAAAAGGAAGTCCTCAAGTAAGAAGACGCTTTTTAGATATGGAATTGGGACAAATAGCTCCTGTTTATTTGTATGAATTAAGCCAATATCAAAAAGTGCTCACGCAACGAAATCACTTGCTAAAAAAAATGCAAGGGAATAGTAAAAATGAGGAAACGATGTTGGATGTATTTACATTGCAACTTATTGAACATGGTACAAAAATATTGCAAAAGCGTTTTGAATTTTTGCATTTACTACAAGAATGGGCAGCTCCAATTCATCGCGGTATAAGCCGTGGATTAGAAGAATTAGAAATTGTTTATAAACCGAGTGTAGATGTATCAGAATCAATGGATTTGTCGAAAATAAAAGAAGTATACTATGAAAGTTTTCAATCTGTGAAACAACGTGAAATTTTCCGTGGTACGACTTTAATCGGTCCTCATCGTGATGATTTACAGTTCTTTGTTAATAGTAAAAATGTTCAAGTCTTTGGTTCGCAAGGACAACAACGAACGACCGCACTATCCCTAAAATTAGCTGAAATTGAATTGATTTATTCAGAGGTTAAAGAATATCCAATCCTTTTGCTGGATGATGTTTTATCAGAATTAGACGATTATCGTCAATCACATCTGTTAAATACAATTCAAGGAAAGGTGCAAACATTTGTTACAACGACGAGTGTCGACGGAATTGAACACGAAACATTAAAAGAAGCGAAAACAATTCATGTAACGAACGGCACGGTAGATTGTGAAATAGATAGGGGATAATCCCTGTTTAAATGGAAAAGTAGGTGATCTTTGTGTCAATGGAACAGAAGCAAATGCAAGAAAATGCATATGATGAAAGTCAGATACAGGTACTTGAAGGTTTAGAAGCAGTTCGAAAACGTCCAGGTATGTATATTGGATCTACTAGTGGAAAAGGCCTTCACCATCTTGTTTGGGAAATTGTCGATAACAGTATCGATGAAGCTCTAGCAGGATATTGTGATGAAATTAATGTTAGTATTGAAGAAGATAATAGTATTCGTGTGACAGATAACGGTCGTGGTATTCCAGTTGGTATCCATGAAAAAATGGGTCGACCAGCAGTAGAAGTTATTATGACAGTTCTACACGCCGGTGGTAAATTCGGCGGTGGAGGTTATAAAGTTTCTGGTGGATTGCATGGTGTTGGTGCATCAGTTGTAAATGCACTTTCAACAGAATTAGAAGTGTTTGTACATCGTGAAGGTAAAATTCACTATCAAAAATATGAGAGAGGTATTCCTGTTGCCGATCTAAAAGTTATTGGTGAAACAGATAAAACAGGGACAATTACTCGATTTAAACCAGACACAGAGATTTTTAAAGAAACAATAGTATACGAATTTGATACGTTAGCAACTCGTATGCGTGAATTAGCATTTTTAAATCGTAATATTAAATTAACAATTGAAGATAAACGTGAGCATAAACAAAAGAAAGAATTCCATTACGAAGGTGGAATTAAATCGTATGTTGAGCATTTAAATCGTTCAAAGCAACCAATTCATGAAGAGCCTGTATACGTAGAAGGTACAAAAGATGGTATTCAAGTGGAGGTTTCCCTACAGTATAACGAAGGGTATATAAATAATATTTACTCATTCACAAATAACATCCATACGTATGAAGGTGGTACACATGAGGTAGGATTTAAGACAGCCTTAACTCGCGTAATTAATGATTATGGCCGTAAAAATAATATTTTAAAAGATGCAGATAGTAATTTAACTGGTGAGGATGTTCGTGAAGGATTAACAGCAATTGTATCTATTAAGCATCCAAATCCGCAATTTGAAGGACAAACGAAGACAAAACTTGGAAATAGTGAAGCGAGAACAATTACAGAATCTGTGTTCTCAGAGGCTTTCGAGAAATTCCTATTAGAGAATCCAAATGTTGCTCGTAAAATTGTAGACAAAGGAACAATGGCGGCGCGTGCACGGGTAGCAGCTAAAAAAGCACGTGAGTTAACGCGTCGTAAGAGTGCACTCGAGGTTTCAAGTTTACCAGGAAAATTAGCAGATTGCTCCTCGAAAGATCCAGCAATTAGCGAAATTTATATCGTAGAGGGTGACTCTGCCGGCGGTTCCGCGAAACAAGGTCGTGATCGTCACTTCCAGGCGATTTTACCGCTTAAGGGTAAAATTATTAACGTTGAGAAAGCGCGTCTAGATAAAATTTTATCTAACGATGAAGTGCGTACCATTATTACAGCAATAGGTACAAATATTGGGGGAGACTTCGATATTGCAAAAGCTCGTTATCATAAAGTTATCATTATGACCGATGCCGATGTTGATGGTGCGCATATTCGTACCCTATTATTAACATTCTTCTATCGTTATATGCGCCAGATTATTGAGCATGGATATGTGTATATTGCGCAACCACCATTGTTTAAAGTACAACAAGGGAAAAAAGTTCAATATGCGTATAACGATAAAGAACTTGAAAGAATATTGGCAGAATTACCAGCTCATCCAAAACCAGGTATTCAGCGTTACAAAGGTCTTGGTGAGATGAACCCAGATCAATTATGGGAAACTACAATGGATCCAGAAATACGTTCTTTACTTCAAGTTTCACTTCAAGACGCAATTGAAGCAGATGAAACATTTGAAATTTTAATGGGTGATAAAGTAGAACCACGTCGTAACTTTATTCAAGAAAATGCAAAATACGTGAAAAACCTTGATATTTAAATGAGTAATGACAGGAATCGTAGTATTCCTGTCTTCTACATATAAATCAGAGTATGTGTAACGGAAATGTAAGAGGAGGTGCTCGTTGATGTCAGACAATCAACAACAAGCACGAATTCGAGAAGTTAATATTAGTCATGAAATGCGTACCTCATTTTTAGATTACGCGATGAGTGTTATCGTATCTCGTGCACTACCGGATGTTCGTGATGGATTAAAACCAGTTCACCGTAGGGTTTTATATGCGATGAATGATTTAGGTATTACAGCTGAAAAAGCGTATAAAAAATCAGCTCGTATTGTCGGTGAAGTAATCGGTAAGTATCACCCACATGGTGATTCAGCCGTGTATGAAACAATGGTTCGTATGGCGCAAAATTTCAGTCAACGTTATATGCTTGTTGATGGGCATGGTAACTTTGGTTCTATCGACGGCGATTCAGCGGCAGCGATGCGTTATACAGAAGCAAAGATGTCTAAAATTTCTATGGAATTATTACGTGACATTACGAAGAACACAATTGATTATCAAGATAACTATGATGGGGCAGAAAGAGAGCCAATCGTATTACCAGCTCGATTCCCTAATTTATTAGTAAATGGTACAACGGGTATTGCTGTTGGTATGGCTACAAATATCCCACCTCATCAACTTGGAGAAGTAATTGATGGTGTACTAGCATTAAGTCATAACCCTGATATTACGATTGCAGAGCTAATGGAAAGTATCCCAGGTCCTGATTTCCCTACAGCAGGTCTGATTTTAGGACGTAGCGGAATTAGACGTGCTTATGAAACGGGTCGCGGCTCAATTACATTGCGTGCAAAAGTTGAGATTGAGGAAAAAGCAAATGGAAGACAGGCAATTATTGTAACGGAGCTACCTTATCAAGTTAATAAAGCTCGTTTAATAGAAAAAATCGCTGAATTAGTACGCGATAAGAAAATAGAAGGTATTACTGATTTACGTGATGAATCTGATCGTAAAGGTATGCGTATTGTTATGGAGGTACGTCGTGATGCGAACGCCAATGTACTGTTAAATAATTTATACAAACATACGGCACTTCAAACTAGTTTTGGTATTAATATGCTTTCACTTGTAGATGGAGAGCCGCAAGTATTGAACTTAAAGCAAACTCTATACTACTATTTAGAGCATCAAAAAGTAGTAATTCGCCGACGTACTGCTTATGAATTAGAAAAAGCAGAAGCGCGTGCTCATATTTTAGAAGGGTTACGAATCGCACTGGATCATTTAGATGAAGTTATTACTTTGATTCGTAGTTCAAAAACAGCTGACATTGCAAAACAAGGATTAATGGAACGCTTCGGCTTAAGCGAGAAGCAAGCACAAGCGATTTTAGATATGCGTCTGCAACGTTTAACAGGACTAGAACGCGAAAAAATTGAGCAAGAATATCAAGAATTAATGAAATTAATTGCTGAATTAAAAGAAATTTTAGCAGATGAAGAGAAAGTTCTTGAAATTATTCGTGAAGAATTAACGGAAGTAAAAGAACGTTTCAATGATACAAGAAGAACAGAAATTACAATTGGTGGTATGGAATCTATTGAAGATGAAGATTTAATTCCAGAGCAAAATATAGCAATTACGTTAACTCATAATGGTTATATTAAGCGATTACCAGCATCTACGTATAAAACACAGAACCGTGGTGGACGTGGTGTACAAGGAATGGGAACAAATGATGATGATTTCGTAGAACACTTATTAACTACTTCTACACATGATCATATTCTATTCTTCACTAATAAGGGTAAAGTATACCGTACGAAAGGATATGAAATTCCAGAATATAGCCGTACAGCAAAAGGAATACCGATTATTAACTTATTAGGAGTAGATAAAGGTGAGTGGGTCAATGCCATTATTCCAATTCGTGAATTTGGTGATGACGAATTCTTATTCTTTACTACAAAACAAGGTATTTCGAAGAGAACGCCACTTTCGTCATTTGCAAATATACGTACAAATGGATTAATTGCAATTTCGCTGCGTGAAGAAGATGAAGTGATTTCTGTACGTTTAACATCTGGTGATAAAGATATTATTGTAGGGACAAGTAACGGGATGCTAATTCGCTTCAATGAACAAGATGTACGTTCTATGGGTCGTAATGCAGCTGGTGTAAAAGCAATTACACTGGGCGAAGAAGATCAGGTAGTAGGTATGGAAATTGTTGAAGAAGATACAAATGTTTTAATCGTAACGAAGAAAGGTTATGGTAAACGTACGCCAGTTGAAGAGTATAGATTACAAAGTCGCGGTGGTAAAGGTCTGAAAACTTGTAACATTACAGATAAGAACGGTAAATTAGTAGCGGTTAAATCTGTAACAGGTGAAGAAGATATTATGTTAATTACAGCAGCGGGCGTTATTATTCGTATGCCAGTTAATCAAATCTCTCAAATGGGACGTAATACACAAGGTGTTCGTCTCATTCGATTAGAAGATGATCAAGAGGTAGCGACAGTAGCAAAAGCACAAAAGGATGATGACGAAGAAACTAGTGAAGAGGTTTCTTCCGAAGAATAAGAGTGGGGATTTCCTCACTCTTTATTTTTTTGTAATAATACTTGCATAGGGAAGAAAAAGCTTATATAATAGGCAGAGTCAGCAAATGAGGGATACAAGTTATTGAAAAAACTTGTTGACGAAAATAATATACTATGATATATTATAAAAGTCGCTGAAACGCGATATTGAACTTTGAAAA
>NUMR01000084.1 GCA_002578045.1 Bacillus cereus
TTTCAACATATTGATAAAATGTGTGTTATTTTTTTAAAGCAATCATTTTTTCAGTACCTTCAATATTTATAGACTGTCCTTTTTAAACTATACTCAATATTATTTTTATCCTAGAATATGATATCCTGAATCAACGTGAATGTTTTCTCCAGTTACTCCGCGTGCTAAATCACTGAATAAGAATACTGCTGTATCGCCAACTTCTTCTTGTGTTGTTGTACGACGAAGTGGTGCGCGCTCCTCGATTTCTCTTAAGATGGAGTTGAAATCGCCTACACCTTTCGCAGATAACGTACGAATTGGTCCTGCAGAAATAGCATTGACGCGAATACCGTGTTGACCTAAATCATTCGCCAAATATTTCACGCTCGCTTCTAATGAAGCTTTCGCAACACCCATAACGTTATAGTTTTTCACAACGCGCTCGCCGCCAAGGTATGTTAAAGTTAAAATATTTCCGCCTTCTGTCATTACTTTCTTCGCTTCTCTTGCTACAGCTGTTAAAGAGAATGCGCTAATATTTTGTGCGAGTAAAAATCCATCGCGAGACGTATCTACAAATTCGCCTTTTAAATCATCACGATTTGCAAAAGCAATACAATGTGCAACACCGTGAATTGTACCAACCTCTTGCTTAATCGTTTCAAAGCAAGCTGTCAGTTCTTCATCATTCGTTACATCACACGGTAATACAAGTGATTCTTGTCCTTCTAATGTGTCCGCTAATTCACGAACGTTTCTTTCTAAACGTTCTCCCGCATATGTGAATATTAATTTTGCACCTGCATTATGCAAAGAACGAGCAATTCCCCACGCAATACTTCTTTGGTTCGCAACGCCCATAACAACAAATGTTTTCCCTTGTAATAGTTCCATGATATATCCTCCCAGAAATACTTATACTTGTTATTAGTACCTGATACTATAAATATAGTACCATAAAACCTATTAAAGGCAAACAAAAAAGTCATTAACATAAATTTGTTAATGACTTTTTGTTTCTATAAAAAACCGTTCTAATCCTTCTTCCCAAGAGGGCATTTGTAAAAAACCATTCAATTGTAGCATTTTATGCTGAAAGATTGAATATTTTGGTCTGGCTGCCGCAGCCCCAAATTCCTCAGTCGACACAGGTAATACATTTACTTGCATTTTTGTATGCGAAAATATTTTTTGAGCAAATTCAAACCAAGAACATGAACCGAGATTTGATACGTGATACGTACCGTATAAAGAAGTATGGATGAGCTTCTTAATAACAGTAATTAAATCCGCCACGTACGTAGGAGAGCCAACTTGATCAGCTACAACAGATAGGTTTGCTCTTTCTTTCCCTAATCGCAACATCGTTTTCACAAAATTATTTCCATACTTACCATAAAGCCACGATGTACGAACGATAAAATACTTATTATGTAACTCTTTTACAAACTGCTCTCCTGCAAACTTAGAAGCCCCGTATACATTTATCGGTGCTGGATGATGAAATTCATGATAGCCGTCTGGTTTATCACCTGGAAATACATAATCGGTACTGACGTAAACTAACTTAGCCCCTATTAATTGTGAGGCGACCGCTACATTTCGAGCTCCTATCGCATTTATTAAATAAGCAAGGTCCTGTTCTTTCTCCGCACCATCTACCTTCGTATACGCTGCACAATGAATAATTGTATGTGGTTGTATTTCTTGTACCACTTGCTTGAGTCGGGATATATTTGTTACATCTAATAACTTTTTATCAAATGGATATATGTCATATTCCTCATGGTTTAACTCTTCTTGTAGTTGTTTTCCTAGTTGGCCATTCGCTCCTGTTATGATAATTTTTTCTTTCATTTACATGCCCCTTACTTTTCTTTTAGTGGTTTCCACCATTCCGTATTGTTTTCATACCATTCCACTGTTTCTTTTAATCCTTGTTCGAACATATACTTCGGTTCCCAATCAAACTCATTCTTCATTTTTTGTGCATTAATCGCATAACGACGATCGTGGCCTAAACGGTCTGTTACAAATTCAATATTTTTTTTCGTTTTTCCTAAAAGTTTTATAACTTGTTCCACAACTTCCACATTTGTCTTTTCATGATTTCCGCCAATATTATATACCTCTCCTACACGCCCCTTATGCAAAACGGTGTCAATTGCACTACAATGATCCGTTACATGTAGCCAATCTCTTACATGCAATCCATCACCATATAATGGGAGCCTCTTTTCTTCAAGTGCATTCGTAACCATTAATGGAATGAATTTCTCAGGATATTGATACGGTCCATAGTTATTAGAACAACGCGTCACAACAACTGGTAATTGATACGTTTTATAGTAGGATAAGGCTATCATGTCAGCACTTGCTTTACTTGAAGAATATGGACTATTAGGAGATAGCGGGGTTTCCTCTGTAAATTTCCCCGTTTTTCCTAAAGAACCGTATACTTCATCTGTGGATACTTGCACGAGTTTAATGTGTGGATATTTTTTTACTAACTCCAATAACGTGACTGTACCTATTACATTCGTATCATAAAAAGGGATTGGGTTTTCAATACTGCGATCCACATGTGACTCAGCTGCAAAATTTACAATTCCATGCACGTCATGTCTCTTAACGACATGTTTCAGCAGCTCTCCATTTTGAATCTTCCCCTTTACGAATAAGTAGTTAGGATTGTTTTGAATAGACTTTACATTATTTAAATTCCCGCTATATGTTAATGCATCGTAATTAATAATTTTATATGTTTCATAGTTTTTTAACATATAGTGAATGAAGTTACTTCCAATAAATCCAGCTCCACCTGTTACTAATATATTCATAAACAACTCTCCTACTTAAAAAATATCTTCATATTCCTGAAGTAATGGTAATATTCGATCCTTATCGGACAAGATAGGGTTTGTTACTGGCCATGGAATTGCTAATTCTTTATCTTCCCAAAGCAACCCTGAATCGTGATTAGCACTATAATACTCATCTACTTTATACATAACAATTGTATGAGGTGCAAGTGTACAAAAACCATGAGCAAACCCTTTCGGCACTAATAATTGCCTATGATTATCTGCGCTTAAAATATAACCCCTCCACCGTTTAAATGTAGGGGATTCCTTCCGTAAATCAATAATAACATCATAAATCACACCTTGCATAACTTGAACAAGTTTCGTTTGTGCTTTCGGATTTTTTTGAAAGTGTAGCCCTCGAATCGTCCCTGCCTGCGCTGAATAAGATACGTTATCCTGTACAAATGAATGCGTAATCCCTAACGTTTCTAGCATCTTCTTATTATAACTTTCTGTAAAAAAGCCTCGATCGTCTTCAAATAAACTCGGTTCTAACAATTTCGCATCGGTAAAATTTGTTTCTATAACTTTCATATTTTCACCTATTCTCCATTAAATTGTTTCCCAAAGTTTATCTCCCGTGCTAACATATTTGCTCTTTGAAGAGAAGCATGAGTTCCCGCATCCGTCCACCAGCCGCTCATTTCATTATAAGTAAGTACCCCTCGTTTTAAATACCAATTATTTATATCTGTAATTTCAAGCTCCCCTCTTGCGGAAGGTTTTAATTCTTTTATATAAGAAAAGACTTTTGAATCATACAAATAAATTCCTGTAACAGCATAAGAACTTTTCGGCTCCTTCGGCTTTTCTTCAATTCCAATTATTTTTCGATCCTGAATATGTGCTACGCCAAATCTTTCAGGATCTTCTACAGATTGAAGCAGCACTTTCGCCCCTTCTTTTTGCCTTGTAAATTTTTCAACATACGGACGAATATCATCTGAGAAGATATTATCTCCTAATATAACTACCATACGATCATCCCCAACGAAATCCTCACAAAGGCCTAACGCCTGTGCAATCCCGCCCGCCTTATCTTGCACACGATACGTAAAAGACACACCAAATTCTTGGCCACTTCCTAGAAAGCTAACAACATCTCCCATATGCTCTTTACCTGTAATAATCATAATATCTGTAATTTCACATTGCTTCAGCTTATATACCGCATGATAAATCATCGGATAACGCCCAACAGGAAGTAAATGTTTATTCGTTACTTTCGTTATTGGATATAATCTCGATCCTGTCCCGCCTGCTAAAATAATCCCTTTCATCCTTCACCTCTCCCTTATGATGGAGATAGTATATCTTTATAATGTTCTACAAAAATTTCCCGGTACTTCTCATATGTATCCACATCAAACTCATCCCCGTTGTAATGAATGCACCATAGATTTGCTTGATTCGGGATACCAATTAAATATCCAGCCTTTTGAAATTCTAAAGACTGTGACACATCATAAAAGTGGAATCCTTGAAACAAATCCTCTCGCCATGGAAGATCATACTGTGTTACCATTAGTAAACCATCAATTGCCTGAACGGACATAAATGATTTATTCCCATAAAAATCCCGATCTAAATTTAATAATTGATAGTTCTGTCTTCTATACTCAATCACTTTCCCTACTAAATTTTTCCCTTCCCACCATATCCCGTTACTCGGTAAAAATTGAGCACCAGCTACTCCAATTAAGCCAAGCTTTTCATTTTCTTTAAAAAGAGAAATAAGGGTATAAAACATATCACGATTAATAAGGTAAGTATCTTGATGTATATATACTTTATATTTCGCCGGATATGTAAGTGCTCGATTGTACGCACTTGCCATACCTTTCGCATCTCGTATCGGAAAAATTTGTACGACATAGCCAGGGGGAACAAAAATATTTCTTATTTGTCTCGCGCATTGCTCGAAAAGCTCTTCATTATTTACACAAACAACGACTAATATCGTATTATCTTTCATTTTTGTAGCCCCTTTATTCTTCCTTATTTACCTCTGTCTTATAATTCTCCACAAAAATCTTCTGATACTTCTCATAATTTGTCATATTTACATCGAAATGATAATGAATACACCAAGCATCTCGTTGTACAGGTACATCAACGGTATATCCCGCCTTTCTAAACTCGAATGATTGGGATACATCATAAAAATCAAACCCATCAAATAAATATGGTTTTACTTTTTCTATCACGGTCCACGGATCGAATAAATGCTCTAATACATCCCCAAATATGACACAATCAAATTGCTCCTTCTCATAAGGAATATCCATTGTTTCTATATCACCTAAAATAACATGGTCCAGTCTTTCTTTTGCTTTTTCCGCAGCCTCTGGAAATACCTCAATTCCTGATACACGTGCTCCATTTTCTTTTATAACCGCCCCTATTGCTCCGTCAGAGCAACCAATATCAAGAACTTCTTTCCATTTCTTTTTTATATGCTTTAATAAATTGGGATTTACCCCATTATAATAATGCTCAGGCTTTTCTTCATATAAATAATTTTTCCCACGATTCATTTCACACACTCCTTATACAAATTGAATTTGAAATATAAACATCATAGAAACAAAATATATTCTACAAAGAGTGCCATCTCATCTCTATTGGTTGCATAACCGATACTCTAATATATAGCCAATCTACTATCGTTAGAATAGCGATAAGTCATTTCCTAAAAATAGAACACATTACACTTTATATTGTTTATCATAGACATCTCTAAAATATTTACGGTTATATTCAATTGCAGCATTATTCGGAACGTAAGAAGCTGCTAATTCATTGTAATAATAAGCTTTGTCTTGATCTCCTAACTTGCTGTAACAAATACACATTTGTAAATATGGAATCCACGTATAACTAGCTGGACTGTGAAAAGGACCATCCTCTGCCAGCGGCACTTCAGTTGCTAGCTCAAACCAAAATATCGCTTCATTATATTTTTGTTGATCCATATATACATATCCTATTCGTGTACAATTCTCTCCTCTTGGAATACCATAACGAAATGACTTCGTACAAGATTCAACTGCCTTCTCCCATTCTCCTAACTTCGCATAGCAATCCCCTAACTTACCACATGCATAAATTTTCTCTTCATACCATCCTTCCTCTTGATTAAGAAATGTTTCATATAGAAGAACCGCATCGTCATATTTTTGATTATCCATAGATTCGTTAGCGTAATAAAACAAATCTCTCGAGCTCAATTCTTCTCCAGCTGCTACAGCATTTTGAAAAATTTTTAAATTACGGTTTGTTACTTCTTTTTCTTTTTTATGTGTAATAGCAACATTACTAGTATAAATTTCACCAGAAACAGCTAAATACTCATGCACCTTTCCAAACCATTGAAATTGTTTTTCACGCTTTACAAGTCGATATCTTCTTGTGCAATATAAAGGTTTCCCATTAGAATCCATTACAAGATAATAAGGCATAGAAACAGCATCGACTTTAGTATCTAATTCTCGTTTTAATATTTTCAATGATTCTTGAGCGTCCTCTAATAACACATCGTCAGCATCTAGCCATAATATATATTCTTGCGTTGCTTTTGAAAAAGAAAAGTTTCTAGCTGACGCGAAATCATCAACCCACGGAAAATCGTATATGTTAGAAGTGTATTTTGCCACAATTTCCTTCGTTCGATCAATGGATCCTGTATCAACTACAATAATTTCATCGACAATTTTTTCTACCGCGTCCAAACATCGATCTATTGTATTTTCCTCATCGCGAACAATCATACATAGACTAATTGTAATTCCTTGCTTGTTCAACATAATCACCCTCTTCCAACTCAATCATATGTTATACATACAACAAACTTTCCATTTTTTTAAATTGTTCAAGCTATTTAAGATTTCTTTGTAATAATTCAAATGTCCGTGTCATTTTCTTACGTTTTTTCATCTACTATATAATGAAAGCTTTATGGAGGTGAATTTATGTCAAATAATAATTATTTAGATGGCTTAAATCCCGATGAATCCTTATCAGCTAGTGCATTTGACCCTAATCTTGTAGGACCGACATTGCCACCAATACCGCCATTTACCCTTCCGACTGGACCAACTGGACCAACTGGGCCAACTGGGTCGACTGGACCGACTGGGTCGACTGGATCAACTGGGCCGACTGGACTGATTGGGCTGACTGAACTAACTGGGCTGACTGGACCGACTGGGCTGACTGGACCGACTGGGCTGACTGGACCGACTGGACCGACTGGACCGACTGGGCCATCTGGATTAGGACTACCAGCAGGATTATATGCATTTAACTCTGCCACAATTGATATTTCTCTTGGACTTAATGATCCAATACCATTTAATACTGTTGGTTCTCAATTTGGTACGGCTATTTTCCCATTAAGTGCTGATACTTTTGTTATTAATGAAACAGGCTTCTATAAAATTACTGTTATTGCCTATACTGCACTCATAAGCGTACTAGGCGGCCTTACAATTACAGTAAATGACAACCCTATACCAGGTACCGGAACAAGTTTGATTACAGTTGGTTCTCCTCTCATCGTTCAAGCTATTACACAAATTACAACGACTCCATCTTTAGTTGAAGCGGTTGTTACAGGACTTGGATTATCCCTTGCTCTTGGTACGAGCGCATCGATTATCATTGAAAAAATCGCTTGATTTTTTACTTAGCAGTAAAACTAATATCAGTTTTACTGCTTCTTCTACTATGAATTCAATCATGAAATTCTCACTCTCTACATAATCATAATGTTGTATGACATTTCGCAGAAAGCACCTATATGGAAAATAAAGTGAAACTTTAATCAGTGGAGGTTTTGTCCATCCTGAGGCAAATATTTGTACTTTATTAAATAAATATGGCTTAGAAGTAATCAATAAACCGCATTATGGTTTATGGTGCGGCAGAAATGAGTATACCAAAATATTATTCTTACAAAAAAAGCTTCTGAAAGGTCGTTTCATGTGAATAATGAAAAAAGCCACCTCTCGTTTCCATCCTTATCCCCACCTATAATCGACCACATTATTTCAAAGTTGCTCTAGAAAGTGTATTAGCACAAACTTATCCGAACATGGTTGCTATTGAATTTATTTTAAACGTACGCTCAAGAACGAAAATCTTTTTGTTTAAATGAACCATATCGAAAAAACGGTATGGTTTTTTTTTATGCCCATTTTAGATATACTAATGAAAAAATGACCTGGAGGTTTACATATGAAATATGACATTATAGGTGATATTCACGGCTGCTTTCAAGAATTTCAAGATTTAACAACGAAACTAGGATATATCTGGGATAGTGGTCTCCCCATTCATAACGAAAAACGAAAGCTTGCATTCGTTGGTGATATTACAGATCGCGGTCCTCATTCATTACGTATGATTGAAATTGTATGGGAGCTCGTAATAAATAGAAAAGAAGCTTATTATGCTCCAGGGAATCACTGTAATAAACTGTATCGTTTTTTCCTTGGGCGTAATGTTACAATCGCTCATGGGCTCGAAACAACTGTTGCTGAATATGATTTGTTGTCTTCTAATAAACAACAAATCATAAAAGACAAGTTCATTACTCTTTATGAACAATCGCCGCTATATCACATACTGGATGAAGAGAAGTTAATCGTATGTCACGCTGGCATTCGGCAAGATTACATAGGAAGACAAGATAAAAAAGTACAAACATTTGTATTATATGGTGATATTACAGGAGAAAAACATCCGGACGGCTCACCTATCCGGCTCGATTGGGCGAAAGAGTATAAAGGTGAAGCATGGATTATTTATGGACATACACCTGTTAGTGAACCTCGCTTTGTGAATCATACAGTCAATATTGATACCGGCGCTGTATTTGGTGGTAAACTGACTGGACTTCGTTATCCTGAAATGGAGACAGTTTCCATCCCTTCTTCCCTACCTTTTGTTCCCGAAAAGTTCCGCCCAATTTCATAAATCCCCTACTTAGTACAATTCACGATTTACAGGGATCATGGTGTTTTCTAGGCGTATCCTACACTAAAACTAGATAAAGTGAAACTTGAATCAGTGGGGGTTTTGTCCNNCAAATAGCGGGATAAAGGAAAAGTACAACCCAAAATTCCATCTACTATTATAAATCAAACGATTCATTCATTTTAGGAATATCTAGTACAACTCCCGCTCTTATAGAAAATAGCAGTGCTTTAAGTTGGTAAAAGCGCTATAAAACAGATAGCTTTGGAAAACGTCAATATGTACGTACGGAAACGAAAGAAATACAACCACTTTTAAATACAGAATGAGATCCAGCCTTGCAAATATATAGCAAGAAAAGACCGTGCCGAGCGGCTTCCTGTCGGATTAATTGGACAAATGTTAGTACGTGATAACAGCACTTGCGAAACTCATGGATATTGCCGTCCAAATGATGACGGCATTGCTCCAAAATCTGAAAGTGGATTTTTCGTTATTAAGCGTACGGGTGATAATCAAATTTTAATAGTATTCCGCTAAGAAAAAAGGGAACAAAATTCTTCGTACGATAAGAATTTTGTTCCCTTTTTAAGTATGCATCACTGCTTCTTGCATATCGCTTGGAATCGTTGTAGTAAAAGACATTTCCTTGTCTAAAATAGGGTGATAAAACGTCAAAGATGTACTGTGAAGTGCTTGCCGTTTCATTTCATCCCTTCTTCCTCCATATAAGTCATCGCCAAGTAACGGATGTCCTATATAAGCCATATGCACACGAATTTGATGCGTTCTTCCTGTTTCAAGTTCAAGCGATACATGCGTCTTATGATCGGCGCTATCAATCACTCTAAAGTGAGTAACAGCTTTTTGTCCATCCTCACAAACTGTTCGTTCAATGATGCTATCAGATTTTCTACCAATCGGCGCATCAATCGTTCCTTCTCGTTCTATCATCTCTCCATGAACGATTGCTTCATACGTTCGTTTCACAGCTTTTTGTTGATGCTGTTTCGATAAAAGATGATGTACGAAACGATTCTTTGCAATAAGCATGAGCCCTGAAGTATCACGATCTAACCTTGTTACAATATGCACCGTACTGGCGAGATGCTGCTTATTATAATGAGATAAAAGTGCGTTAGCAACACTTCCCGCCGGATGTTCTCTAGACGGAATCGTTGACATGTTCGCTTCTTTATTGATGACAAGTACTGCATCATCTTCATATACAATGCATAGTGGGATATCTTCCGCAATCATCCCTTCGCTTCTTTCCTCCACTGGAAAAAAAACACGTAACTCTTCACCAGCTTGTAACTGATGACGAACGCTCGCATGTTGACCGTTTACTTCAATGTCTCCGCCATGAAACTTTATATCCGTTAAGGCAGCTTTAGAAATCCCTTTTGTTTTCAAAAATTCTCTAACTAAAGTTTCTTCTTCAGCTGACTCTATATTCCATTTCAATGTAAATCTGTTCAAATATATAAACCCCTTCTATTTATCTGCAACAAACGAGTCACGAACACGCTTCCAGAATGGGAACGGGCGGAAACGAACAAATCGTACTTTCTCGTTTGCAACGCGATACTGAATTGATTTCACATCTTGATGAGCCATCGTTAAATGGTCCACCGTAATTTGTAAGTTCATCCCTGGAGCCGGCTTCAACACACATGTATGATGTTTCGGCAATACGAGTGGCGAGCCTACCGTACGAAACACACGGTTATTAATGGATGCCATTTCTGCAATTTGAATTGCTTCAATAGAAGGGTGAATAATTGCTCCGCCAAGTGCTTTATTATAAGCAGTACTTCCTGAAGGAGTAGAGATACATAGACCATCCCCGCGGAATGTTTCAAAGTACTCTCCCCGTATTTCCACTTCTGTTACTAATGTACCTTCTGCGCTTTTCACAGTCGCTTCATTCATCGCTAAATACTGTGACTCTTTACTCCCATTCACATAGCGAATAATTACTTCTAAAAGCGGATATTCCACCACTTGGAATGGTGTTTTCGCAATTGCAATTACTAATTTTTCTACTTCTGTCGGTAACCAATCTGCATAGAAACCTAAATGCCCTGTATGTACACCAACAAATGCTGTTTCATCCAATCGATTATAATAACGATGAAACGCATATAAAAGCGTTCCATCTCCCCCGACAGAAATTACAATATCGGGTTCCTTTTCATCCATAATAAATCCAAAATCTAGCAAGTACTCTTTCATCGTGCTTGCTAGTATATTTGATGATTGATCTCCCTTTGACATAATTGTAAATTTCATCGCCCAACACCCTTTAGTTTATGATTCGGAATCTTTCGCTTCTTGCTTTCTTGAAAAAATCTTCTGCGCTTCTTGAATTTCCAGACGAATAGAAGACATTTCTTCATCTAATAAAAACGCCGCTTCTGCTGCACGTTGCAATCGTATTTTAATATCTTCTGGAAAACGCCCACTATACTTATAATTTAAAGAATGCTCAATTGTTGCCCAAAAGTTCATTGCTAGCGTGCGTATTTGGATTTCTACCAATACTTTTTGTTCTCCCTCTATCGTTTGAACAGGGTAACTAATGACAACGTGATAAGAGCGATAGCCACTGTCTTTCTTTTGCGTGACATAATCACGTTCTTCCACGATTTCAAAGTCATTTCGTTTTCGAAGATATTCTACAACAGGCTTAATCTCATCCACGAATTGACACATCATTCTAAGACCAGCAATATCCTGCATATCTTCTCTTAATCGATCTAACGGCACATTTCTCTTTTCCGCTTTATCGATAATACTCGCAACTGACTTCACTCGTCCAGTTACAAACTCAATTGGAGATTGCTCCGTCAACATTGTAAACTGCGTACGCATTCCTTTTAGTTTCACTTTTAGCTCTGCCACCGCTTGGTAGTAAGGCGCTAAAAACTCTTCCCAATTTCGATTCATTTCAACCACCACCAAAATCAATCCATTTGCTTATAGAAATACTTTTCCTACAGCAGTTACTAGTTCTTCTCCGTAATTTGCATTACCTTCAATATTTTCAACTAGATATTCTACTTCTTCTTTTAAACCTTCTAATTCCATTTCAACATCATTCACGCGAACGAACATTACCATATCTTTATCCATCGCTTCATGCATTGCTTCCCAGCATGTGTGCGGAATACTTACATAAATGAAAGATGATTCATTTTCTAAGATATATAAAAATGATAAATTGTCTGAGTCTACAAGTACGTGATTACGCACACTTAACTCCCTTACCTCTATTTCAGTATTTTCCGCACAAAAAATAAGAGCATTCTCTCTCTCTTCTACGCTCTTAACTTGGATTTTATTTTGCATGCTCTAACTCCTCCATCTCAACTTCCTGTCTTACTTAACAGTATTATTGTATCATAACATGGACGCAAACAAATAAAACATTGAACCAAATTTGTGAAAAAGCGATAATGTGTTAAGAATTATTTTTCAAAAGGAGCGCATACAATGACACAAGAAATTGAAATTGAATTTAAAAATATGGTTACAGAAGAAGAATTCGAAACATTATGCAGATCATTTTCTATTGAGGCCTTTACGAAACAAGTGAATCACTACTTTGAAACGCCTGATTTTTCGTTAAAAAAATCCGGTTCTGCACTTCGTATTCGTCATAAAGGGGAAACTTATACATTAACATTGAAACAACCTGCGGAAATTGGCTTGTTAGAAACACACCAAGTCATAACAGAAGACGAAGCAAAAATGATGATGGAAACAAACACAATCATTCAAGGAACTGTAGTAGATCAACTGCACAAATTACAAATTCCAGCTTCTGCTTTAACTTATATGGGAAGTTTAACAACAGAAAGAGCTGAAACATTATTTAAAGGCGGAACGCTTGTCTTTGATCATAGTTTCTATTACAATCACGATGATTATGAAATCGAATTTGAAGTGCAGGATGAAGAAACAGGAAAAGCTGCATTTATCCATTTATTAACGCAACATAACATCCCAGTTCGTCATACAAATAACAAAGTAAAACGCTTTTTCCTTGCCAAACAAAACAAAGCGCGCTAAAGTGAAAATTCCACTATTGAATATATTTCACTGGTGGATGCGTTTCACTTTTTGAAAAGTAAAAGATTTATTTGCAACATGTAGAATACGCAAAGAATGTTAGGAAGACTATTTATTTGCCCTCTCTCACATTCCATTGCTACAATAGACATACATTTCATGGAAAAAGGAGTTTATAAAGGATGAGCAAGCAACCGATGACACCATTTGAAGCAATTGGCGGTGAACAATGCATTGCAATATTAGTAGACACATTTTATTCCTATGTCAGTAAACACCCTGACTTATCTCCCATCTTCCCGGATGATTTAACAGAAACCGCTAGGAAGCAAAAACAATTTTTAACGCAATATTTAGGTGGTCCTAATTTGTACACTGAAGAACATGGTCATCCTATGTTAAGAGCACGCCATCTTCCGTTTGAAATTACTCCAAAACGAGCAGAGGCTTGGCTATCATGTATGGAGCGAGCAATGGATGATACAGGAGTGCATGGTCATATAAGAGAGTTTGTTTTTGAACGTTTAGCATTAACTGCTCAACATATGATTAATACTCCAAACGAAATAGGTGAAGTGTAATGGATAAGCAGGAAGCTAAGCATATAAATATGCCATCTCCTTCCACATGTGAGCATAAGTCTGTAGAAGCATATTTATTTATTGATCCACTTTGTAAAGATTGCTGGGAAATGGAACCTGTTATTATTAAATTATGGCTTGAATACGGAAAATACTTCTCTATTCGTCATATCGTAACAGGAAAAGTGGACGGAACGAACGCTTCCTCACACAAATGGAATAAACCTGCTAATATTCGATTTGTGTGGGAAAAGACAACAAGTTTACAAGGTTTTTCATGCGATGGAAAGGTACCTATGCAAGAAGCGTCATCAACACCCTATTTAGTTTCGATGGCAATTAAGGCAGCGGAGTTGCAAGGCCGAAAAGCAGGTTCGAAGTTTTTGCGAAAACTCCAAGAATACATTTTCCTTGAAAATGTATCGAACCCGGACTGTGAATTATTACTTGCATGCGCGAAAGATAGCAATATTGATGTAGAAGAATTTAAAAAAGATCTACATTCCGCTAGTGCAAAAAAAGCTTTCCAATGTGACTTAAAATTCACGAATGAGATGCATATTACAGAAATACCTTCCCTCGTCTTTTTCCATGCGAACTCAGATGAAGAAGGTATTAAAATCACTGGAACTTATTCCTATGATGTATACGTACAATTATTAAAAGAGCTTGTAAAATGTGAAATTGAGCCCGAACCGTTACCACCTTTAGGAGTGTTACTAGAAGCAACGCAATTCATATCTTCAAAAGAAGTAGCATTTATATATGGCTGTCCGCAGCAAGAAATCGAGCGCGAACTAAAAAAATTACAACTAAAACGAAAAGTGCAAATGATTGAAGTAAAGTGTGAACGTTATTGGAAATGGATAGCAAAAGAAAAAGACCTGGTGTAAACACCAGGTCTTTTTCTTTACGGCTTATAAAAATATTAAAGGGGATGGGAGAAATTTTCACGTTCAAACAAAGGGGTATATGTTTGTATGTGAATTCGTTCACGCTTATTATATTACAAGATTCGACGTCAAATGACAACCTTTTTTGTCGATTTTCACACTTTTGTCACATTCTAAACGTTTTCATTTTTGAATAAGCTATAAAAAAGACATTTAGGAGGTTTTATTAATGAAAAAGTCTTATATTGCCCTTATCTTTCTAGCTGTCATTGTTTCTTTTTTCCTGTACATCCTCTCTCTACTACAAGCTTTTCCTAAAATGATTGCCCTCCCTCTTTTATTCGGAGTCATCGTCATCGCTCTCTCTTATTTCAACCATAGAAAACGATTTAAAGGGTTTTAACTGCAAAAGTCAACTGTAACACTGTTTTCTAGTTTAGAAAAAGTAAGGGAATTCACCTTATTTTTTCGACAAACATCGACATAATACACTTTTAAAAAAGACGAGGATAAAATCCCTCGTCTTTTCTCATTACTTTCCTTCAAATAATAACGCTTCTAATTCATTTAATTTCTCTTCAAATACTTGTAGTGCCTCTTTTACTGGTTTAGGAGATGCCATATCAACTCCTGCTCTTTTCAGCACTTCTATTGGATAATCCGAGCTTCCTGCTTTTAAAAATTCGTTAATGTAACGTTCTACTGCTGGTTGTCCTTCTTCTAAAATTTGTTTAGATAGAGCTGTCGCTGCACTAAATCCTGTTGCATATTGATACACGTAATAGTTGTAGTAGAAGTGTGGAATACGAGACCACTCTAAGCCAATTTCTTCGTCGATTACTAAAGCGTCACCGAAATATTTCTTATTTAAATCGTAGTAGGTTTCCGTTAACATGTCTGGTGTAACAGCGTGTCCTTCTTGTACTTTCTTATGAATAATATGTTCAAACTCTGCGAACATCGTTTGACGGAATACAGTACCACGAAATCCTTCTAAATAATGGTTTAATAAATATAGACGCTCTTTCTTATCTTCTGTCGTTTTTAATAAATAATCATTTAGCAGCGCTTCATTACAAGTTGATGCTACCTCTGCTACGAAGATTGAATAATCACCGTATACATGTGGCTGTGTCTTTCTTGTATAGTAACTATGCACCGAATGACCAAACTCATGAGCAAGTGTAAATAAATTATGTACATTATCATGCCAGTTCATTAAAATATACGGATTTGTTCCGTATGCACCAGATGAATATGCCCCGCTTCGTTTTCCTTTATTCTCATACACATCTACCCAGCGATTTTCATATGCTTCTTTCAAAATTTCAACATACTCATCCCCAAGTACGTGTAAAGATTTTAATAACAGGTCTTGCGCTTCTTCATATTTCACATTCATTTTCACTTCCGGTACAAGTGGCGTATATAAATCGTACATATGAAGCTTATCTAGTCCTAACGCACGCTTACGAATATCGATGTATCGGTGTAATAAGTGTAAGTTGTCATTTACCGTTTCAACAAGTTGATCGTATACTGCTTCAGGAATATTATTATTGCTTAATGCTGCTTGGCGAGCAGAATCATATTTACGAACACGCGCATTGAAATTATTGCGTTTCACTGCCCCACTTAACGTACTTGCAAATGTGTTCTTAAATTTCCCGTACGTTTCATATACAGCCTTGAATGCATCTTCGCGAACGCGGCGATCATCACTTTCTAAAAACTGAATGTAACGTCCATGTGTAATTTCTATTTCTTCTCCGTCCTCACCTTTAATAGATGGGAATTTTAAATCCGCATTATTCAACATACCGAATGTATTACTTGATGAACTCATTACTTCAGATGCTTCCGCTAATAGGGCTTCTTCCGTTTCAGATAATACGTGTGGGCGTTGACGTGTAATTTCTTCTAATGCATGTTCATATACACTTAAGTCTCTATTTTCTTTCAAGAATGCTTGTAACGTATCTTCTGAAATAGATAAAATTTCAGGCACAATATACGCTGTGCTACTAGATACTTGTGAATATAAATTTGTCGCGCGATCATTTAACGCTTGATATACAGAGTTCGTTGTATCTTGATCGTAACGCATATGAGCATATGTATATAACTTGCCTAATCGCATTGAAATCTCGTCTTCATATTGCAATGCCTCAAATAAATTGTTCGCAGAGTCACCAAGCTTCCCTTTAAATTCCGTTAACTTCGGTAATAACTCTTTAATCGCTTGGAATTCTTTCTCCCATTCTGCATCTGTTTGAAAAATATCTTCTAATCGCCACGTATTTGCTTCTTTAATCTCATTGCGATCCGGTAATGTTTTTGCTTTGTTTTGTTCAGACATTCTTTAAGCCCTCCTTTAAATATCTCTACTTAAGTACAATTCTGTTTTTCTTATGTAATTCCTTCACGATCATTCTTTATTATATCCCCTTTTCCTTCTCTCATGTTGAACTTTGTCTCAAATAGAGATAGTGCATGCGCTAGGCAAATTTCATCATGTTTCCTAACTTCCTCCTCTGTTTGTAACATAACTACATCCCTTATTTTCCGGTACGTATCCCCCCCTACTTTATGCAACACACCTACATAACATAAAAAGGTCATATATTCAGTAACTGCTACTTTCCATATGTGTTGTGAAAAATATGGAAGTATGCGTCTTTTCGTATACTTTTTCACATTATTACATACGTATTGAAGGGAAATACACTCCCCTACTGCAAACTCACCTATACACTTCATATATAAAAAAGCTTGCCATATAAATGGATTTGTTTGAAAAGCAAATGAAGATGGGAGCGGAACACCAATTTCAGAAGGAAAGCTCACTGGCGTGCATTTCAATTGATATAAGAGGCGTAATAGTGGCTTATCATTATAATTCCAAATAGTTAGAGCATTTTGCCGAAAATAGTTCTTCCTTTTCTTCCATTCTTGCTCTAATTTTTCTTTTTGGAAAGGAACGGGTGAAAAGAGCGTTTCAAAAGTAGTCGTTTCGGTCGGTAAATATATAATATGCGAGAAAGAGACGTTTGTAGAAAATGAAGTGATAAATGCACATTTCATAAACGATTTTTGTTTCGGACAAAAGAAAATAAGAAATGGCTGGGGATAAGATTGTAAGGAGAAAGCCAGAAGTGAGGAGAATTTCATCCAATATGCAGATTGTTTTTTCAATTGATTTCCACCAATGATCCAAATGACTTGTATACTAGCTTGCCAATACGAATACGTTCGTTTGTATAGCTGCTCCACGGAAAGATTGGCGCATTGATATTCAATCGCAATTTTTCTACCTGCTCGCTCTACGAAAATATCTGGTCGTTGCTGAATTTCTGGCAGATAATGCTCAATATCCACATGAAACTTTTGACGTTTTAACCATCTATATAACAGTTCTTTACCGTGCATATGATACATAGATTCTGCTTCATAAAAGGCAAGACATGAATCCACTTTCTTATGAGCAAAATGCCAACTTTTTTGTTTTCCTAATTTCATTTGCACTTCCTTTCCGCAAGCCATACAAAAGAATCGTTCCTTTTTGCGCATACGGTGTAAAAGCTCTTCATCACGATTATAGAGCAGATGAATTTTCTCTCCGTTTTCTCTTTTGGCGATAAACATCGGAATCACACCCTTTCAGCTTTTTATATTCTACAATTTACTACAAATTCCTTTTCAAAAAAAAAGATGTCCCAATTTCGGACATCTCTTTCTATAATAAAGGTGATAATAACCGATATGTTGATTCCACAATTCGTCTATGGAGACGTCTTTTATGAAAACAATCGACATGAATTTCACTTGATTCTTCTAAATCATCCTTAAAGTCTTGAACGAGTTTTCGAATGCTATCTGTATCATATAAAAAGGCATTAACTTCAAAGTTCAAATGAAAACTTCTCATATCCATATTAGCTGTCCCAATTGAAGCTAAATCAGAATCGACGATGACAACTTTACTATGAAGAAAACCTTTCTCGTATTCATATATCTTTACTCCAGCATCTAAAAGCTCTTGGAAGTACGACCTCGACGCATAAAAGACAGTGCGCTTATCAGGCTTACTCGGCATTAACAAACGAACATCAATACCAGCAAGTGCTGCTACCTTTAATGCAGATAAAATATCATCATCTGGAATGAAATACGGTGTTGCAATCCAAATGGATTTCCGAGCAGAAGCGATCATTGCAAAATATAAATGTTTAATCGTTTCCCATTTATTATCTGGTCCACCTGCAACGAGTTGCACGCCACCCCAATGATCACCCTCGACTACTTTTGCTTGTAAATATTCCGGGGCTAACACTGCCTCACCAGTCATATAAAACCAATCTTGAAGGAAAATAAGCTGCAAACTTTGAACAGCTTCACCACGCAAATATAAATGTGTGTCTCGCCAAAAACCGAAATATTTATCCTTCCCTAAATATTCATCTCCAATATTTAATCCACCTACAAACCCTTCATTTCCATCAATAACAACGATTTTCCTGTGGTTTCGGTAATTAATCTTATCGTTTAAAATCGGAAAGCGCACAGGAAAGAACGGAATCATTTCTACACCTGCTTCGTTTAATTCTTCAATATACGATTTCGATAATTTAAAACTTCCAACTGCATCATATAAAAAACGAACGACAACGCCTTCTTTTGATTTTTGTATTAAAATATCTTTAATTTCTGTTCCTAGCTTATCATCACGCACAATGTAATATTCCATATGAATGTGATGTTTCGCTCGTTTCAATCCATCCAAAATCGCTTGAAACGTTTCATCTCCATTTGTTAATGTTCTCGTTTCAGTTTGAAATGAAATATTTAAAGCGCCTAATCGATCCGCTAAACGAAATAACAACTCTTGATGTTTATGATTGCGCAAAATTCGTTCTTCGTAACCGTCGTGCCCTTTATATTGTAAAAATGCCTGTTCATCGAGTAACGCCTTCTTTTGGAACATTCTCTTTCTCCGAAAGTTTTGTCCAAATAATAAATAAGCGAAAAATCCAAATACCGGAAAAATACCTAACACAATCAACCATGTAAGTGTTTTAGACGGATGACGGTTTTCTAAGAAAATAACGCAGCCAATTAAAAATGCAGATACCGTAAATAAAATACTAATCATACCTAGAATCGAAACATCTTCTATCCCAATTACATCCAAATAAAATGCTACATCAATAAACATACGTAATGAAACAAATAATACGAACAATAGTAGTATAAAAAAAATCAACTTTAACGTATTTTTCATCTCTTACCTCCTCACTAAGAAAGCTTTCCTATTTTTCATATAAAAAGCCGATTTCATACTATAGAAATCGGCCTACGTCTTAGCAGGGAAATTATTGCGAATTGTTTCAAGCGCATGCTCTTTCACAATTTGTTTCCCGTACTCACTTACACGATGAATTGTTAAAGTTGATTCTTCTCCATATTCTAAAATAATACTTAAAATACGATCAATTTCTTCTTCATCATGTAGCACTTCATCGAATTCCACATATACATAATATCGGTCGTCAAATGAATACAGCTCATCTTTTATATCCTCAAAGATAAGACGATGACTTAATGAAATGACATCTTCAAAATCATTAAACTTAATTAAAAAGCCAAACGTACCATCTTCATTAAAGTTTGTTCCTGCTTGTTCTTCTACCTCTTCCACTAATTCTTGCTGGAATAACGATTCAATTCCTTCATCTAAAGGAATATCTATAATTTTGTCTACACCTATCGGTAGCTCCAGCTTTTGTCCATCCTTTGAAAGTTGCGCTTTCGTGACAAGTACTTCAATTCCTTTATCGACTGCTTGCACTTGAATCCATAACGGCCCATCAATAAAGAAATCGTCATGATCACGAGCTTCATCCATCATCTCCCAAAAGAGCTCTTCACTTCGTTCGCGGTCATACCATATTTCTTCACGGTTAAACCCTCTGTCCTCTATATCAATGTACGTAATAAAAAATTTCATCGTATGATCATTAATTCTTTCAATATCCAAAATACTACTCTCCCTTCCTGCTTAGAATTGTTATGAAGGGATTCCCCACTCATATGACAAATCAATACATTCTTGTACTCTCATTTTATGATAAGATTCTCCAGAATGGAAATAAAATCGATTTATTTTACAAAAATAGTTATATGTCTATCTTCATTCGATTGTCTACATAAATATAACATTATAGCAATTCTCTACATATACATTGAAACTTTAATCAGTAGGGGTTTTGTCCATCCCCCACTGATTATGAGCCCTCACCACTCAGGCTTTTACGGGCCTTCCTCGCATCCGCCGAATTTTGAGGTGGGAGTCTTACTGCCCACAAATAGCGGGATAAAAAATTTGGACATACATTTCTATATTCCCCCGTACACTGTAATAAAGTGAAACTTCTATTAGAGGAGATTATTTAGTCCCCAAGATGCAGGAAGTGTTCTTCATCACATACATATATTTCGCTTATTAAAACATCATAAATGGAGGCAGACGAATGGACTTAGAGTTTTTAACATCTGTACTAATGATTGTCGGTATTGATGTTGTACTAGGAGGTGATAATGCCATTGTCATTGCACTAGCTAGCCGAAATTTACCTGAATCAAAACGAAACAAGGCCATTTTCATCGGTACGATTTTAGCAATTGTGCTACGAATTCTCCTTACAATACTAGCTGTCTATTTACTCGACATTCCATTTTTACAACTTATCGGCGGAATTTTACTTACATTAATTGCAGTAAATTTACTAACTGATAATAGCAACGATCTTTCTTCTATTCAAGGGAAAACAACTTTATTCCAAGCTGTGCGTACAATTGTGTTCGCGGATCTCGTTATGGGGTTTGACAATGTTATTGCCATTGCAGGGGCAGCTCACGGAAGACTGCAACTCGTCATAATCGGCTTACTCATTTCTATTCCGATTATTATTTGGGGTAGCAAACTTATTTTAATACTTATGGAACGCTTTCCATTCCTCATTTATTGCGGAGCAGCGATTCTCGCCTACACAGCAGGAAAAATGATTACACACGAAGACAGACTTGCAACCTTTTTTCATAACAACCAAAGTTTCACCACAAGCATTCCTTTCTTGTTCATTTTCACCGTTCTATGCATCGGTTTTATCGTTCAACAAGTTCAATTACGAAATGTAAAACAGTAAAAAAAACCTTCTACTATATAATCGGTAGAAGGTTTTCATATTATTATAATTAATTTACAAGACGCTGTGCTTCACGTAATTGGAACGTTCTTACTGTACGTGGTAAGAAACGACGGATTTCATCTTCATTGTAACCTACTTGAAGACGCTTTTCGTCAATTATAATTGGACGACGTAAAATCCCTGGATAATCACGAATCATCTTATATAAATCTTGAAGTGGTAAAGACTCTAAGTTTACATGTAATTCTTGGAAAACTTTCGAACGGGTAGAAATAATCTCATCCGTTCCGCTTTCTGTCATACGTAAAATCTCTTTAATTTCCTCAATCGTTAATGGATCTGAGAAAATATTACGTTCTGTATAAGGAATATGATTTTCCTCTAGCCATAATTTCGCCTTTCTACAAGATGTACAGCTTGGAGAACTATATAATGTTACCATACAAAGCTCACTCTCCTTAAAGAGTACAAATTCTGTACTAATTACAGTTTAAATTTCTAACTTCAGCAATTTTTCACGATAACTTGTCTTATAGCAAAGTAAAAAATCACTTTTCATGTAAGCAACAACTTATAATAAACAATAATTACTTTTAATAAGTAACTTCTATAATCATTATACAATAGTTTTTGCAAGAAATATACATTAAATTTCCTACTAGTTGAGAAAACTCTTCCGTGTATTTCACTGCTATGTAACATGATTACACTCACTCTAACTGTCCCTTAACAACAACCTTCAATCCCTTTAACACTTACTTCCTATAGACTTTTCATTTCATATACAGTTATTTTTTTATAATCTTCTCTATAAAAAAGAGAATATTTTCTTACTTTTTTCTAATAAATCAATGGAGGAATGTAAGACTATGCAAAGAAGAAACAAAAAGAACGTTTGTTCTTATTTTAACAAACATTCTTGCCCATGTCTACATGATTTCTAAAGTAAACGAAATATTTTTCTGACATTTCTTTCTTTTTTATCTTTTATCTCATACAATAAACATAGAGACAGGTAAAGGGGGAATTTGCAAATGATTGTTTTTTTTATTGATTTTGTCACTGTTGCTGCCCTCGTCATCGGAATAACAGCATTGATTGGTGTCATTACAAATAGCATCGGTGAAAAACTCTTTGGCAGAAAAGAAAAGATGAAGTTTGTTAATAAAAGTTTGGATGTACAATCCGGCTGGAAACAAGTTGGTGGAAAAGGTATTTATAAGAAACGAACGTATTAAAAAAAGCAGGGAATCACCTGCTTTTTTATTTTTCTATTGACACCCATTTGAAGCTTACATCGGGACCATATTTATGGTTATACATATCTTTAATTGTTTCTCTTTGTAAATATGCTCTACCACGTTGATATACCGGAACAATCGCAGCGTCATCAAGTAACACTTTTTCTGCTTCAAGTAAGTTTTTCCAGCGAGCATTTACATCGCTTCCATCCTTTTTCGCTTTCATAATGATTTCATCGTATTTCGGATTAGAGTACTTCATTTTGTTTTGCGCTCCGTCAGTTACAAACATATCAAGATAGGTAATTGGATCTGGGAAGTCTGCAACCCATCCAGAGAATGACATTACATAATCACCCGCATCTTCTAATTTTAGTTTTTGTGCGAATGGTTGTTGTTTAATTTTCACCGTTAAGCCTGGTAAATTCTTTTCTAATTCACCTTTTAAATATTCACCAGTTTTCTTCGATAATTCAACATCTTCATTTAATAACTCTAATTCAATTTCATTTTTACCAAATTCTTTTTTACCAGCTTCCCAATATTTCTTCGCTTCTTTCACGTTTGGTTTTACAATATCACCATTTTCAGAACGGAAATCTTTTTTATCCGGACCTTTAATGAAATTATCAGGAATTAATCCTGTCGCTGGCTTAGAACCGTTATTTAATAATGTATCAACGAATGGTTTACGATCAAAACCAAGTGAAATTGCTTTACGAATATTTTTATTTGCTAAAGCTGGGTCTTTTTGATTTAAACGAAGGAAGAATACAGATGTCTCTTCTACTGTTTTAAAATCTGGTTTTCCTTTATATTTATCGATGAACTCTGCTAATAACGTCGCTCGATCGATTGCATGTGTTTCATATAAGTGAATTGGCGTAGCTGTATCTTTTACAATATTAAAGTTTACTTCCTCGAGCTTCACTTCTTTATTGTCCCAATATGATGAGCTCTTTGTCATTTTAAAGCTACGTTCATGTTGCCAATCACTTAATGTAAATGGTCCGTTATAAATCGTTGTATTCGCTTCCAAACCAAACTTCGTACCTTGCTCTTTCACAAACTTTTCATTCACAGGATAGAAGATTGGATATACCATTAAATCCACAAAATATGGAATAGGATTGTCTAATTCTACTTCTAATGTGTAATCATCAATTGCTTTTACACCTAATTGATCAGGACTCATCTCTTTTTTATTAATTTTCTCTGCATTTTTTATATCATACATAATGTACGCTGATTTCGCAGCTGTATCTGGATTAATCGCTCTTTGCCATGCGTATACGAAATCTTTCGCCGTTAAAGGCTCATCGTTTGACCATTTCGCGTCTTCACGTAATTTAAATGTATATTTTTTACCGCCTTCTGACTTTTTGAATTCTTTTGCTACACCTGGAACTAACCTATCATCTTTTCTAAGGCGGTATAAGCCTTCCATCGTGTTGTTCATTACTTTTGAAGAAACTGTGTCAGTTGATAATGCTGGGTCCATCGTTGGAATTTCTTGTGATTCAATTAAATTAAGAACTTGCTTCGCACCGCTTTTCCCGCTATCCCCTTTTGCGTTTGTTTGCGGTTCATCTTTTTGGTAGCTACATGCCCCTAAAATCATGCTCATCACGACTGTTGATGCGACAAAAACTGGTATCTTTTTTTTCATACTTCCACCCTCCACAAAAATGTTAGCCCTTTCATTTTCAAACAGAAAGAAAATATATGTTCTAACAATTCATATTATACACACAAGCATATCCTTTGTATATTTATATTTCCATTTATATTTCTATTTATATTTTATTGAAATTCCTCATTAAAAATATTGTATTTGTAAGCACCTCATACTGCATTTAAACTACACTAAAGTGCTAAAATAAAGTGAAACTTTAATCAGTGGGAGTTTTGTCCATCCCCCACTGATAATTAGCCCACACCAATCGGGNNCACCTCACTTCCTCGCATTCCCTGAATTTTGAGGTGGGAGTCTTACTGCTCACAAATAGCAGGATAAATTTTACACTTTTCCAAAATATCAAAAGTTATATTTCGTAATATTTCACGTATAATTATTCTCCCCCTTTTTTTCATAAAATGAAGGTTTATTCATATTGAAAATATGTAGGTTAAAATGAGTGCAAAGGATAAGAAAGTATGTTACGATACACTTTGCTAAAAATAGATATTGGTAAAGAGGGGACAGACATGACAGCAACTCACTCCAAAAACGGGCCGACAGAGAAATTAAGTTTATTCTTATTAACATGGCCTATTTTTCTAGAAGTTTTTCTTTTTATGTTAATGGGGATCGCTGATACTTTCATGTTAAGTGCATTATCAGACGATGCTGTATCTGGGGTTGGTGCAGCAAATCAATATCTTCATATCGCTATTTTGGTACTAGAAGTCATCGGGAACGGCGCGGCTATCGTCGTATCTCAATACCTCGGTTCTAAACGATTTATGGAGGCATCTAGAATATCAGCATTAGCAGTCACATTAAATTTAGTGGTTGGGCTCGTTATAAGTGCTGGTTTTCTTTTATTTTCAAAACATATGATGATGGCAATGAACTTACAAGACGATGTACTAACGTATGCACAAAGTTATTTATCCATCGTCGGAGGAGCCATTTTCCTTCAAGCTATTATTAACTCATTAGCCGCAATTATCCGCGTACACGGTTTTACGAAACAAGCAATGTTTATTTCACTTGGAATGAATATTATTCATATCGCTGGAAACTACGTATTCATTTTCGGGAAATTTGGCTTCCCTGAACTCGGTGTGCAAGGGGCTGCAATTTCTTCTGCTGTCAGCCGATTAATCGCACTTATTGTGTTCTTCTCGTTACTATACCGCGTTATGGAATACCGTGTAAAATTACAATATTACTTCACTTTATCAAAAGAATACGTCGGAAAAATTTTAAAAATCGGCATTCCATCAGCATTTGAACAGGTCATGTATCAAGCTTGTCAAATTGTCTTCCTATATTACGCAACATACTTAGGAACGGAATCATTAGCTGCTAGACAATACGCTACTAACATCTCCATGTTCACTTATTTATTTGCAATTGCAATTGGTATGGGAACAGCAATTATTATTGGGCGCCTTGTTGGTGGCGGCGAAAAAGATGAAGCATATGAACGTGTATGGAAAAGTGTAAAATGGGCGATTGGCGTCACTTTATGTATGGTCGTTCTCGTTATTACATTCCGTATACAATTAATGGGGCTATTTACGGATAATCCTCATATTATCTCTCTAGGGGCAAGCGTTCTTTTACTAAGTGTACTACTTGAAACGGGACGTACGGTGAACATCGTCATCATTAATTCACTTCGTGCAGCTGGTGATGCAAAATATCCGGTTTTAATCGGCGCATTCTCCATGGTATTAATGAGTTTACCGCTCGGTTACCTTTTTGTCTTCCATTTAGATATGGGACTCGTTGGTATTTGGCTAGCAATTGCTATCGACGAATGGACGCGTGCAACTATTATGTTCTTCCGCTGGAGAAGTAGAGCGTGGGAAAGTTATGCACTTGTTAAACCTGAAGAGCAAGAAGAGAGTGTTTCTGTTCAGGCGCAGTAAAAATCTTTTAATTAAGGTATCATAAATGAAATTTCCACTAGCGATTCTTTAAATAGATTGATTTATTGCCAAGGGTTTATAATATAAATGTTTTATATAGTAGAAAAAGCCATCCTTCCTTCATAAAAGGAGGCCACTGAAAAAATCCCCTTCATAAGAAAAAGAAATCCATCACCTACTGTATACAGGTGATGGATTTCTTTTTTTCAACATATTGATAAAATGTGTGTTATTTTTTTAAAGTAATCACTTTTTCAATGCCTTCCCGTAAAAGAAGAATGGCTTTTTCTCTTATTGATAGATTTCTTTATATTTCTTGCACTCTTCTTCAGAACATAATACGAAATGTCCTGGGCGAATTTCGCGCATTGTTGGCACTTCACTACTATAATCATGCTGCGATGGGTCATATACGATACGTTTACGATTGCGCTCATAATCTGGGTCCGGAAGCGGAATTGCTGATAATAGTGATTTTGTATATGGATGAATTGGGTTCGCATATAACTCATCACTTGTTGTTAGCTCAACGATTTGACCACGGTACATTACGCCAATGCGGTCACTAATGTATTTTACCATTGATAAATCATGGGCAATAAATAAGTATGTTAAACCTTTTTCTTTTTGTAACTTTTTCAGTAAGTTTACAACTTGCGCCTGGATTGATACGTCAAGTGCTGAGATTGGCTCATCGGCAATGATAAATTCAGGTTCTACAGCAAGTGCACGTGCGATACCGATACGTTGACGTTGTCCGCCCGAGAATTCGTGCGGGAAACGGTTTGCGTGTTCTTTGTTTAAACCAACTGTGTTTAACAGTTCATGAACACGGTCCATACGCTCTTTTTTGCCTTTTGCTAGTCCGTGAATATCAATACCTTCTGCGATAATATCCCCTACTGTCATACGAGGATTTAATGATGCATATGGGTCTTGGAAAATCATTTGCATTTTACGGTTGAATTTCTTCAGTTCTGCTCGTGATTTTTTACCATGTACATTTTCCCCATCGAACAACACTTCACCAGCAGTTGCATCATATAAACGAATGATCGTTCTTCCAGTTGTTGATTTACCACAACCAGATTCTCCTACAAGTCCAAATGTTTCACCGCGATAAATGTCAAATGAAATATCATTAACTGCTTTGACAACACCACCACTCACGTTAAAGTGTTGTTGTACATTTTTCACTTCAATTAATTTCTCACGTTGTTTAGTCATGTTGTTCACCTGCTTTCATTTGAAGAATGCGTTTCTCAACGACTGCCGGCGGTTTTACTTCTGGAGCTTGCTCGTGAAGTAACCAAGTTGCCGCATAGTGTGTATCACTTACTTTAAATAAAGGTGGTTCCATTTCAAAATCAATTTTCAGTGCCTGCGGGTTACGTGGTGCAAAAGCATCTCCCTTTGGCGGTTTTAATAAGTCTGGAGGCGTTCCAGGAATTGCATATAATTCTTCCTCTGTTCCATCTAAGCTTGGCATAGATGCGATTAAGCCCCAAGTGTATGGATGTTTTGGATTATAGAAAATCTCATCTACCGTTCCAATTTCAACAACTTTACCAGCGTACATCACCGCAACTCGGTCAGCAACGTTCGCTACTACACCTAAGTCATGCGTAATGAAAATGATTGCTGCTTCTGTTTTTTGCTGAATGTCTTTCATAAGCTCTAAAATTTGCGCCTGAATTGTAACGTCTAGCGCTGTTGTCGGCTCATCGGCAATTAATAATTTCGGATTACAAGCTAATGCCATCGCAATAACTACACGCTGTCTCATACCACCTGAAAATTGGTGAGGATATTGTTTTAAACGTGCTTCTGGATTTGGAATACCTACAAGGTCGATTAATTCTAACGCAACTTTACGTGCATCTGCTCTACTCATCCCTTGGTGTTTAATAAGGCCTTCCATAATTTGATTCCCAATTGTCATCGTTGGGTTTAATGATGTCATTGGATCTTGGAAAATCATCGCAATATCTTTACCGCGTACTTGCTGCATTTCTTTTTCCGTTAATTTCGTTAAATCACGACCATCAAATACAATTTCTCCATTTTTAATACGACCTGGAGGATTCGGGATTAATCCCATTAGCGCTTTAGAAGTAACTGATTTCCCAGAACCAGATTCTCCTACAATCGCTAATGTTTCCCCTTTTTTCAAATCAAAAGTAACTCCACGCACTGCTTGTACTTCACCTGCATGTGTATCAAAGGAGACTTGTAAATCTTTTACCTCTAACAATGTTTTCATCTTTACTTCTCCCTCCTCGTTTACTTACGCATTTTTGGATCTAACGCATCGCGTAATCCATCTGCTATTAAGTTGAATGCTAGAATTAACATACTGATGACAACCGCAGGGATGAACATCATGTGTGGATACGTTTGAATTGACTTATATCCATCGTTTACAAGGGAACCAAGTGATGCAAATGGTGGTTGAATACCAAGTCCGATGAAACTTAAGAACGCCTCACCAAACACCGCTGATGGAATTGTAAACATCGTCATTACGATAATAGGTCCCATTACGTTTGGAATTAAATGTTTCACAATTAATTGTGTGTTCGTTGCACCTAATGTACGAGATGCTAATACATACTCTTGATTTTTTAATTTTAAGATTTGTCCACGAACAATCCGTGACATTCCAATCCAACCTGTAATCGTCATCGCAAGTGTAATGGACAAAATACCAGATCCCATAATGATTACCATTAAAATAACGATAATTAAGTATGGAATACCGTTAATAATCTCCATAATACGTTGCATAATATTATCTACTCTACCGCCGTAGAATGCTGAAATACCTCCGTATGCAACCCCAATTACTAAGTCAATTGCTGCTGCTAAAAGAGCAATATATAATGATACGCGTGTACCTTCCCATGTTCTTGTCCATAAATCACGGCCAAGATCATCTGTACCAAACCAGAAGTAATCTTTAATATCACGTTTTGCATATTGGTCAACACCATATTGATCTGTACCGTCAAATGGTAACCAATGAACATTTTCAATAACAGGAATTTTTGGTGGTAATTTCGCACGTCCTAAATCTTGCTCTTTATACGAGTGTTTACTTACCACAGGTCCAAAGATCGCTAATAGCGTGATGAGAACTAATAACACAAGACCAAGCATCGCACCTTTATGCTGGAACAAACGTCTTCTTACATCTTGCCAAAACGTTAAGCTTGGACGGGCAATGACTTCATTATCAACATTATTTTGATTGGCTGGTTGAAATAAATCTGGAGATAATTTTTGTACATCTTTCATCATTTTTTCCCTCCCGCTAAACGAATACGAGGATCAATAATTCCGTATAAAATATCGACAATGAAAATAACTAAAATGAAGATTGCACTATAAAAAATCGTAGTTCCCATAATAACTGTATAGTCATTCAAAGTAATCGATTTAACGAATTGTTCCCCAAGTCCTGGTACAGCATAAATTTGCTCAATAACAAGTGTCCCTGTAATTAATGCAGCAACCATTGGTCCTAAAATTGTTACAACTGGAATTAACGCGTTACGAAGTGCGTGTTTTACAATGATAACGCCTTGGCTAATCCCTTTTGCTTTCGCTGTTAAAATATAATCAGACTGCATAACTTCAATTAATTCTGCACGAGCGAAACGTGCGATTGTTGCGATAACTGCCATCGACAATGAAATTGTAGGCATTACTGTAAACTCTGGTCCTTTCCAAAACGCTACTGGGAACCAGCCGAGTTTTACCCCTACGAAATATTGCAGTAATGCAGCGAATACAAATGATGGTACCGACATTCCGAGTACCGAAATAACTGTTGCACTATAATCCACCCACGTATTATTACGGAGTGCGGCAACAATCCCTAAAATTAAACCGATAAACGTTCCTAAAATAATCGCCTGTATACCTAGTTGTGCTGATGGTCCGATACGGTCTACAATCATATCTGTTACTGGACGGTTATCATATTGGAATGATACCCCTAAGTCACCTTTTGCTAAGTTACCTAAGTAACGTGCGTATTGAACTGGTACCGGATCATTCAATCCGTATTTTTCAAGAATAATTTCTTTTTGTGCTGGTGATAATTTCTCCTGGTTTTTAAGCGGAGAACCCGGAAGTAATTTCATCAAAAAGAAAGTCAGTGTAGTAATTAAAAATAATGTCAAAGCCATGTACACGAAACGTTTTAATACATAACGTCCCATATTTAAGCACCTCCTCATTTTTCTCAAAAGCAATACGATAGTTTTAAATATTCTTACTTTTATTTTTTTAAAATAAAAGTATATGCCCATCACAGGCATATACCCTTGTAATCGATGGAAAAAGATTATTTTTGTTCAACAGATGCCCATTTGTAAGTTCATTTATCACCATAGTTAATGGGATAATATCTTTTACAGCACTTTTTACTACATACGCTAACCTTTTTGGAAGACTGGAGCGATTACCGCATCCTCTTTAACTAGCATTTGCTCTACTTCTAAAAGGTTGTTCCAGCGAGATTGTAAATCTTTTGTATCTGTTTTAACTTTTAGAATTAACTCATCATATTTCGGATTAGAATAGCCTGTTTTATATTAAGAACCATTTGTCACAAACTTATTTAAATTTATCACGGTCAAAAGACATTGAAATTGCTTTTCTTAAGTTTTTATTACTTAAGTATAGATTACTTCGATTAAATTTTAAGTAAGCAATCCCAGCTTCTTTTCTTGTTTGAAACTCTGGGCTTTGTCTAAACTTATCAACAAATTCAGACGTTAAAGCCGCACAATCAACCGCGTTTATCTCCTATAAATTTACATCAGTTGCTGCATTTTTTACAATATTAAAATTTATTTTTTTCGATTTTAACCGTTTTATTATCCCAATATGATGGGTTCTTCTCAAACTGGAAGCTTTGCTCATGTTTCCAATCACTCATAACGAATGGCCCATTATATAATGTTGTATTTGCCTCTATTCCAAACTTATCACCTTGTGCGTTTACAAAGTTTTCATGTAGTAAGTAAAATACTAGATAAACTACTAAATCAACAAAGTAAGGAACGGGATTGTCTAACTCCACTTTTAATGTGCAATTATCAATCGCTTTTACACCTAATTGGTCAGCAGGTAATTCTCTTTACGGTATCTTTTTCTTCATGTTGTGTTGCCTCCCTAATTGCACTTTCTGTACCCTCACTTACAAAAAACAGAATTGAAAGAATAATCTCCAAGTTTCTACAATTTTCATTATACATATAATGCGACGATTGTGAATATAGTTTTTTGTTTTTTTGTTAAAATTTTTAATAAAATATTTATATTTTTATTTTTTTGTAAAGGGATACGTTAACATTGCTGCTATCATCTTGAAATCAAACCTTTAATTGCGTATAATTTTCAAAAAATTAATTCTAGTACTTATTATAGCTTTTATAGTATAATAATTCTAGTAATATTTTGACGGAGGGGAATATTTTGAATAAAGTTTTTTTTCATACTTGTATACTAATTTTTATAGCGATAATTACTTCTAGTATTGGTGCATTCCTCATTTCATCTCATTTTTTGTTAAATTTTGTAAACATCTCGTTTTATATCGCACTATTTTTTATTCTTATAGGCGGTTTTTTATTCATATTTCAAAATGGATTTTTCAATGTAACTATTTATGCTTTTCAAAGAGTATTTGGTACGAACAAAAAAATAGACTCTTTAATTGAAGAAGCGGAGGAACCTGTCGATAAGAAAGAACGTATTTATAAAACATATTCATTCAAATGGACGTATCCAATTTGTATTACAGGTATCGTTCTTGGGGTGTTCTCGACCCTTATTAGCTTTACTATTTTGATGTAGTTTGCAAACATTATTCCATATGATATAATAATTAGCAAAACATTTTGTTATAAAACTTTAGTTCTTTCATAAAAAGAGCTCAAGTAACAATAAATAATTTTATATGTATGCGATGATAAAGAAGAGTACATATTGAGGCAATTTCAGAGAGCTTGTGGCTGGTGTGAACAAGTAATTGTACAATGTGGAATGGGCTTTTGAGCACCAAACCGAACCGGAAGTAGTAGGCTTTGGCGTTATATCCAGACGTTATTATGGATTAGAGAGATTTCACGATAGTGAAATAATTAGGGTGGTACCGCGGTCCATTCGTCCCTATATTTTTTGGGATGAATGGGCTTTTTTGTTTGCCCTCTCTTCCCCATCACGCATTCAATTTTAGGAGGAATGACTTATGTCAGTTATCTTTTCTGGTATTCAGCCGAGTGGAACGATTACACTTGGAAACTATTTAGGAGCTATGAAACAATTTACAGAGCTTCAAAACGAACACGACTGTTATTTCTGTATTGTAAACCAACATGCCATTACAGTACCTCAAGATCCTATACAACTTCGCAAAAACATTCGCAGTCTTGCTGCACTATATGTTGCATGCGGTATTAATCCTGAAAAAGCTACTTTATTTGTACAATCAGAAGTACCAGCACACACTCAACTAGGATGGATTATGCAGTCTGTTGCGTACGTTGGAGAATTAGAACGTATGACACAATATAAAGATAAAGCATCTGGTAGAGATTCAGTTCCAGCTGGATTACTAACGTATCCACCATTAATGGCTGCTGATATTTTACTTTATAACACAGAAATCGTGCCTGTTGGTGATGACCAAAAACAACATATGGAATTAACACGCGATTTAGCAGAGCGTTTCAACAAACGCTTCCGTGAAGTGTTCACAATTCCTGAAATTCGTATTCCAAAAGTAGGAGCTCGCGTTATGTCATTAACAGAACCTACGAAAAAAATGAGTAAATCTGATCCGAATCCAAAATCAATGATCAGTATGCTTGATGAACCAAAAACAATTGAAAAGAAAATCAAGAGTGCTGTAACTGATTCTGACGGTATCGTGAAATTTGATAAAGAAAACAAACCAGGAATCTCTAACTTATTAACAATTTACTCTTCATTCTCTGGAAAAACAGTTGAAGAAATTGAAGCAATGTATGAAGATAAAGGATATGGCGACTTTAAAGGCGACCTAGCACAAGTAGTTGTAGAAGCAATTCGCCCAATCCAAGACAAATATAACGAACTAATTAGCTCTTCAGAACTAGACGAAATTTTAGACAAAGGCGCTGAAAAAGCAAACCGAGTTGCATTCAAACAACTACGCAAAGTAGAAAATGCAATGGGACTAAGCAGAAAACGTAGATAATATATAAAGCGGAGGCGGCTCGTTCAGCTCTGACTGGCTAAGGTTCTTTTGCATAGAAGACGCTTTTTGTCTTCTTATGCGAAAGGTTATTAGACGCGAAGAGCTTGCCGCCGGAGCTAGATTACACCAAAATTAAAAAACCGCTAATTGGCGGTTTTTTAATTTACCTTCTGCTCATTTTCCATTTCCCATAACTTTTCAAAAAAAGGCTGTCCTTTTACGAGACGCTCACATAATTGTTCATGCTTTTCAGACCAGCCAGTTTTCGCTTCGTCATATAGTCTAGCCCAAATATCTTCAAACTTCATATGCTGAACCATTCCATATGCTGATGGATCCCATTCTGTGTACCAATAGCGAATTTCCGCTGTATTTTTCGTTGTATGTAATTGATCTAACGCCATAAATAATAATTGTTTTAGCTGTCTTTCTTTACGAGTTAAGCCATTCATAATGAAAGGTGATGGCGATAAAATATGATGTTCTTTTTCTGTTTCCTCTACCCGAAACTCATATTTTTCTGGTTGTACGCTTTCTACCATCTCATATACCATTTGTTCTTGGCGAGGTATTAGTCTGCTTTTTCGAATCGGTACATTGTAACCAATTGTATCAATCGCAATAATTCCTTTTCCATCTGTAACAACAAAACAATACTCTTGCTGCAAACGTTCATGATTTTTACGAATATAAGCCTTATGATGTACGTCTTCCAACAACTTTTGCGGAAGCTCTAACAATTCGTTCTCGATGTAATGATATAATGTGGAATCTACTTTTAATAATGGCACTTGATCTAATAGCTCAATCGTATCATCTTTCCGCCATTCGTAAAAATGACAAACGTTATACCCATTCTCTTCACCTTCAAACCAATTTACCCATACATCATGTAGATATAACATTCTCTACCCCTCACTTCACTACTGTTTGTACCAATCATTATGTTCATTTTTGCTCAACTTTATTCCACTTAAGGAAATATATTCTAATTATTTTTTCTTCTATAATGTCTAAAAAAAAAACAGGAGATAGAGCTCCTGTTTTTTATGAAACATGAAACGTATTTGCTTTACTCAATATTTCTTTCGCATCTATAGATAATAAAGATAGTGTATCTTCTTCTTCCAATGCTACACAATCTTTTACAATATGAAATCCAAGCGCATAGCCAAGCATTTTCGGATAGGAATGAAGTCCATTTAATAAAATGTCGTGCTCTCTTGTCCCTCGCTTTATATTTATTCTTTCGTGTACAACATTTTTCCAATAATAAATTGCCTCTTCTTTTGAAAGGTACGTCGTCCACGGGGCATTATGTTTTTCTGCATACCTTTCTGTTACTGCTTGCTCAGCTAGCCCTTCCATAATCATCGTATCAAGCAATGTATACTCTGTTTCTTTCGTCTCAATTTGATGTAACCTGCATATATGGTGATATTCGTGTGCCAATAACGCTTTTAACTCTTCCACCGAATTCCGTCCACATACGAATAAGAAAATAACGTGGCGCATAGATAATCCAGATTTCCCATTATACTCCTCTTGTACAGTTCGATTATGGGAATCTGATAACAAAATAAAGATAGGGACATCTGGACCTTTCAACCAACTTTTCAATTTTTTATACTCCATGCTTAGTTCTTTCCAAATTTCTTTTTCCTCTAATTCTTTAATTTCCTGTTCTCCTCGTATGACCGGACGATACATACCTTTAGAAATTAAAAAGCGATACAACTTTTCTTTTGGCAGTGGAATGTATTTCGTAAATTTCTCACAAAGCTTTTCTGGCCGTCCGTAATATAGATGTAACCACTCAGCTGTTTCAACAACCCCCATCTTTATCCCTCCTTTTTCTTATGTATATGCAAAAGGAGAAAAAGTCGTAAAAATAAATAAGGTGTTTTTTTCGTAGTTTGTTACGAAAAAACACCTTATTTCTTCTATTATTTATACGATTTAAATACTAATACCGCGTTATGACCGCCGAATCCTAGTGAATTACTTAATACTACGTTCACTTCTTGATGTCTCGCTTTATTCGGTACGTAATCTAAGTCACATTCTGGATCTGGTGTTTCATAGTTAATTGTTGGAGGAATTACTCCGTCTGTAATTGATTTAATAGAGAAAATCGCTTCCACAGCACCAGCTGCCCCTAATAAGTGACCTGTCATAGATTTCGTTGAGCTAATCGCTACTTTATATGCATGCTCCCCGAAAGTTTCTTTAATTGCCATCGTTTCATATTTTTCATTTGCATCAGTACTTGTACCATGTGCATTAATGTAATCAATATCTTCTGGCTCTAAAGCTGCATCAGCTAGAGCTTGACGCATTGCACGCACGCCACCTTCACCACCAGGAGCAGGCATTGTAATATGGAATGCATCACCAGTTGCTCCATAACCAGCAATTTCCGCATAAATGTGAGCACCACGAGCTAATGCGTGCTCTAATTCTTCAAGAATCAGAATACCTGAACCTTCACCCATTACGAAACCACTACGGTTTTTATCGAACGGACGGCAAGCAGTTGCTGGATCTTCATTAAATGTTAATGCTTTCGCTGAACTAAATCCTGCGAATGCCATACTTGTTAATGGCGCTTCTGCTCCGCCTGTTATCATTGCGTCTGCATCGCCGCGCTGAATCACTTTAAATGCATCACCAATTGAGTTTGCACCAGATGCACAAGCCGTTACAGAACAAGTATTAATTCCTTTCGCTCCTGTCGCAATAGATACTTGACCTGCTGCCATATCTGGAATCATCATCGGTACGAAGAATGGACTCACACGGCGTGAACCTTTCTCAGTAAAAATCTTAAATTGTTCTTCATATGTTTCCATACCGCCAATACCAGAACCAATCCATACACCAATTCGAGGTGCGTTTTCTTCTGTAATATCAAGTTTTGCATCCTCAACTGCCATTTTCGCTGCTGCTACTGCATATTGTGTAAAGCGATCCATACGACGCGCTTCTTTTTTATCAATATATTTCTCGACTTCAAAGTCGTTAATTTCTGCTGCTACTTTTGCTGGAAATAGTTCCGGATCAATTCTTGTAAGTTGTCCGATTCCAGATACACCCTTTTTAATGTTTTCCCAAGCTGTTTCAACATCTGTTCCGACCGGTGTAACAGCTCCTAATCCTGTAATTACGACCCTCTTTTTTTGCATACAAAATACACTCCTTTTTTCTCTCTGTCCTTATTTACCCCAACGAAGAGCTACTGCTCCCCATGTTAAGCCACCACCGAAACCAACAAGTATAATTAAATCACCGTCTTGAATACGTCCATTTTGCAATTCCTCTACCATTGCAATTGGAATTGAAGAAGCTGATGTATTACCAAACTTTTCAATTGTCATACTCATTTTTTCTTGTGGTAAATTTAATCTCTCTCTTGCAGATTCCATAATACGAATATTCGCTTGATGCGGTACTAAGAAATCCACATCCTCTTTCGTAAGGCCAACTTTATCTAACACGTGAAGACAAGAATCACCAAGTTGACGAACAGCAAATTTAAAGACTTCTCTTCCATTCATCATAACATACTCGTCTTGATAAAGATGCTTACCGCCACTTCCGTCTGCTCCTAATTCGAAAGATAGAACGCCTCTTCCTTCTGAAACAGCTCCCATTACGATAGCACCAGCTCCGTCTCCAAATAGTACGGCTGTATTTCGATCGTTCCAGTCTACAATTTTAGATAGTTTATCACTACCAACTACTAATACATTTTTGTAAGTTTCCGTTTGAATAAATTGCTGCGCTGTAATCATTCCGTACATAAAGCCAGCACATGCTGCGCTTAAATCCATTGCAGCTGCATGTTTCGCTCCAATTGCTTCTTGAATTACACAAGCTACCGCTGGAAAAGCACGATCTGGCGTTACTGTTGCTACTAAAATAAGATCGATATCTTCTCCGCTAACTCCAGCGTCTTCAAGTGCTTTTTTAGAAGCTTCTACCGCCATATATGAAGTATCTATTGTATCATCGGCAATGCGTCTTTCTGCAATTCCCGTTCTCGTACGAATCCATTCATCGGATGTATCCATTATTTTCTCTAAATCGTGATTTGTGACTACTTTTTCCGGAACATATCTTCCAATCCCTAAAATGCCCACGTTCACATTGCAGCCCTCCATTTTATATCAATTATTATGACTTGGTACTAATTTTAAAACAGAAATGTATTTTTGTCTAGAATATATTTCAGCTAAAACATAAAGCTAGCGCATTATTCACTTTATTTTTCAGTAAAAGAAACAGAAACATACCTTTCCCTATTTTCGCCCTTACTTCACTAAAATATAAAAAGCCCGAACCTTTATTACACACGGTTCAAGCCTTTCTTCCCTTCGTAAAAGAAGGTTTTATTCCTTCTCTGCTTTTCCAAGCTCATATGCTTCGTTCATAACTTTCATCAATAACTCTAATACCGGTTGTGCTTTCTCCATATCAAGTGCAATTCCATTTGAATCTAAAATTGCCTTCGCTTCTGGTAAATGCTTCATTGCGATTTGTAAAAATTGCATATTTTTTTCGTTCATGTATTATCTCCCTTTCCATACAAAGCTTTCAATCAATTATTCATACAATAGTGTAACACGTGCTTTACCCTTCGTATAACTCTTTATATTTTTTCATATGTGCCAATTGCTTATTTAAACCGTATTCTAACGGAGTATTTCTTTTTATCGAAACACCCTCGACAGCTTTATCTCTTACTTCCTTATTTTTTTTATTCACTTTATCATCTGCACGTAAAAGGTTCATACCTTTTTCCCATAATGACTGTTTACCACTAAGTAAATTGTATATACCAAGATGCTCCCCGTTCATTCCATTTTCCCATAAGTATTCACATACATCTTCAATGTAAAGTAAATCGCTTCCTTGCTCCTCACTCGTACAATAACACTCTTTCTCATCCAGCTCTGATAAAATGAGCTGATGATACATCATAAAGGATGGTTGCCACGGTCCATATAATGTAGGAACTCGAAATACACTATATTGTAAATTCCCCTTTTTTAATCCTCCTTCCACTTTTGAAAATAGACGTTTATTTTCGGATTCATCTACGCTCCCTACTTCAATAGAAGAAATTAAATTTAACTTCACTTTATGTTCTTCACACATTCTTATAATCCGTTTTAAATATTGTAATATGACTCTTTCATTTCGAAAGCCACTTTGCTGATTCGGCTCATACAAGCAAAAGTAAACGGTATCGAAGTTTTCTTCCTCTATTGATCTCCATCCATCTTCATCTCTTATCGAATAGTACGTAAATAACGCATTTCGTCCAATTAACAGTAACTTCTCTTCATTAATTTTTGTCATACTATCGAATTCATCAAAATCAAGACCATACACTTCTACTTCTTCTCCAATCATTTTATTCACAAGGTGATAACCTACAAACGTAAGTGCACCTATAATCAGCACGCGTTCCATACCACCAACCCTTTCCCCTTGAAACAAATAGCTCCTCATTTATGTATATGGGAGCTTCACAACTCTTCTTCATATTTTTTAAAGAAATCATTCGTTTGCCTAACCATTTTATATTTCACATCTTGCAGATGAAATAAGACAGAAGTATCACATTGATTTAATTCCCTCATTTTCTCATATTTACGTAACAATTGTTTTCTTCCTCTTTTTTCTTGTGTTGATACGAAAATTTTAACAGGTACACAAGACGGAAGAAATTCAAATGATTTCTTATTAATTTTTGATTCTAATTCTTCTTCTTTGGAATCATACGCCAAACTTAATTCCTTCAATAATCTTTTGTAAAAAAACTTATGCTCTTTCTCAAACTCCACATATTCTGGTAAATCTAAACAAGGATTTAACATAACGACAGAACGTATACATTCAGGGTATTTGTTCATCATCTCAAGCGCTACAAGCGCCCCCATACCATCTGCCATAATGTGCATTTTCGCATTTAACGTCTCTTTTCTTAAAACAATATCATATAAACGTTTTGCTAAACGAACAGATTGATCGTTTCCCCAATGTCTTCCGTATAAATTAGAGGAAAAGACCGTGTAACCTTTCTCGATAAGGCCATGTAAAAAATAAGCTCTTCCTGCATGCTGTGTCCATAAACTTGTACCATTCTCAATAAAGTAGTTGTAATCACCGAGAAGCATAACAGAAAACCCGTTTGGCTTCTCCGGTAAATAAATTACACATGGTTCTTTTTCTAAGTAAAAAAAACGTTCCGTAACACTCATTTTTCTCCCGCCTTATTTTCTAAACATATAAAACCACTCTTTTATAATGTATGAACAGAATGCGAATTTGCGTTGAAAAATCTACAAATATTTTTCTATATTCTTTTTTCAATTGTGTTACAATAAGGACAGATTGAACGAATAGAGGTGTAAAATATGCGTGTCATTTGGACATTAATTTGGTCGTTCTTACTTGTACATATGATGAGCTATGTAATCAGCTCCATGACTGGCGGTACATACGATTTTAACCAAGCGTCTATTTTCTCAGTTGTTCTTGCTGTATTAGTACTCGCGATTTCAGCTACGATTCCAAACGAACCAGTAGAACAACACTAAAAAAGAGTCCGAATTTTATCGAGGCCACTGAAAAAGTCCACTTCATAAGAAAAAGGAATCCATCACCTACTATATACAGGTGATGGATTCGTTATTTTTCAACATGTTGATAAAATGTGTGTTATTTTTTTAAAGCAATCACTTTTTCAGTGCCTTCCAATTTAGCACGAGGCTAACTTTATTTCTTCAAATGATTATTTGACTGGTCATCCTGCTCTTTTCTTAGTTCTTGTTCTTCATCTTTTGGTAATTGTTTATCATTATCTTTAATTGGATTCGTTTCTCTATTTTCAATCATATCATTTGGAACTTGTGGCATTACTCGGCCAACAATTGCTGCTAATTCATCTAGTATCCCTTCTCCTGTTTTACCTTTTTTAATTCGCTTTCCGATTTGTTTGAGACGTTCGTACGTATCAACATCTGCTACAACTACCGCGTTTGCACCATCAGGATCATTTTTTAAACTTTCAGCAACAGAGTATTTAATTGATTCTACACGAGTTCTGTCTAGTTTTGCTTTCACATCAATACCAACAACAGCATATTTCCCAACTACTACCGCTGTCGCATCATTCACACCTGGTACACTTGCCGCTAATGATGCTAAATGATCTGCTGCTTTTTCATTTGATTTATTTGGATAATTAACATTTTTCATTGAGACATTTTTTTGTTCTGGTTTTTCGTTGGGATTGTTTTTTTTCCCAATACTGCATCCAGTTATAACAAAGCAAAGCATCAACATATATATTAGGATTTTCATTATTTTCACCACTTTACTATTAAGGTTTAATCATAAATTTTTTCAACAGCTTGCATTTTTTTCACTTTTTCCTCTGTGCCATTATTTGCATTGATAAAAATTTGGTACGTATCTTTCCCTAAAGTACCAACAAACTCATAGCAAAGTACTTCGTTATGCAAGTCATTTACAACTACAGCTTTTCGCTCCTCCATAACTTTTACATCAGGATTGATTTTCTTTCTTGCTTCTGAAATGGTTAACTTTGCAGATGGAATAGTTCGTTTTTGATGTGATGCTAAATATTCTTTTGCAGAAAATCCAACGATTGATCCGTCATCTAATGCAATTTTCATTTGAATTGCTTCTGGATAAATACGTACGCCATTCTCATTTACTACATAAGTAAACACACCGATATTATCGTATTGAGAACTATCATAAAGCTCCATATTTTTAAACTTATGATCCTTTAAAAATGTTAATCCTTTACTTCCAGCGTCATTTAAACTAATTTTCTGTTCTTTAATTTCACGATTATTCATTACCCAAATTGGATATCCGCCTTTTCCGGTAATATCCATGTAAAACTCATTATTCGTTACTGGATCTTTAATTTTCACACTATAGAATGATTCTTTTGCACCTTTTCCACTTTTCTCAACATCTACTTTTTCATTTCCTTTTAAATTTAAGAACGATTTTGCAATTTTCGCTGCTTCGTCTTCTGAAATTGCTTTTCCTCCTGCTTCAAACCCACCTTTTTTATTTTTTTGCACACTTGTAAAGGTCGGTCCGAAGTTTGTAGATGAATATGATGTTACGTTTTTCTCTACTGTTTTTAATCCGTCAATAATAGTGTTATCTGCTGGATCACGATTTGATGCAAGTGCCATTTCTACATCCATCCAGCGTAAATTATTTTTCAAAACAAGATGCTGTACTTTTCTTAGCTCATCTTGAATGTTACCTGCGTTTGAATATAATGTTTGCAATGTTTTATATTCTTGATCATTTAACGGTTCTTTTTCTAAATCACGAATCGCTGCACGGTAACTAAAATCACCGATATTCGCTAAAAATTCTTCCGTTTTATTAAAAGGCATTAATGTTAAAGGAAGTTGCCCTACATCTGAACGAGCTTCAGATGTTAATCGCCATACATCTGCTAATGCAGGTGATAAAGATGAACGTGAATTCATCGCAAGCGTTGTGCCAATTTTTTCGTGTAATAAGTCAACCTCATACGCTAAATCGTGAAACGCACGTTGATAGCTATTTTCGGCCCGAATTAATACCGCATTCTTCTCTTGATGTTCTTTATAGCCCCAATACCCTGTACCTACTACACCTACTGTTAATAATACAATGATAATACCTCGTAACATTGTCCCACCTCCGCTCTATTTACAGAAAATATGTTTGCCAATTTTTTTAATTTGTGGACGAGTCCAAATCCATTTACTTGTTGCAGTATCTGGATTGAAATAATATAATGCGTTCCCTGTTGGATCCCATCCATTAACCGCATCTAATACAGCTTTTTTCGCTGTTTCATTTGGCGTTAAATATATTTGTCCGTCTGCTACCGCTGTAAAAGCTCTCGGCTCAAAGATTACACCTGAAACAGTATTAGGAAATGATGCACTTGTAACACGATTTAAAATAACCGCAGCCACTGCAACTTGTCCTAAGTACGGTTCGCCACGTGACTCTCCGTATACCGCGTTTGCCATAAGCTGAATGTCATTTTGGGAATAGCCGTTCGGAACATTTGTCCCTTTATTTTGAGATGGTTTATTTTCTTGTGCAGTGCCACCACTATTTCCTTTATTAGCAGTTGACTTATCATACTTCGTTGCCTTTACTAGCATTTGCTTCGTTTTTGCACCCGCTAAACCATCAACAGGTAATCCAAATTTCTCTTGAAAATTCCGAAGTGCCCAGTATGTACCCCATCCGAAAACACCATCTACCTTTCCCGTATAAAATCCGTTATATTTCAAACGAGATTGAAGCTCAATGACATCTTCACCAGATGCTCCTCTTTGAATGACTTGATTCGAAAAGGCTTCTACATTTTTTAGTTGTATACTATTGGCCATCAAAGATAGTCCTATGAATACAAGCAAAATTGCTATTTTAAAAACTGCTTTTTGACGCATAGATTTCCCTCCTTAATTAACAGAAATGATTTCTTGGTTATGTTTTGTAAAACCATCGCTTTTATGTAAAGAAGACAAAAAAATCCAAGCTTATATCATTGAAAAAATATGTAAACAATATACAAAAAGAATAAAAGGAGTTTATTATGAAGCAATTTTTAAAGCGTATCGCACTCGTCATTCCCTTATTAACAATATGCTCAAATATATATATCGAACCATCAATTGTTCATGCACAACCACCTTATGCCAAATGGGGTAAATTGGCTGTTAAAAAAACGAAAGAACTATACCCAAAGGCAGAGATTATTGATTATCTTCATATAGGTAGAAAACCAAAAACAGTTCAAATAACAGTTGAAAAATTTAAATTGTGGTTACGTGAAGATGGAAAAGAATATGGTGTTTTTGTTGATGTAGAATTTGAAACGAAGACGGAGAAATTTATAAAGATGTCATTTCGGAAAACAAGTCGTTAAAACTAAAACCCTACTGTTTAAAATGTAAACAGTGGACATATTATTGTTTAACTAATAAAGTGAAACTTTAATCAGTGGGGTTTTGTCCATCCCCCACTGATTATGAGCCCTCACCAATCGGGCTTTTACGGGCAGTAAGAGTCCCACCTAACTTCCTCACATTCGCCGAATTTTGAGGTGGGATTCTTACTGCCCACAAATAGCGGGATAAAATTAAACCAAATCCTTATTTAAGAATTAAAGAGCGCTTTTAGAAGCGCTCTTTAATATAGACAATATTGAAAAAGAATACTCATTAGTATATGTAATCTTTTTAGTTTGTTACATAGTCAAAAGTTTTCGATTTGTTTTTAGAGGGGATTATATTTTGCTTTATTTTTTTGTAAAGATTAAGTAATTGTTTAATAAATGTAATTTTAGGTGTTAACCAATACGAAAATAGTGCTGAAATAATTCCTATTAGAGTTCCTGTTCTATCATTCCTTACTATCCTTATTCCTATATCTAATATATCTTTAACAAGTAGGTTTGTTTTTATAATTTCGTACGAACATTCCAAAGCTCCGGGAAGAAACTTTGATCAAGTACTCGTTTTAAATATGATACACCAGAAGAGCCACCTGTTCCCACTTTATATCCGATAATTCGTTCTACCGTTTTCATATGACGGAAACGCCATTGTTGTAACCAATCTTCAATATCAATTAATTTTTCTGCAAGTTGATATAAATCCCAATATTTTTTCACATCCGCATATACTTCTAACCAAGCTGCTTCTACTGTTGCATCCTCCTCATAAGGCTGCGTAATATCACGATTTAACACATCTTTATGAATTGGGAAACCTTCTTTTACAAGTGCTTGAATTGCCACGTCATATAGACTTGGTGCATGTAGAGCTTTATGAAGACGTGCGTGTAATTCTGGATCTTTTTCATAAATTTTTAATGCATGTGGTGTCTTATAGCCAAGCGCATACTCAATCATCCGATATTGATACGATTGAAAACCTGAAGCTTGACCAAGTGAATCTCGAAATTCTATATACTCTGATGGCGTTAATGTCGCAAGAATATCCCACGATTGAATAATTTGAGACTGAATTTTTGATACGCGTGCTAACATTTTAAATGCCGGTGCTAATTTATCGTTTTTAATTAATTCAATCGCCGCATTTAGCTCATGTAAAATAAGTTTCATCCAAAGTTCACTTGCTTGGTGAATAACGATAAATAACATTTCATCATGATGGTGTGATAATCTTTTTTGAGAAGATAGTAAACGATTTAATTGTAAATACTCCCCATATGTCATATTTTCTTTAAAATCTGTATGAATCCCTTTCTCCATAATTACCTTTTCATTTTCTTTCATATTAGCCAAACGCCCCTTTTATATGTTTCTACTTATATTGGTCTAATAACAGCTCGAACTGGACTTCCATCTGCATCTGTTAATGCAAGTGGTAATGCAATAAGTTCATAATCACCGTCTGCTACGTGATCTAGTACGATATTTTCTAAAATGTGAATTCCGTGTTTAAATAATTGATGGTGCGCTGCTAGTTCTTTATCATCTAATGGATCAACTGATGGTACATCCACCCCAATTAAACGTATGCCTTTCTCTGAAAGAAACGGTGCTATATCCGCACGTAAATGCGGGATTACACCTGGGAATTCATCAACTTTTCCATGTGAAGATGTACGTAATAATAATCGTTCTACACCTTCTAAATGAAAGCTTTCTAATTCCTTTTTCCCGATGCTTTCAAGATTAGAAACGTCAATGATCCGTGCTAAGCCAACATAAACTTGAACATCTAAATCTAAAACTTTCTTTCCGTCATTATCAAAATGAAAAGGTGCATCAATATGAGTACCTGTATGAATACTCATCGTTAACTTTCCGACATTTACTGAGCCGCTCTCTTCTTTTGACCATGAAACTTCATACGAGAACGGTGTATCCCCTGGCCAAGTCGCGATATCATTATTTAGCGGTTGTGAAATATCAATCCACTGTGATGTTTTCATATTTATGCCACAACCTCTCGCTTATTTTCAAAGTTACTATACTCTTCACCTTTCATAATTTTCTTTAAAATTTGAACAGACTTCCATACTTCCTCGTACGTATTGTATAAAGCAACTGGTGCAATTCTCACGCCGTTTGGCGCCCGGAAATCTGGAATTACTCCATTTGCTTTTAGCGCTTTACATATACGTGCTGCTTCCAAATGCTCTAAATAAATGTGCCCACCTCGTTTTTCATCCTCTAATGGATTTCCAATTGTAAATCCAAAATCCATTAATTCACAATCTATTAAATTTAGCATGTATCTCGTAATATGAAGGGATTTTTCACGTAACTTCTCAATACCAGCTTCTTTAAAAATTTCAAGAGAACCGATTAACGGTGCAGTACTTAATACGTGAGGTGTCCCTATTTGATAAGCTCCAGCATGGTTAGCTGCAGTTAGTGTATGTTCCATATCAAACTGTTTATCTTTTTTAGAGCTGAACCAGCCAGACAATCCTGGAAGTCGATTAAAGTGCTTTTTATTTACATAAAGGCCCGCAACACCCCCAGGTCCTGCATTTAAATATTTGTAATTACACCATACAGCGAAATCAACATCCCACTCTTTGAAATGATGCGGAATAGATCCAATTGAATGACATAAATCAAATCCAATATGAATACCACGTTTATGAGCCTCCGCTGTTAAACGTCTCATATCAAGAATTTGACCACTTCTATATAAAACAGAAGGTAATAAAATTAAAGCAATATCATCTTCCATCGCATGAATAATATTTTCCTCAGAAAGGGTTCTACCGTCTCGGCTTTTTACTCTTACTAAATGCTCATCTGGATCTAATCCTTTTAAACGAATTTGACTTTGAAGTGCATATATATCTGACGGGAATGTTAATTCATCCGCAAGAATTTTTGTACGTATTCCTTTTGGCTCATAAAACGTCGCAATAATTTGGTGTATATTCGCAGTCGTGGAACCGGTTACAATAGTTTCTTCCGGTAAAGCCCCAATAAGAAGGGCTGTCAATTCACCTAATTTCTCCGAAAGGAAAAACCACGGATGCTCACCTTCAGTCCATCCATCAATACCGTACTCTTTCCATGAATGTAACAAAGTAAGTAACGATTTCTCTGCTCTTTTTGAAAGCAGTCCTAATGAGTTTCCATCTAAATATATTGTTCCTTCTTTTTTATAGAATTCAGTTTGAAAATCTTTCAGTTCATCATGTTTATCACATTCAAGCGCATACTCATAAGTTGGTTGAAATGGTTCTTTATACATGGTGTCACCTTCTCTAAATTTTCTTTTTATTCTAACTAATTGAAATATATCATTGAAATCGATATAACGTCAATGATATTATGTCAGTTGACTTTATATACGAATTTCTTTTACAATACAATTATATTTTTCAGATATTTCAGTATAAAGAGGTGATTCTTTGAAAAACTCTACTCTTTCAACAAGAAAACACCGCTCCTTAGAAACAAAAAAGAAACTATTACATTCCGGTTACACTATTTTTATAAATAACGGATTTCAGAAAACAACAATCATGCAAATTATTAAACATGCAGAAACAGGCTACGGAACGGCATATGTATACTTTAAAAACAAAGACGATCTCCTCATCGTTTTGATGGAAGATGTTATGAATCGCCTTTATAATATTGCTGAGCGATCTTTTTCTCCTCAAACAAAAACAGAAGCACGTGATATGATTCAAAATCAAGTGAGAGCCTTCCTACAATTAGCGGAAGAGGAACGAGCTATTTTGCAAGTTGTGGAAGAAGCAATAGGATTATCAAAAGAGATACGTCAAAAATGGGATGAGATTCGCGAACGCTTTATAAAAAGTATTAAACATGATATTACTTACTCTCAAGAAAGTAGATTAGCGCACCCTGAATTAAATAAAGAGATTGTAGCACGCGCTTGGTTCGCGATGAATGAAATGTTTCTTTGGACAATTGTAAAAAATGATAAGGAAATAGAACTAGAAGAAATAGTATATTCATTGACGAAAATGTATACGACCGGATTGTATAAATAGCACACTCATTTACATAAGTGTGCTATTGTATCGTCTATAAAGTGAAACTTTAATCAGTGGGGGTTTTGTCCATACCCCACTGATTATTAACCCTTACCAATCGGGCTTTTACGTGTAGTTATCTCCCACCTAACNNTCGCATTCGCCGAATTTTGAAGTGAGAGTCTTACTGCCTGCAAATAGCGGGATAAATAATTCCATTCTAATTCCCGCTACTCCTTACCTCTCTATCGCTTAACAGTGCATAGTAGCTCTTCATTTTTCATCACCGTTATGTACTCTTGTAAAACAAATTCTTTTCCGCCATGCCTTTCATACCAATCACGTATTCTATTCACATTCATCTCATCATTTCTAATTTTCGTTTCGATTTCTACATAATTTTCATATTCCCATATCGCAAGCACTTCAGTCGTACCATCATTATGATCTTTCATCCAGCACCCTATTAATCGGGAATCATACTTTAATTGGTTAGGTAAATTCGTATTATTGAAATGATCATTAAGTATTTCTACGAATTCATTTTTTACTATATAATACTTTCTTCTGTAAAACATACCTCTTCACCTCTTTTATGAAAAGTTTCCGTAAGCCTTCCCATTAATATCGTATTATAATACTTACCATCCGACAGTCTTTTATCATGTTTCAAAACGCCTTCTGCTTCAAAACCTAATTTTTTGTACAGATTAATAGCTTTCTCATTTGTCTCTAACACTTGTAATGATATCTTTTTCACTTCATTTTCGTTAGCCCAATTGATAGATTGTAGTAATAGATTCTTACCAATCCCATATCCCCAACACTCTTTTAAAATACAAACGCCGAACTCTACTTTATGAGACAATCTCTGCAAATTAGATCCTTCACATCTTGAAAATCCAACGATTCGATTACGAACTTCTGCAACTAAAAAGAGATTCTTCAGTTCTACACCATCTATTTTTATTATTTCCTGAAACCCCTCCGCATCTATAAATCCCTCTCCAGCTTCTCTATCCATATTTTCAGTTTCTCCATCAATTTGCACTCGTATTTTAGATAACTGATCTGCATCTTCCTTAACCGCTGAACGAATTGTATAAACTAAACCATTTATATGAAACTCTTGCTCTTTTATAATCATTGTAAACCCCCTTTGTTATTTAGTAGATTGGGCTATTACCAATTTTTTATCCTGCTTCTCAAACTCTTGAATTAATTCCTTGCTTGCCTCTTCATCCGTTATAATAAGATCAATTTCATTAAGAGGTTCTCCTTTTATAAAACAATCGACACCAAGTTTATAATGCGGGGCTAGACAAATATTTCTTCGAGCAATTTTATTTACTGTTTTTCCAAAATAAGCAATCTCCGGTGTTGAGGTACTTATACCATGTAATGAAATGCCTCCACCTGTAGAAAAATTAAGATCAATAATAAAATTACTAATCAATTCAGATGCAAGTGTATCCGTAATATTCCCTGAAGGTTTTACTTTTCCACCAATTAAATACGTATCGATGTTCTTACATTTCCTTAGCTGACTAGCTATTTCTATAGAATTCGTAACAACTGTAAATGATATTTCCGGTAAATATTTTAGCATTGCATAATGAATAGAAGCCCCGCCAATAAAAATTGAATTGCCTTCTTTTATATAAGAAGCAGCTACTCTTGCAATTGCTTCCTCATATATTGAACTATCACTGTAACGTTTATATGGTTCAGTAGCTATGTTTCTCACTCGTGCTAGTTCAGTGGCACCCCCATGTGTTCTTTTTAATAATCCATCTTTCTCCATTATTGACAGATCTCTTCTTATAGAATCGATAGACATGTCGAACGTTTCCGCAAGATCCTTTGCGATTACCCTTCCATCTTTCTTAAGTAACTCTAAGATTTTCTCTCTACGTTCTTCAGTGAACATATTCTCACCACCGTTATTAAAAATTCAGAAACTTAATATCTAGAAAAAATAACTAATCTGTTTTTTATAACATTCTAAATTCTATTTTTTCTAAATATTAAATGAAAAACATCATGAAAACCGTTAGTCTCCATAAAGTTCGCGCTCCTTATATACAAACTAAAATGCAATTGATAATTTTTTTCAATTATAACAAATATTTTTATACAATACATAGATTTTCCCTTTATAACTCGTTATGATAAAAGAAAAAGAAAGCGGGCTGAAAATGGATAAAGTTTCATTTTATTCTTTCTTCTTATAACGCTCCTTTATGATATACTATGAGAACAAAAGCACATCACACTAGAAAGGGCTGAACGATTTGCAATCCAAACTCATAACAGAATTTACAGATTTAAAAACTGCCTTTCATATTCGAAAAGAAGTATTTGTAAAAGAACAAGGTGTCCCTCTTGAAGATGAATTTGATACATTTGATCAAATTAGCAAAGACTGTAAACATATTTTAGTTTATTATAACGAGCTTCCTGTAGGTACAGGTCGTATACGATTTGTTGACGGCACCGGAAAATTAGAACGAATTTGTATTTTAAAAGACTATCGTAAATACGGATTAGGAAAAGTAATTATTCAAACGTTAGAAGAAATTGCCCGTAACACAAAAGCTACCAAAGTGAAACTACACGGTCAAACACAAGCTGAAGGATTTTATAAAAAATTAGGATATCAAACTTCTTCTGATGTATTTATGGAAGATGGTATTCCACATATACTTATGACGAAAGTGTTATCATAATAGAGAGGGTAGTATATAAATAGATTTCTTCTATGTTATAAAATTGGTGCTCTATATGCATAATTGCATATCTGATCAATCACTTTAAATGCTATATTTTAATAGCGATGAATGCTATCATTTCATAATATATCAATAAACAATAGGTATATGTGAGTAAAAGGAAGGAGCCAAAAGATTTCTTCCTTTTATACTATTTCATGTATACACTTTTTACATGTATAGTTTTAATACCGACCTGTAAATTTAAAAATTTCATCAACCACTTGTTTATACCCACCTGATTTTCGGAAAGACTCCTTCATATTCAAAGCAGCTTCTTTAAATGAAGGGTTATTTAATACGATCTCTACACTTTCACGTAGTTGCTCCTCAGTTAATTCTTTCATATGTAATGTAACTCCTACCCCGAGATTCTCCACTTGCTTTGCGATTACTGGTTGATCTGCACTTTGTGGTATTACAATGAGCGGAATTCCGTTATATAGTCCTTCTTGCGTACTGTTCATCCCGCCGTGTGTAATAAATAGTTTCGTATATGTAAGCAGTTCAGTTTGAGGTACATAATTTTTCACAATGAAGTTTTTAGGAATATCACCTAAATCACTTATTTTCGTTTTACTACCAATAGACATAACAATTGTATGCTCACTATTCTCGAACGCTTTAATACAAAGTTTATAAAAATCAATTGATTCATTAAAAACAGTACCTAGTGAAATATAAATCGGACTTTTCATTTCAATTGAAGTAAAATCAAAATCTTCATTTTTCACTTGTGTAGAGATAGATGGACCTACAAATTGAAATGTTTCATCAAACGTATTTCCAAAAGGTTGGAACTCCTTAATTGTATACACAATAGTAAGTGATGCTGGATTACAAAAAACTTCATACGGTGATTTTATTTCAACACCATATTTTTCTGCAATTCCCTTTGTTAAGTTTTGAAAATCATTATGTATACTATCATGAACTTCTACTGGGATATTTTTCGAAAGATGGTCAAACATTTGTTTAAATGATTTTTCATCCTGCGCAAAAGATGTGCATGAATTAATTGCTGGAAGTTTAAGAATTTGAGCAATTAAACGACCAGAGCCAAACATAGAATCATGAATCATATAATCAAAATGCTCACCTTCAATTTGTTCTAAAACACTAGATATTACAATATCCGCTGTATGTAAAAGACCGTTTATTCTTTCCTGTAAATAATTTCGACCACCAGAAAGAAAAGCTTTTAAAAATTTTTGATCATCAATCGTTCGTACAGTAGCACCTGTCTTCACAATACGCTCCCTGAAAGCTTCTATTGAAAAATAAACTACCTCTTCACCGCGGGAAATCAGTTCTTCTACAACTGGCAATGTTGGATTTATATGCCCTTCTGATCCGGCGTTAATGAATAAAACTCTAGCCATTATAAACACTCCTTAAGTTAAATCATTTCTATGTTGTTAAGAATATGGATACTCCCCATACTCTTTTCTTTGTTATTTGTATCATTTTCCTGCTAAATTGACCTAGCAAGCCAAAAACCAAGATTATCTAGATGAAATGTAGGATGACTACGCCGGCGACAAGTAGTACAGCAACCTCTAGCTTTTTCAGCCCAACTACCACCGCTACGAAAAATCCGGCGAATGCGAGGAAGTTAGGTAGGAGATAGCTGCCCGTAAAAGCCCGATTGATGTGGGCTCATAATCAGTGGTGGATGGACACCCCCCCACTGATTAAAGTTTCACTTTATTAATTGCTTTAATAATAAGAAAATGTGGATTTGTACTTAAATAATGATATGATTTTCCGTCTACTTCTCTCATCTTTTCAACCGGCTTCGGTTCCACTATTTTTTCTAATACAAAGTATTTTGTTGTTTCATTAATTATATCTTGGAGTGACCTTCTAAAAAAACTAACTTCTATTGTAATATTTGGTTTATCCCAAGTATCTACTAATAATTGTTTTTCAAAATAATCTTCACATGTAAACTTTGTGAAATCCATAAAAGGATGATGAACGGAGTATATAAGTTCTCCACCTGGCTTCAATACACGACGAAACTCCTGCAATACTTGATTCCAATTTCCTAAGTAATGAAGGGTTAACGAGCTTACAATCATATCATACGTATTATCTTCAAATGGCAACGTTTCTTGCAGATCGTGACAAAGAAACGTTGCTTTATCACCTGTACTTTCCTTTGCGGCTTTTACCATTTCAGAACTTACGTCAATTGCAGTAACGTTTGCTCCCCTTCCTAAGAATTGAGAAGTATACCATCCAGCTGCACATCCAGCATCTAGTATCCTCTTCCCTTCTAGTTTCTTAGGAATAATCTCCATCATCGCTGGTCTTTCATAATAACTGTTATATGGATTTGCTAAATCTAGATTTTCTTTATATGTACTCGCTAATTTATCATACGTATCCTTGATCAAGTCTTTCATTTTATCCACCCCTAATATATATATCAATCCAATAACTCTTGCTGCTTTTTCTTTGAAAATGATTGTAGTACTAAATCATACGACCAATCAATCATTTTATTTGCTTCTGTTCTACATCCTTATTTATATACACTGTATTCCAATGTAAGCTACATTTCATTTTTATCCCGCTATTTGTGGGCAGTAAGACTCCCACCTCAAAATTCGGGGAATGCGAGGAAGTTAGGTGGGAGATAACTTCCCGTAAAAGCCCGATTGGTGTGGGCTCATAATCAGTGGGGGATGGACAACCCCCCACTGATTAAAGTTTCACTTTATTTCCTCTCTTTAAAATACTAACAAATACAAATCCACCATATATAACAAAGCATGAAAAACCAATTATCCTTGGTACAGAGACATAGCCTGTTCTTACATAACTTATAACTGCAAAACTAGTAATTAATATTAAAATAGATGGCCAAAATATAAGAGCCGTTTTTCTTCGTCTCTGTTTGGATGTACTTTCTTTCTCTTCAGAAACACGTGTGCCAAAAAGCAATACAATACAAATAAGAATCGCAGCAAAGTAAATTGTATATAATGACAAATTGTGATCGTATAGTGCGATTCCAACTTCAAGAGCAATAATCGTTACAATTAAAATAATGATTGTTGATGTCTTTAAGTTTCTTTTCAATCGCTCACCCCTAGCATACTTTCACTATATTCTTTATATATGTACCTCAAAGCTACTGCAAAAACTTCATCTACCTCTTTATTTTCACGTCGATTAGGCAAACCTTTTCCCCCAATAACATAAAGAAACGGAAATTCATGAAACATTCCCATTATACCAATATTTATTGTAGCTGTAGGCAATCCACCTGTCATATGAGCTAAATGATAATACGGGATACTTTCATAATTACCTTGTTGTCTTACCATTCCATTAATAATTGGTTCCCATAATTCTGGTTCTAATTTATAACCTTGAAAAATATGTACTAAAAGTGAAAGAACTTGATTTAACTCTCCGACATTTTGCTCATCTCTAGGGTTTTCCTGTATATGAATCTTCGAAAAGTATGTTGAGACATATTCTCTGACAGCATCCCATCCACCGCAGTGCATTACAACTGACTGCGCAATGTAACTATCGTGACAAGCTATCATTACTTCAACCGCTTTATTAAGTTTTAGAGCACTTCTTCCTTGTAAATGTGGATATAACTGTGCACTATCTTCATCTGGATTAAATTTAATGTGATGAAGTATATCATTCCAATTATGTTTATTTTCCTTCACCATTTTCGCTACTACAAATCCAATTACTACTTTCGCTGCCGATGCTAAAGGAATATATAATTCACTATTATATGAAGCAACTATACGTTCGTTTTTTGTAGAATAAATAGCTACTCCTACATGACCAGCTTGTATCTCTTTCATTTTTTGAATGACAGTTTCCATTTCCATTCCTCTTTTCACATTGTTATATCACCTTTTAATAATTCAATATAGAATATAAAAAACCTTTTTTGGCAGATTATATTTGTTATGACAATAAGAAAAAGGTAGCATGAATTACTCCTTGCTACCTAAAAACATACATTTTCACGAAAAGCTTCTATTCTTCTATAGGATTTTCAGGTCCATTAAGTTCCAATTGATAAAAAGCTAAATCCAGCCATCTATTAAACTTATAACCAGCTTTTTGTATTGTTCCTGCATGAACAAATCCATAATTTTGATGCAAGGCAATACTTTTCTCATTTTCCGCATCAATTCCAGCAATTAAGGTCATATATTCTCTTTCTTTTGCAATTGTTATTAATTCTTCCATCAAAGAGGATCCAATACCATTTTTTCTATATTCCTTATCAACATACACAGAATGTTCAATTGAATATTTGTAAGCAGGCCATGCTCTAAATGGGCCGAATGTCGCAAATCCTACTACTTTATTATCTAGTTCGTATACGAAAATTGGATAGCCATCGGCCTGTTTTTGTTCAAACCAATCTATTCTATTTTCAAGGGTTACAGGTTTATACACATATACAGCTGTTGTATGAAGTATTGCATCATTATAAATGTCTAAAATATATGCTACATCTCTTTTAGTTGCTTCCCTTATCATTGTTTTCTTCCTTTCATAATGTTTATCTCCTTTAACTATCTATTAAACAGTTTTATTTTATCGAAATTTCAGTTTCAATTCCACATACGTAATAAAAAAGGAGAGATAAATATTCTCTCCTTCTAATCCATGCACTATATAATTAACGAGTAAATCCACCGCCAAGTTGTTGCTCAGCCATTGCTACTAGACGTTTTGTGATTTCCCCACCAACAGATCCATTTGA